>NZ_JACJEN010000004.1:0-318641 GCF_014164075.1 Pseudoalteromonas sp. SG45-3 | reverse complement strand
TGTAGTGGTACAGTGATTTTAGCCACCCATTAAGAAAGAAATGTTATGCTGATAAGCATACAAATTTGGGTGAAAAAATGACGAAATTAAAACGCGCATCGTATTCTGCAGCAATAAAATTAGAAACAGCTCAGCTTGTAGTTGACCAAAGTTATACTCAAGAAGAAGCAGCCAATGCAATGGGGGTGGGTAAATCAACCGTCAGTAAGTGGGTTACTCAATTAAAGCAAGAGCGAAGTGGCCAGACACCATCTGCTTCGCCAATGACGCCCGAACAAATTGAAATCCGCGAACTTAAAAAGCAAATCCAACGCATCGAATTAGAAAAGGATATATTAAAAAAGGCTACCGCTCTCTTGATGTCCGACTCCCTGAACAATTCTCGTTAATTGAGAAACTAAATCAACGAGAGCGTTACCCAATTAGCGTGCTGTGTAACGTATTCAATGTGCATCGTAGCAGCTATAAATATTGGGCTATAAGGGATACAACGCCGACACCAGAACAAATAAGGCTAGAGGCTGAAGTTAGAGCAATACATGCAATGAGCGGCGGCTCAGCTGGGGCGCGGACAATCGCGGCAATAGCAACGAACAATGATTTTGAATTGAGTCGTTATCGTACTGCTAAGCTAATGGTTAAATTAAAGCTTGAAAGCTGCCAAGTACCTCAACATTCATATAAACGCGGCGGTAATGAGCACCTTGAAATTCCAAATCTGCTTGATAGACAATTTGATGTTGTTGAGCCAGATACCGTGTGGTGCGGTGATGTGACGTATATTTGGGTAGGTAATCGCTGGGCTTATTTAGCCGTTGTTATTGATTTATTTGCACGTAAAGTCGTTGGCTGGGCCATGTCGTTGTCGCCAGATACTAATTTAACGCTAAAAGCGCTTGAACTCGCGTATGAAAGCAGAGGAAAACCGACAGGACTGATGTTTCATTCAGACCAGGGTAGTCATTATACAAGTTTAAAATATCGCCAACGTTTATGGCGCTATAAAATCAAACAAAGTATGAGTAGGCGTGGAAACTGTTGGGATAATGCACCAATGGAGCGATTTTTTAGAAGCTTTAAAACGGAATGGATGCCAAAGGTTGGATATGGAAATTTTATAGATGCTAAATATAGCGTTAGTGATTATATCAACGGATATTACAACAACGTTAGGCCGCATCATTATAATGCCGGTTTAGCGCCAAATGAATCTGAGGTTAGATATCAAGATTCTAAAACTGTGGCCAAATTTTATTGACCACTACAGAGTTTGAAAAGCTTGGGAGAAGTTTATAAAATCCGTAAGTCTCAGCTTAAAGTTTACTCTCCTGTTATACCTTTGTACTTATCAAAAAGGAAAATAATTGTGTATGCTTAATTTCAGTGCAAACAGCTTTACTAATTTAAACCAGAATGGACAACATCAGTTTGGTATGAACTACGCTATGCAGGTGTTTAATAGTAACGCTATTTATAGTTTCATTCCCAAAAATGGTTGTTCTACATTACGACTATCTGTAGCAATTGCTAATGGAACCATTGATGGTATTGAGCAGGGTAATTGGATACACCAAAATAACCAAACGTTTAAGCCTACTTTAAAAGAAGCAGCGACTGCACACTATAAATTTGTTGTATTACGCTGCCCATTTAGACGTTTAGCAAGTGTGTTTTTAGATAAGTTTGTAGCTAAAGAACCTGACGCTTGGCAGTACCGCGATTTACTAAAGCGTGAGGTTAACCTTGATGATTTAACTTTTGAGCAATTTGTTAAGTCACTTGCTGTACCGCCTATGAAAGGCGCCAATATACATTGGAAACCACAAAGCTTATTTTTACTTTATAAAGAATACGATGACTACTTTGCACTTGAACATTTTGAAAAAGCGATAACTACACTAAAAGATAAAATAGATTTGGATGTAGTGGATGCTCGCAGTTTAACAGGGCACGGCACTGATAAATTTGAAATGCTAAATAATAGTGATTACAGTAAGACTTCTGCCTTTGACATTGCTGTTTTAAAGCGAGCAGGAAAATGTCCGAGCCACAAAGCGCTCTATAATGATGAATTAATCCAGCTGGTCAAAAAGCTCTACGCTGAGGATATTTCGCTTTATACAAAGCGTTGTAATCAGAGCGATCTTTTGTTCCCTTAATTATAAATTTAGTGGGTTGGCTAAAAGGTTTTTATATTAAAAAATGCCTCATGTATAAATATAAGAAGGCGTTAATAATATTTAAATGTTCTTTAGGATATTAAGCTTAATACGTATTTTATTCATCACAGGATGGTATTAATAAAATGGAAAGTTTTACAAAAAACCAAACATCAGCAGCGCGTTTTACAGCTTTTGGTTCAACCTTTATGGGGCCGACATTAAGTTTTTTTTCTCAACAGTTGGTTGAAAATACTACTCAAAATACACCTCTCTTTTTTTTAGCCAGGGAAGGTTACTGGCTAGAAAAAGCATTTAAACAGTATCTTTCAGGTAGTAATAAAAAGCAATATAGTTGTTATTTACTTGCCTCGCGCGCATTTTTATTTAAGTTACTCTTAGGCAACAGCCAAAGCTATGCATATTCACTCAAGGGCGATTTTAAAGGCTCCTTTTATGATTTAATGCGTACGCGTTTTTTATTAAGTAACACTGAAATAGAAGATATTTTTAGTAACGAAATTAGCAGCCGCCATGTTGAATTAGCGGCTGATAAAAAAAGCATTATAGAAGTGTTAGCCAACCATAAAAAAGCGATTGATAAAGTAATAGCCCCTACAAAGTGTGCTTATCTTGCTTATTTAGAGGCTATGGGAGTAAATAAACAGTCAACACTCCACTTAGTGGATTTAGGCTACTCAGGTACTATTCAGGCGTTACTTTCTATATTGCTAAACAAAGATACCTATGGCCACTATTTAATAGCGTCGAAACCTGGTGAGTATAGTGTTGATGATAATAAAGTAACTATGCGTGGGTATTTAAAAGAAGGTGTTAAAATTGGTGAAGGTTACTTACCGCTCGACCGCTCAATGTTTTTAGAATCACTGTTAACTGCACCTAATGGCCAGTTTAGAGATATTAAACTGAATACTTTTGATCAGTCTAAATTCGATTTTTACTACGGGCGAAAAGTTGCATCACAGCGTTATTTTTATGAACTTGAGCAAGTAATGGCTGGTGCGCTTAATTATTGTTTTCATACTGGTAAGCATCAATTAGTATTTACAAGCCATGAGTTAGAATTATTACTAAATAGCTATATGGGTAAACCAAATATGATCCCTAAATGCACGACGCACATTTTTGACATTGATGACGACGTTACAGGTAACGGTACCGTTAATGCCCTACAGTTTTTTGGTTTAGCATAATGATTAATAAAAAAACAATAAAAACACATATGCCTGTACTGTTTAACTTTGTAAAAAGTCAGCCGCAACTCCTTAAGTTAGCTCAGCGAGTTAATGCAAAATTACAGCACCGTGAGTATATAAAGTTAAATAATAATAAAAAAAGTTATAGCGATAAAGAAACGGCTTACTTACTTGAAAAAGCAAAAGCAGCAGGCTTTTTTGATTATGCTTGGTATAGCAATAAACAGCTTAGAACGTTTAGCTGTGAACTTGAAGCTTTTGAAGATTACTTACACAAAGGTAATTTTAGCGGTGTAAACCCAAGCCCTAACTTTGATACAGAGTTATATTATAAGTGTAATACGGACATTTACTTGCAGGGCGAGCATGCGCTAGTGCATTACTTAAATCATGGGCAGCAAGAAGGTCGCTTATCGCTTCCGGCTAATCAAAAGTGGTACCCACAAGCAATAAAAAGCACCGCTGATGGTGAGTCAACATCACTTAAATTAGCGATGTGTTTTCATGTGTTTTATGGCGAGTTTATTGATTACTACTGTGATGCTTTAGCTAAATTTACGCAGCCGGTCGATGTTTTTGTGAGTGTAGCTAGTGATGAGCTTGCTAAAAAAGCAATACACGATTTTAAAGCGTGTTCAAAGGTAAATAAGGTTTTAGTAAAGGTAGTGCCTAACCATGGGCGAAACTTTGGCCCTATGCTTGTTGAGTTTGCAAGTGAGTTACAAAAGTACGATTTGTTTTGCCATATGCATTCTAAAAAATCACTTTATTCTGGCCGTGCGCAAACCCAGTGGGCTGATTACTTGGGTGAGTACTTATTAAATGACCAGCACGTTATTAAGCAAGTGCTTAATCATTTTAACGATAATCCTAAAAGCGGCATATATTACCCCACTTCGTTTTGGATGATGCCTGATTGGGTAAACCACTGGCTTAAAAATAAACCCGCTGCGCAAAAGTTTACTAAAGAGTGGAATATTAAATTAAAAGATGATTTTTTAGCTTACCCTGCCGGCGGTATGTTTTGGGCAAGGCCTGAGGCGCTAAAGCAGCTTTTAAATAAAGAGTATAAGTACGATGATTTCCCTGGTGAGCCTTTACCTAACGATGGCTCACAGCTGCATGCGCTTGAGCGTATGCTTGGGCTACTTGTTGAAAAAAATGGCTACAAGCAGCTTTTTTACTATCCTAAAACAGGCCAACTTACACACGATACAAGCTATATTTTGGCGCAGTATGTTAATACTGCCGAAGGGCTTAAAAATCAGCTGAATAATTTTGAGCATATAAGCTTTGATGTATTTGATACTTTAGTAAGGCGTGAATACCACGCGCCAGATTACGCTAAGTTGTTATTAGGTAAAGCGTTGGTTGAAAGTGGTGTTGTAAGTAATGCGCATGAATTTGTTAAATCCCGTAATATCGCAGAGTTTGAGGTACGCAAAGCTAAAAACTTTATAGGTGATGTAAGTATTTTTGAAACGTACAGCTACTTAAGCGAGCAACTGGGCTGGAACAGTGAGCAAGCCCATAGTTACGCAGAGCAAGAGTTTGCTTATGACCTACACATGATTTTACCAAAAGATGAAATGGTTGATATTTTTAACGAGCTTATTTTAGCTGGCAAACAAGTAACAGTTGCATCAGATACCTATTATACAAAAGAACAAGTGGCACTTATGCTGGCTAAAGTAGGTATTAGTGTGGGCTTTGATTTACTGGTTTCGAGCGATTTAGGTAAACGCAAAGACAATGGCCAATTGTGGCAACATATAAAGCAAAGCCTACCCGAAGGGCAAAGTTTTATACATGTTGGCGACAATGCCGTGGCCGATGCACAAATACCAGGTGACTTTGGCTTACAAAATTTGCATATTCTTAATCCATTAGATAAATGGCATGCTGCAGGATGGGATAATCCATTTAGTGGTAGCAATGAATTAAACGAACAACATATTTTAAAATGGGGACCACTGATAAGTAGCTTTGGGCGCTTCCCGTTTTTAGGTGAATAGACAACTATATGAATATAAATTTAAATCAACCCAAAACAATAATATTTCACCCTGGTATAGGGAAAACAGCAACGAGTGCAATTCAAAATATTGGCTTTAAACTTTCTACTGATAACAATTTACAAGCATGCTTTTCGCCATTTGGTTTATTTGGTGGCGCGAGCAACTACTTTGCTTCTAACCACCCTGGTTTTTCGCTTGAGAATTACCAACAAAATTGGAAGTCGCTTTTAAGTTTTGCTAAAAACAGAGACAGTAGTACGGTTGTATCTAGTGAGTTTTTAATTAGGGATAACCCGCAGCATATTGCAAATATGCTTAATGAGGCAAAAAGCGAAGGTATTGAAGTAAAAGTTATAGTTGCGGTGAGAAATTACACTGATTACTTAATTTCTGCTTTTTTACAAGCCGTTAAAGTCAATTGGGGTATCCCTGACAACGAAGATATGTTTAAGTTTTGCGAAAGAGAATTGGCCCAAATAAGAATGCCATTATTAGTTGATAATTGGGCAAAACACATTGGCGATGAAAATGTATTTTTGATGGATTACGATAAAGATAAGCAAAATTTTGTAAGTCTATTTTTTAAAGTTATTGGCCTTAACATTGACGCTAGCAATAGCCTACAGAGTAAGGTTAATGAATCTATTCGGCTAGAAATTGCGCCTATGCTGCGACACTTTGACCGTGTAAGTAGCAATAAACAGCAGCGAGAAGAGCTTATAAAGTACCTAAATTCTTTAGACTACAAAGAGCAGCATGCTAAAAACGTAAAACAACGCATAGAAACTAAAGTGGTACGAAATGCTTTTACACACGATAAAGAGCGCCTTACAGCAAGGTATACGTGGATCTAAACCTATGAAAAACGATTATTGGGATCCTGTAAAAAAACGTATAAGCACACGGTTAGATTATAGCTTAGCGCTGAAAAATCATATTAACTTTATATGCGGAAGCGATATCTCTGAAACGCGTTTATATAACTCGCAGTTTACTAAATTTTCTCCAACTTACTGTATTGAAGAGAATCCACTTTTTTTACCCTACAAAGAAACACACCATATTCCTAAAAGCTATTTTTTTGAACACTGGGCTTATGACAAACATTTAAACCCAATTTTAATAGCTGACCATTACAAACCAGTATTAAAAGGCTACAAAGACCATTCTGAGTTGCCTGTTTATCCTTTCAAGGCCGCTTTTCCTAGTGAGCATATGAAAGGTAACTATTACTACATGGGCATGCTAAACCCTCATTATGGGCATTTTATTCAGGAGGGAGTCACGCGTTTTTGGCTTGCATTAAAAAAGCCTAGCTTAGTAAATAAAAATACTAAATTTGTATACCACGTATTTGAAAATTTTAATGAGCAGCAAAAAAATGCTTTTTTGAACTCTAATATGATGCAGTATTTAGCCGTGTTAGGTATAAACCGCGACAATATTGTTTTTATTAAAAAGCCAACAACGTTTGAGCATATAATTATTCCTGAGTCAGGTATTTCTATTAGTGATGGCAACTGCTACCTGACAGATGAAGCTCGTTTAGTTTGGTTACATTTAAATAAAATGATGGCAGGTTACGAGAATAAAAATAGCATTGTTAGTAACAAGCGAGTTTACTTGAGTCGACGTGCGGTAAAGGCGCCGATACAAGGCCGAATACTACTGAATGAGGATGAAGTTGAGTCTTACTTTCGCTCAATAGGGTTTGAAATTATAGTGCCCGAGGATCTTTCTCAAATTGATATGCAGAAGGCACTTTCAACCACCAATTTTATTGCTGGTAGTCCTGGCTCTGGTTTGCAAAATTCCTTTTTTATACCCAACCCTGCAAAAACTTTAGGCATTACTTGTTTACCGATTATGAAAATAAACCCTGGTATTAACCATCAAGTTAATACAGATTTAATATGTGGGCATAAAACATATGGCTACAACACTTCAACTAATAATATATTTCAAAAAAATAACTCCATTGAATGGAAAGTCTCTATTAATAATTTAGATAAATGCTTAGCGACTGTTTTATAGTATTTAATTTTTACGAATATAATTTATCGTTGCCGGAGACCAAGCAATGCGAGAGTTAACGTTACATATTGGGGCGCACAAAACCGGTACATCGACAGTTCAAAGCTGGATGTACAATAATCAGCGCTTTTTAAAAAAAAATAGTGTGACTCCATTTTTTATTGAAAATGGTAAAAGTGCAGTTCAAGTAAACCAAACTTATTATTTTGATCATTCAAAAATTAAGAATGGATCTGTTTTTATAAAAGAGCAGCTGGCTATAAATTTAAAAAAGTGTACCGGTAAACGTGTTGTAATGTCCTCAGAATGTTTTTCATGGATACATGATAAAGAGCAATTAGAGCAGTTTAAAGCCTCTTTGGGCGCGCACTTTTCTTCTATAAAAATCCTTATTTATATTAGGCGACAAGACCGACAAGCTTTGTCGCACTATCAGCAAAGAGCTAAGAGCTGGGAAGCAGAAGGGCATTATTTTAAAGGCGATAATAAAGCATTTCCTAGTTTAGACAAAAATGCTAATTCGTATTTAAATTACTATGATCATTTTGCCATGTGGGGAGATGTTTTTGGTGATGAAAATATTACCTTTAAGGTATTTGATAGGCTAGAGCTAAAAAATAATTGTGTAGTGAGTGACTTTCTTGATTTTTTAAAAGTTCCATTTTCTCAAAACGATATAAATGTGAATGACGCTAATGTAAGTTTGGGTATATTACATGTAAAAGTCGCTCACATTTTGCGCTCTATGGGCGTTAAGCGTAATGATGCTATTTTTCAAAAAATAATTAATGAACTAGGTGACTCATACGTGATGCGCCCTGCGCGCAGTACGGCTATCGATTTTTATTCTAATTTTAGAGCCTCTAATGTTGCGCTTAACCAACGGTTTAAAATAAGTAGTGAAAATGAAAGTATATTTTCAGAGTCTTTTGACTTTTATAACGAGAAAGCTTCTGATGAGTGGAATGAGGATTTAGCTAATCACGCTATAAAAACTATAATTAAAGTAATGTTAGATAAGTGAGCCATTATGAGTTTAAAAAAAGTCTCATCACTTTTTAAAAATACGCAACAAGAGGCTGCTATATGCAAAGATGTTGCTGTTATCGCTGTTATCAAAGATGAATCGGCCTATATTCATGAGTGGGTACACCATTATCAGTATTTCGGTTTTAAAAAAATTTATTTAGCTATAAATCGTACTACAGACAAAACTATAGAGGTTTTGGATCTAATAAGTTCAAAATATGACAATGTAGAATACTTTATTACTGACTGGATAGATAAAGACGCTGATAAAACCGGGATAAACCCAAATATGCAACGGCTATCTTTTAGTTTTTTAGCAAATGAGGCATTTAAAGACCCAAGTATTACTCATTGTTTAAGTGTGGATGCTGATGAGTTTTTTTATCCTACTTGCTTTAAAAAGGATATAAAACAGTTTGTTAACTCTTTTTATTTTGCTAGTAAATTGTCAATTCACTGGGCTTGTCAGGAGGTTGATGAAGAGGAGTTTTCAGCTCCTTTTGTTAACAAGGGTTATTATGTTACTCCCCAAGTAAAAACTATCATAACCCGGTGTACTTATGAAAATATGAGGAAGTTTACATTACATGTTCCTCTGCTCAAATCTAACTATAATGCCTCTCATATAGATGCTAGTGGAGATACCTTTGAAAAAGGTAAGCATAGAGAATTAGCTGCACCAAGCTTTAACATTAATCAAAATGCTTACATACTTCACCGAATGGTTCGTTCTGAGTGTGAATATTTAGCATTATTACTAAGGCAAAACCCTGAATCGACTTCGAGGGTTAAGAAAAACAGAGATGGCATAACTAAAAAGGCTAAATTATCATATCTTGATGTTCCTGAATCACACCTAAAAAGCTACCATGGTAGTTTGGATGAGTTTATAAAGTATTGTAATTTAGCTGGTATGCTAAATAAAATACGTGAAGACGTAAAAATTAGTGCTTTAGAAATTCTTGATATAACTGATGAGGAGTTATTAAAGGATGTGGATACTTATTATAAAGTTCTTAAAGGGACTTCGATTTTTTCCTCATTCCATAAAAGAATCAAGAGTATTGATTATCTAAATATAATCGATGAGCCTTTGATAAATAAATTTAGAGATATTGCAATATCCTTTGAGGGTGTTGACCTTAACGTATCCTTAGAACTTATGAGAATAGCATCTAGGTTTAGACCTGGTGGTAACCTGATTGCTCATAAAGTATCTCAGTATGAAGCACAAATTATTAATTAATTTAAATGCATTAATTTATATTTGCATAATTTTTTGTTAAGTGGCTAAGCAATACTTAAAGAGTTGCAGGCTTTATACAAAACAAGTTAGTACATAATTAAGTGGTAGTTGAAAGCACAGCTAAGTTACTACTTGGAATTTATTGATGACAATTAAAGTAATTATACATATAGGACCTCCTAAAACAGGTACGTCAGCAATACAGTTTTCATTACAACGAGACTCAAAACGGTTAGCTGAAAATGGCATTTATTACCCAAAGCATACCACTGATATAAATGGAATTAGCTCAGGAAATTTAAATAGTATTTATGAGAACACGTCAAGTGGTCGTGTAGTGAGCAATGCTAAGGTAGTGACCCTTTTGGCTGAGTGTAAAAAGCGTGGTTTGCATACATTGTTATTAAGCTCTGAGTTTTTTTTTGAAAGGGTTAGTGATATTACAGAGGTACTACCTGATGCACATTTTATTGCCTATATTCGAAATCCTTTAGATAGCTTTGAATCTTTGTATAATCAATCAGTAAAGCGACATCACAAAATAAGCCCTATTAAATCTCTTCCTAAGTTACCACAGCTTTACTTAAATAAACTGGATGAGCTAGTAAGTAAATTTGGGGTAGGTCGGTTTAGACTTCGTTCATATAGTAATAAGGCATTTGTTGGCGGAAATATTATTAATGATTTTTATAGTATTTTAAATATTGAGCCACCCATAATGGGAAAAGCTAATATTAATACCTCTTACTCTTTTGAGGCACTTGAGTTTAAACGCTGGATTAACCAGTTTTGCTCACCTGACTTAGCTTTGAAAGTAGATAAAATTTTGCAAACGTTTAAAAGCTCCTCAAATAGTTTTTCTCTTATAGACCCTGATAACTATGAGTTATACAGAAGTCATGCTATTGATGCCTTAGGTAGTTTTTGTTCTAAGTTTTCTGTTTATGGTTTTGAGAGTTTACTAAATGAAGTTAGCTCAACTGATCAAAAAGACTATAGAGAGCAAAATTTAGATGTATCAGAGTTTACTAAAGTGGCTGAGTATATTAATAATCAAGCGCCTGAGGTATATAAGTCTATTTGCTATGCACTTTATCTTTCAAGTTATCAGCCCTGTTTTAATGACAAGTATGGGCAAGTTTTTATTAAGAAGTATCAGCTTTCTGAAGTATCGGATAAATATATGTTCAAAACGAAGTCTTTAAATTTTATAAAGCGTTTATTTGGTAAAGCTATAGAGCCTGAACAACTACCAATTAATCAATCTGCACCTGATGATATAAATAGATTGAGGCTCAAACTTGGTTTAGCTGAGTCTATTTCTGATGTTGATATTCTAAAGGAATTAGCGTTTATAGCAGAGACGAACAAAGATATAGGTTTAGCATACTTATTTATGAAAAGGGCACAGAAGTTAAGGCCCAACGGTCCTTTAATTAATAGTAAGATAAAAATTTATGAGCGTGAAATTGATAGCTCTACAGTTAAGCGTGATGATTTCTAGGTGCAGTTAATTAGAAAAACATCAGTAAAAATAATCAAAGGTCTTTTAAGTATTTTGCCTCAGAGCTTTGTTGACAAAGTAAAGCAGAATCCCAAGCTGGTGGCTGCGTATAGTCGTAACTTGCATAAAAGTGGTTTGTTATATCAGCTACAAACACTTGATGAGCTTAAGCGCTCTTACGATGACTATATTAACGAGCACAATTGCTACCTTGCTAGGCAAGTTAAGCACTTTGCAGAAGTCACCAATAGTGATTGTTCGTTAATTGTATGCGTTGCCGATTATAGCCCTAGTAATTTATTGGCTACATTTAATAGTATTAATGAGCAGCATGCCGCATTTTTAAATGTAGTTGTATATTGTAAGGTAAATAATCGAGTTGAAATAAATGAATTTTTAGCGCTAAACAGCGTTTTAAATTTTAGAGTTGTTACAAGCCTAAGCGCTGAATGCTTACCCCGTGAGGTGGTTAATCCCCCATTCTTTTTTGTTAACGCTGGTGATGTATTGCACCCGTATTTAGGGTTTGTGTTAGCAACCGAGTTATCAAGCTCAGCTAAGCTTGCTTATGTTGATACCGACTCTTTAAACGCAAAGGATAAAAAAAGAGAGTTTGCCGATTTTAAACCCAGTTGGAATCCTGACTTACAGCTAACTAATGGCTATGTTAGCTCGGGTATTTGGGTTAAAAACTTAAATGACTTTAATGTTATAAAGCTACCCCTTAACGAGTTTATGTTAAGTGTATTTATGTGTACTAGTTATATAAACAACCCTAACATAAATGTTGAGCATATAGCTCAAGTGTTGCTTTCTCGCCCATCCAACTTACCTAAATTTAGTAATGCTACACATCAATTAAGTGCTTTATATGCGCCATTTGCGAGTGCCATTCCCTCTAATTTACCCAGTGTATATTTACGGTGGCATCTAAATACACAGCCGCTGGTGTCAATAATTATACCTACGCGTAACGGCTTGGATCTGGTAAAAGCGTGTGTTGAGTCAATATTAAGTAAAACAACTTATAGCAATTATGAAATATTACTTATTGATAATGGCTCTGATGACCCAAAGTGCCTTAAATATTTTAATGAGTTAAGCAAGCATTCAAAAATTAAGGTGTTTAATTACGCCGCCGAATTTAATTACTCGGCTATAAATAATTTTGCAGCTAAAAAAGCCTCGGGCGAGGTATTGGCATTAGTAAATAACGATATTGAAGTTATTGAACCTGATTGGCTGTTAAACATGGTTAGCCATGTTATGCGAGATGATATAGGTTGTGTGGGTGCAAAGCTTTTGTATTCAGATAATCGTATTCAGCACGCGGGAGTTGTATTGGGCTATGGTGGCGGTGCAGGGCATGGGCATAAGTACTTTCCTGATGATCATTTTGGTTATATGAATCGCTTAGTTGCTACTCAAAATTATAGTGCGGTAACTGCTGCGTGTTTACTTATAAAAGCAGATGATTTCTGGGCCGTTGGGGGCCTTAACGCTGAGAAGTTGGCCATTGCGTTTAACGATGTTGATTTATGTTTAAAAGTACTGCAGTTAGGTAGACGAAACTTATACTGTGCAGAAGCTATTTTGTACCATCATGAGTCTGTATCGCGCGGGCACGAAGATACGCCTGAAAAAGTGCGGCGCTTTAATGCTGAGCTTAATTATTTGCAAACTACGTGGTGTGATTTTATTGCTAACGACCCTGCATATAATCCTAATTTAACCCGTAGACGTGAAAATTTTGCGATTAAGCCTTTTAGGTAGTTAATAAAAAGTAAAACTAGCGTTATTATTCGTTATGTTTTTTTGTGTGCTTAATTAAAGTAAGCTAGAATTGCTTCTAGTTTGTAAATGACTGTTTGTTTGAGTTGTTTTATCTTTTTATAGAGAGAGTATGATCCCAATTTCGGCAACTAATAATCAGTTTATATTGCAGTCTACTTATCCAATTGCAAGTAGCGTAAGTGTTGTTTGTGGTATGTCTGTTTATATCAACGACCGGCTAGAGTGGGTAAAACAAGCAGTTGAGAGTGTTTTAAACCAAACTTTACCTGCTGATTTATTTATGATCGTGCTCGATGGTGAAGTAGCAGACGATATTGCTATTTACTTAACTAAAATAGAAAAACAACACCCAAATTTAGCGCTAGTGCATGGCCTAAAAAATAAAGGGTTAAGCACATGCATGAACTATATTATCGACTCAACCTTGCCACTAAATCCAGAATACTTTTTTAGAATGGATGCCGATGATATTTGCGTACCTCACCGTTTTGAAAAACAAGTTACTTTACTAAATAAGCATCAAGATGTTGATGTGCTTGGCTCTGCTTTGTGGGAAGTAGACGAACAAGGTAACAGAGCTGGTATACGTAGGTTACCTCTTACTCATTCTAAATTAATTTGCGCTTTTTCGCGTCGTTGCCCTATAAACCATCCTACGGTTGCTATTAGGTATAGTGTATTTGCACGTGGGCATAGGTATTTAACTAATATGCTTAACACTCAAGACTATTTTTTATGGATAGCACTGGCAAAAGATGGCTGCAAATTTGCGAATGTAAAAGAGCCATTACTTCATTTTAGGCGCATAAATGGTTTTTATAAGCGCCGTGGTAGAGGTAAGTCGGTAAATGAATTTAAAGCTAGGCTTTTAGCTATGGATTCCCTTAAGCAAAAGTCGTTACAAAATTATTGTTATGCGTTATTTGTATTAGTATTACGAATGATGCCTTCATGGGTTATAAAAGTTGCATATAAAGCCGACCGCTTTATATTGGGCTTAAATAAACACAATTAATTATGATTGGTGCAGTTTTAGTTGTTTATAAGCCCGACCTAGCGTTAACAGAACGATTATTAACGCGTTTATATGGGCAAACAGAAGAAGTGGTTATAGTTGATAATAGCCCAACCCCTCACGATTTCACAAAAGTAATTAGTCATTACCACTATATTCATCTTGCTGATAACTCGGGTATTGCGCATGCGCATAATGCTGGGCTTATTTATCTTTTAAAAGCAGGGTGTGAGTATGCCATTTTACTTGACCAAGACAGCTTAATACCTACTGATATGGTTTTCAATTTAAGCAGTTTGCTTAAGGCATCTACTAAAGTGAAACAAAATGTAGTTGCTATTGGCCCTAGAATTCGTTGTAGTTTTTCAGATAAAAAAGTAAACCCTATGGTTCAAAAAGAGGTGTTTGAATACGACGACCTAGTTGGTGTTACTCAAATTATTGCTTCTGGGATGATGATAGATTTAAGCGCTCTTGATCATATAGGTTTAAAAGACGAATCTTTATTTATTGATGGGGTTGACCATGAATGGTGCTGGCGTGCTCGAAGTATGGGGTTTGATATTGCTAAAGCCAAAAATATAGAAATGGTTCATCGTTTAGGAGACTCACGTAGTAAGTTTGTGGGTATAACTTATAAAGTTGGTGCCCCAATTAGGCTGTATTATCAGTTTAGAAATATTTTATTGTTGAGCCGCAGGGCTTACGTTCCAAATTATTGGAAAGTAAAGTGTTTGTTTTTTATGCCGATTCGCTTTTTTTTAAATTCTGTTATGCAAAAAAATAGACGTAAGCGCTTTGGGTTTATGCTCAAAGGTATTTACGATGGATTGCTAGGAAGAAAAGGCTCTTATGATAAACATTGGAAATAGTATAAAAAGAGCGACTATATAGGTTTTGTAATCACTCATAAAATGAGTGATTACCACCATAGAGAAGACAATGAGAAGTGATTTACCTTCTGTGTAGCGCGAAGTGCTTCTGTGCTCTCGGTGGTAAAAATGTTTTGTAGGTGAGGTTTTATACCTCGCTTATTAGAGTAAGTGATTAAGACGTTATTATCACCACAGAGAACACAGAGAAGTGAAAGAGAAGAGCTAATAACTTCTCCGTGTAGCGCGAAGCGCCTCTGTGCTCTCGGTGGTAAAATTGTTTTGTAGGTGAGGTTTTGTAGCTTGTTTACAGAGTAAGTAATTAAGGCATTATTATCACCACCGAGAACACAGAGAAGTGAAAGAGAAGAGCTAATAACTTCTCTGTGTAGCGCGAAGCGCCTCGGTGCCCTCGGTGGTAAAATTGTTTTGGGCTAAATGCTCATAAAGTGATTAAGACATTATTATCACCACAGAGAACACAGAGAAGTGAAAGAGAGGATCTAATAACTTCTCAGTGTAGCGCGAAGCGCCTCTGTGTTCTCGGTGGTAAAATTGTTTTGTAGGTGAGGTTTTATACCTCGCTTATAGAGTAAATAAGGATTATTTACTCTCTTGATGATGCACGCAGCACCTTAGTGAAGAATATAGTACTATGAACGCATACTTGCGCATTGAATGCGGTGTTTATAATATTTAAACTAGTACGCATAATAGTTTTAGTTTAGCCAAATAATATTTTAATAATTGGCTTGGATGGATTTTGATAATTTAGGATATAAACAAACGTTATGAATGAAGAAAAGTTAACTCACCTTAAGGCCCTCGAAGCCGAATCAATTCATATAATGCGTGAAGTAGCCGCAGAATTTGATAATCCAGTAATGCTTTACTCTGTTGGTAAAGACTCTTCAGTATTACTACATTTAGCACGTAAAGCTTTTTATCCAGGTAAAATACCTTTTCCGTTAATGCACGTAGATACAAACTGGAAATTTAAAGAAATGATTCAGTTTAGAGATCAAATGGCTGAAAAGCATGGTTTCGATTTAATCGTTCATAAAAATCCTGAAGGTTTAGAAATGGGGATTAGCCCATTTGTTCATGGTAGTGCTAAACATACTGACATTATGAAAACTCAAGGGTTAAAGCAAGCCCTTGATATGAATGGTTTTGATGCTGCATTTGGTGGTGCCCGTCGCGATGAAGAAAAATCTCGTGCTAAAGAGCGTGTTTATTCATTCCGTGATAAAAACCACCGTTGGGATCCTAAAAACCAACGCCCAGAACTTTGGAATGTTTATAACAGCAAAGTCGATAAAGGTGAAAGTATTCGCGTATTCCCACTTAGTAACTGGACTGAGTTAGATATTTGGCAATACATTTACCTTGAAGGTATTGAAATTCCGTCATTATATTTTGCACAAGAGCGTCCTGTTGTTGAGCGTGATGGCACATTAATTATGGTTGATGATGAACGAATGGAGCTTGAAAAAGGCGAAGAAGTTCAGCAAAAAATGGTTCGCTTTAGAACATTGGGTTGTTATCCATTAACTGGTGCTGTTGAGTCTGTGGCTCAAACATTACCTGAAATTATCCAAGAAATGCTGCTTTGTACTACGTCAGAGCGCCAAGGCAGAGTAATCGATAACGATTCAGCTGGTTCTATGGAAAAGAAAAAAATGGAAGGTTATTTCTAACCATACGTTAGAAGCTTTAAGAGACAAGTTATTACTAAATTATAAATAACTACTTGTTATTAACCTATTACGAACCAAATTTCAGAGAAAATTATGTCACAAGATACAAACTTACTTGCAACCGATATTGAAGCTTATTTAAAAGTACACGAAAACAAAGATATGCTGCGTATTTTAACCTGCGGCAGTGTAGATGATGGTAAATCAACGTTAATTGGCCGCTTACTTTACGACAGCAAAATGATCTTTGAAGATCAGATGGCTGCTATCGAAAAAGATTCAAAACGCTTTAACACTACAGACAACGATTTTGACTTAGCGCTTTTAGTTGATGGCCTTCAGTCGGAGCGTGAGCAAGGTATTACAATTGATGTTGCATATAGATACTTTGCAACGGATCAACGTAAATTTATTATTGCTGATACGCCAGGGCATGAGCAATATACTCGTAATATGGCAACGGGCGCTTCAACATGTGATTTAGCAATTATTTTGATTGATGCTCGCCATGGTGTGCAAGTTCAAACACGTCGCCATAGCTATATTTGTTCTTTGTTAGGAATTAAAAATGTAGTTATTGCTATTAATAAAATGGATGCAGTTGGTTACGAGCAATCTGTTTATCAAAACATTAAAAAAGATTACCGAGAGTTTGCTGAAAAACTATCTTTTGATGATATACGTTTTGTACCAATTTCGGCACTGCGTGGTGATAACGTAGTAAATGAAAGTGAAGCGATGTCTTGGTATCCTGGCTCTACGCTAATGAAGCTTTTAAACACGGTTTCAGTGACGCATGCTAAAAATGATCAATTTAGACTGCAAGTACAATATGTTAACCGCCCTAATTTAGATTTTCGTGGCTTTAGCGGCACTATAGCTGCTGGCGATATTAGAGTAGGGGATACTGTTGCGTCATTACCTTCAGGTAAAGAAAGTAAAGTTAAATCAATAGTTACTTTTGATGGCAACCTTGAAAAAGCTTCTGCTGGTATGGCTATTACATTAACGCTTGAAGATGAAATAGATGTTAGTCGTGGCGATATGCTAGTGCGCCCTCATCAAAAACCTCATTCATCTGCTAATTTAGAAGCTGATGTGGTTTGGATGACTGAAGAGGCATTACAAGTTGACCGTGAGTATGAAATAAAAGTTGGCAGTAAGTCTGTTTTTGGCCACGTAGAAGCTGTTAACTATAAAGTTGACGTGAATACGCTAGAGCAAAAAGAAGCGTCGCAGCTAAACTTAAATGAGATTGGTAACTGTCAATTTGCTTTGACAGCACCTGTACAATTTGATGCTTATGATATTAATAAGCACACAGGAGCGTTTATTATTATTGATCGCTTAACTAACGTAACTGTTGGTGCTGGGATGATACGTAAGCCTCTGGATGCTAAAACGAATAAATCGCAAAGCCAACACTCTGTTTTTGAAGTTGAGTTTAATGCGTTGGTTCGTAAACACTTTCCTCATTGGGATGCAAAAGTAATCCGATAGATTGCTCGTGCTAAGCATTGCGGGCTTTTTGAGCCCGCACTTTTGTTTTATTAACTATGGATGGCTACTATAATTATGCCATTAGATGCTTATCTAACGCTTTTTATTTTTGCACTTACGGTTACTGGATTAGTTGTTATTCAAGGAAGGCCTGTCGCTGTTTTTGGAGCGACACTTATTGCTTTGATAGCTTGTGATTTGGTTACTAAAGAACAATTTTTAACAAGCATTGCAAACCCTGGTTTAGTGACTTTAATTTTACTTGTATTGTGCTCTTTAGCACTTGAAAAAACACGTTTGTTAAGGGTTGTAGCATCTAAAATAATTGTGAGTAGTTACCATTCTACTTGGTTGAGGTTATTTGGAGTTACTACACTTTTTTCGTCTATTTTAAATAATACAGCTGTTGTCGCTACGTTACTTTCTCCTATACGTAATAATCCTCACCACTTTTCGAGTAAACTACTTTTACCTCTTTCCTACGCTTCTATTTTAGGTGGTACTTTAACACTTATAGGAACGTCAACTAATTTGATTGTTAACTCAATGTATATTGAGGCCTCTGGGCGTTCACTGTCGTTTTTTTCGTTCACAGCGATAGGGGCTATTTTGGTCGTTAGTTGTGGTGTTGTTATGTATTTTTGCACGAATATGTTACCCAGTATTGAGCAAAAAAAGGCGACATCCGAAGGCTATTTTATTGACGCTAAGGTCACTAAAAACTCTGAGCTTATAGGGCGTTCCGTTGAAGCTAATGGCTTGAGGCATTTAGAGTCATTGTTTCTGGTGGAAATAGTGAGAGAGGGGTATTTAATTAGCCCAGTCTCTCCTTCGGAGGTTATACACTGCTCTGATAGGCTTATATTTTGTGGAGAGATTACTAAGTTACTTCAATTAGGGCAATTTACAGGCTTGGAAATTTTTGCTGAAAAAAACGGTACGTTAAATAGTAATTTAACTGAAGTAGTGGTTAGGCAGGAAAGTATTATTGTTGGTAAAACCTTAAAAACAACAGGGTTTAGGGCTTTATTTGATGCCGCTGTAGTTGCAATTAGACGCGATGGTGAGCAAGTCTCTGGTAAGCTAGGAGACGTTGTAATCCGTTCTGGTGACTTTTTAGTCTTAGCGGTGGGTAAAGATTACAAAACTAGAACTAATATTAATAAAAACTTTTTAGTGCTTTCTGGCGTTGAGCCTGAATCAAGAATAAATGGGTGGCGTGCTTGGCTATCTATTGGTGGGTTTATTTCAATCATTGTACTGGCCGCTTTTGGTATTCTAGATTTATTAGAAGCTTTAGTATTATTACTCGGAGCGTTATTATTCACTCGTAGTTTAACTACGAATGAGCTGGTTAGACGCTTTCCAGTTGATATTTGGTTAGTTGTTTCGTCGGCAATTTTGCTTTCAAATGCTTTAGTTAATTCTGGTGTAGTAGTTACATTAGGCGATTTTATTGGCCAGTATAACGATCCGAGTTATGTATATATTGCTTTAATTTTTGTTTATATAGCAACTTGGTTAATGACTGAGTTTGTGACTAATAACGCGGCAGCTGCATTAATGTTTCCTATAGGTTATACCATTGCCCTGGGGTTTGGAGTAGATGTATTGCCGTTTGTTATGACAGTTGCTTTTGCTGCAAGTGGAAGCTTTATAAGCCCTTATGGTTATCAAACTAATTTAATGGTTTTTAATGCCGGTAACTATAGATTAAATGACTTTGTTAAAATGGGCTTACCTGTCAGTGTTGTTTATGCAGTGGTTGTTTTAGTTTGTATTCCGGTGTTTTTTCCGTTTAAGTAGACATGTAATGGACTATGGTGTCACATTTTAAATTATATTACGTCGGTGTGGGGTTACCTCGGGCCGTACAAGAATAAAAGGTAAGGTATATTAATGAGCCAGGATGAAAATATAGTATGGCACACGCAAACGGTGTCACGAGAACAAAAGCAAGGTCATAAAGGACATAAGCCGGTTTTGCTTTGGTATACGGGATTAAGTGGCTCAGGTAAATCGACTATTGCTAATGCGGTGGAATCAAAATTATTTGAATTAGGTTGTCATACTTATTTGTTAGATGGTGACAATGTTCGTATGGGTCTAAATAAAGGGCTCACATTTAGCGATGAAGACCGTATTGAAAACATCCGTCGTATTAGTGAAGTTGCTAAGTTATTTGTTGATGCTGGCTTAATAGTGTCGACAGCATTTATTTCTCCATTTGCTACAGATCGTGCCCAGGCTCGCAGTATTATGGCCAACGGTGAGTTTATTGAGGTGTTTATTGATACTCCAATAGAAGTATGCGAAAGCCGCGATCCTAAAGGTTTGTATAAAAAAGCGAGAGCTGGCGAAATACCTAACTTTACGGGGATTAGCTCTGCTTTTGATGTACCAATATCACCAGAGTTACATGTAAAAACAGCACAGCAAAGTATTGAACAAAGTGTTGAGCAAATTATTCAGTATTTAAAAGAAAAAGAAGTTATAAAATTATAGGTATTCAGACTTTGATACCTGAATAATTTAAAGATTAACCGCTTAGTTAAGCAAAGTACTTTGTTTTCTGACTTTGAGACTATTATGAAATACGATGTTTTTAATGGTGATGCTGATGGTATTATCGCATTACTTCAGTTACAACTCGCTAATCCGACAGACACAGTTAAAGTAACTGGGGTTAAGCGTGATATTCAGTTACTAAAAAAAGTAACACCACAATCAGGCGACTGTATTCGTGTGCTTGATATTTCAATGGAAAAAAATATGCCAGCTCTTCATGATGCTTTAACGGCTGGCGCTAAAGTTATGTATGTTGACCATCACAAAGCAGGTGACATTCCTAATCACGCAAATTTATTTCCTCATATAGATCTGGATGCAAATATGTGCACCAGTTTAATTGTGAGTGATTTACTTAATAATCAATTCCACCTGTGGGCAATTACTGCTGCATATGGGGATAATTTATTTGCAAAGGCTGATGCTGAAGCTGATAAGTTAAAACTGACTGAATTACAAAAATCGCAGCTAAAAGCATTTGGTACGTATATTAATTATAATGGTTATGGGAGTGAAGTTGCTGATTTACATTTTTCTCCAGAAGATCTTTACGAGCAACTTTTGCAATATAAATCGCCGCTTGATGCCATAAACGATGAAAACTCTGCCTACTATACTTTAGAGCGTGTATATAAAGCTGATATGAAAAAAGCTGCAGGGGCCAAAGTTCTGCATGATTGTGATACTGCCAAAGTTATTTTATTAGATGATGAGCCTTGGGCGCGTCGTGTTAGTGGTGTATTAGGTAATGATTTAGCTAACCAAGCTCCGACTAAAGCGCATGGTGTTGTTACAAGCAATAATAAGGGAAGTTACACTGTTAGCGTACGCGCTCCGCTTAGTAATAAGCAGGGGGCTGTTGATATATGTAGTAAGTTTGCAACAGGTGGTGGGCGAGCGGCTGCTGCTGGAATTAATGAGCTGCCTGAGACGCAACTTTCAAATTTTATAACTGAACTAGTAGGTTACTATAAGTAATGTATTTAGATGAGTTCTAAATCTTATTTATTAAGTGAATAAGTAATAGTTATCAACACAGAGGGTACAGAGAAGTGAAGGAGAGGAGCTAACAACTTCTCCGTGGAGCGCGAAGCGCCTCGGTGCTCTCGGTGGTAGAATTGTTTTGGGCTAAATGCTTATAAAGTGATTAAGACATTATTATCACCACCGAGAAGATAAGGAGAAGTGAAAGAGAAGATCTAAGAACTTCTTTGTGTAGCGCGAAGCGCCTCTGTGCTCTCGGTGGTAAAATTGTTTTGGGCTAAATGCTCATAAAGTAATTAAGACATTATTATCACCACCGAGAAGACAAGGAGAAGTGAAGGGGAAGATCAAATAACTTCTCCGTGTAGCGCGAAGCGCCTCTGTCCTCTCGGTGGTAAAATTGTTTTGGGCTAAATGCTCATAAAGTAATTAAGACATTATTATCACCACCGAGAAGACAAGGAGAAGTGAAGGAGAAGATCAAATAACTTATCTGTGTAGCGCGAAGCGCTTCTGTGTTCTCGGTGGTAAAATTGTTTTGGGCTAAATGCTTATAAAGTGATTAAGACATTATTATCACCACCGAGAAGATAAGGAGAAGTGAAAGAGAAGATCTAAGAACTTCTCCGTGTAGCGCGAAGCGCTTCTGTGTTCTCGGTGGTAAAATTGTTTTGGGCTAAATGCTCATAAAGTAATTAAGACATTATTATCACCACCGAGAAGACAAGGTGAAGTGAAAGAGAAGATCTAAGAACTTCTCCGTGTAGCGCGAAGCGCCTCTGTGCTCTCCGTGTAGCGCGAAGCGCCTCTGTGCTCTCGGTGGTAAAATTGTTTTGGGCTAAATGCTCATAAAGTAATTAAGACATTATTATCACCACCGAGAAGACAAGGAGAAGTGAAGGAGAAGATCAAATAACTTCTCGATGTAGTACCTCTGTGTTATGGGTGATAAAATTGTTTTTAAGTGAACGCTCATAAAGTAAAATTAGAATGATTAACACTATAAATATTAAGGGAATAAAATGAAAATTGCCGTTGTAGGTACAGGCTATGTAGGCCTTTCTAATGCTATGTTGTTAGCACAACACAATGAAGTGGTTGCATTAGATATAGACGAACACAAAATTGCGCTTTTAAACAATAAGCAATCGCCTATTGTTGATACTGAAATTAGTGATTTTTTAACACGCAGTGATTTAAATTTTACAGCCACAACTGATAAAGTAGCCGCATACAAAAATGCCGATTTTGTAATTATTGCGACTCCAACCGATTACGATGTTGAAAATAACTACTTTAATACAAGCTCTGTAGAGGCTGTAATTAAAGATGCGATAGCGCATAACCCAAATGCAGTTATGGTGATTAAGTCGACTATACCGGTTGGTTTTACGCAAAATATTAAAGAGACGTTGGGTATTAGTAATTTAATATTTTCACCGGAGTTTTTACGTGAAGGTAAAGCGCTACACGATAACCTATACCCATCGCGTATTGTTGTTGGTGAGCAAACTGAGCGTGCAAGTGTATTTGCTAACTTACTTAAGCAAGGCGCTATCAAAGAAGATATTGAAGTACTTTTTACTGACTCAACTGAAGCCGAAGCTATTAAGTTGTTCTCAAACACTTATTTAGCAATGCGTGTAGCTTACTTTAATGAGCTTGATAGCTACGCTGAAGCGCATGGCTTAAACTCTAAGCAAATTATACAGGGTGTTAGTTTAGACCCACGTATTGGTGATCATTACAATAATCCATCGTTTGGATATGGCGGTTACTGCTTACCAAAAGATACTAAGCAATTACGTGCAAATTATGCAAATGTACCAAACAACATTATTGGTGCGATTGTTGATGCTAATACGACACGTAAAGACTTTATTGCGGACTCAATAATTAAGCGTAGCCCTAAAGTGGTTGGCGTGTATCGTTTAGTAATGAAAACAGGGTCTGATAACTTTAGAGCTTCTGCTATTCAAGGTATTATGAAGCGCATTAAAGCTAAAGGTATTGAGGTAGTAGTTTACGAACCAGTACTTGAAGAAAGCGAATTTTACCATTCTCGCGTAATTAAAGACTTAAATGAGTTTAAGCAAATATCTGACGTTGTTGTGTCTAACCGTATGGTTGAAGAACTCAGTGATATTGCAGACAAAGTTTATACACGCGATTTATTTGGTAGTGATTAAACTACTAACAAGCTATTAGCTTCTTATTGTTTAATACGTATGTAACCCCGTGGTAATCACGGGGTTTTTTATATCTATATAGTGTGAAGGTCTATAGCATTAAGTGCTATACATTTTATTTGGCTTAATAACAATAATACTTAATAAATTTGAGGGGTTAAATCTGACGCTAACTGTGTTAAAAATTCCGATATATAACAAATAAATAACGAAATTTTTGTCTTGTTACCTACACGATTTTATTACCTCAAAATAGATCACCTAATTAAGCGAATTGATATAATTTAAATGTAAGCACAAAACAGCTATTACTAATTAAAATTAGCCGTAACACCTAATTTAGCAAATGAGTCACCGTATACATCCTCACCGCCATAAAAATCTACACCCCAGCTTTTAACTCCCCAAGCTGCTCTAGAAAGCTTTCTATTATAAGTTATTTGTAACTCATAGCTGGTCGTATAAACATCACTTTTGTTTTTTAAACTGCTGAATGTAGTTTGCAGGCTCTCTTTTCGATTCAATTGCCAGTTCCAATTTAAGCTAACGGCCTTAGCAGCAACATAGTCGTCGTAGATATGCTCATCACCAGCCCAGTGGCCAATTACATTGCCGTTATTTCTATTTCCATCTAGATATATACCATTGGCATACCAAAGCTCTTGCCAGTTACTGTGTTCGATGCGTAAGCTGTGTTTGTCGCTGATAAATGGAAGAAATAAACCAAAGCTATATGCATTATTACGATCCCCTCCAAGGGTGTCTTCTAATGCTATTTCTGCATATAGTTCATAAGGTGTATCATAGAGTGTGTTCGAATACTCAAAAGCAATAGCACCTAGTTGATCACCTAATTCAAAGTTAACGTCGTTTGTGTCATCTTCGCCAACATTATCTTTGCTTCCGGGGCTAAAAAAACCTTCAGCAAAATCTTTTAATGATACATCTCTTGGTCCCCCACCGAACTGCATGAGACGGCTTAAACTGACAGTCAGATTGTCAGTTATTGCTAAGCTAGTATGTAGGCCGAATAAGTAAGGTTTTCCGGGTTCATACTCTCGATCTTCTGCGTTTTCGACTCTTTTGTTTTTTAAGATACCTCTTTGCTCAGAGAGTTGAGTAATAAACATATCGTATCGAATATTAAAGCTAGTTATGGGGGTTACATTACTTATGGATATAGACGGAGTTGTTTCGGCTTGTGTGCTGAGTAACATTGCGCTGTTGTTAAAAGGTGAATACCAATGCTCTCTATAACCGATATCTAGTTGTGCATATTTGAAGCCTAAGTACATGATACTTTGCGTTAGTAATATTTCATCCTCGTTGGCTATACCTACAGCACTCATACCGAAGTAATCACCAAAATTAGAATAAGCACCACCTTCAACTATTAGGTTTGTTTTTGTTGTTTGGCCGCGTTGATTTGGTATGTTCTTTTCATTCGTGCCTGCTGATAAAGTTACTTTAGCAAGAGTGGTTGCGCTTGATTGTATATAAGGATTAATTTGATAAGTAAGTGTGTGATAAAGCTCAGGGTAGTCATACCTTATGGTTTGTAATATTCGATAAATATCGTGAGATTTATAAGGTTTACTCATAATGTGTGTGTTTTTACTTACAGCTAAAAGTTGTTGTACTAAGTGCTCAAGTTCTGGGGCTTGATTTAAAGGTAAGTAGGGTGATACGCCACCTTTAGCAACAGCATTTGCACTGATTGCCATCCCGATAAACAGTGATATTTTTTTGAGCATAATTATTCCGTTAGCAAAAATTTGTTTAAGTAAAAACGTTAACGCGAGGTTAGCAATAAACGCCTAAGTAAGGAAGAAAAAAGCGATATATTAGTGGGGATATATAGGAGTAAGCTATCATTCGCAGGTGATAGACTTTCCGTTAAATTCCGAATTCGAGCGCGTTTTTGCATGTAGTGTTTTGCTATAAAGCAGGTGGCGAACGCATTTAATAAGTTATACCTACAAAAAATAGATTTATAAGTTATTTATTCACAAAGAGGCTAAGAGGGCGCTGCGCTTTAGAGAAGTAAAAATACATAATTACTATTATTTTAATGTCTTCTCATTTACTCCTCTTTTGCTTCTCTTTGTGCAATAAGGTTTTAAGTAATTTATTCTCAAAGAGGCTAAGAGGGCGCTTCGCTTTAGAGAAGTAAAAATACATAATTACTATTGTTTTAATGTCTTCTCATTTACTCCTCTTTTACTTCTCTTTGTGCAATAAGGTTTTAAGTAATTTATTCACAAGGAGGCTAAGAGGGCGCTTCGCTTTAGAGAAGTAAAAATACATAATTACTATTATTTTAATGTCTTCTCATTTACTTCTCTTTGTGCAATAGGGTTTTAAGTAATTTATTCACAAAGAGGTTAAGAGGGCGCTGCACTTTAGTGAAGGCAAAAGTAGGTAATATAAATGTTTAAAATTGCGTTTTTACGTGAGTAAGAGCGGCGCTTACCGGTAAGGTTTTATACCTCACTTTAAAGCCCTAATAAACAAAAAACCCGATGGTGCATAGTACCATCGGGGTTTTTTTAATCGTTTTAGTAAACTTAAACTTTAAATTCGTCTACCGACAAGCGAAGTTCTTCAGCAAGTTTTGCTACTTCTGAACTTGAGATATTAGTTTGATTTGCGCCTTCGGCTGTTTGCTCTGCGATGGCTACAATCGACTCAAGGCGTTCGCTAATTTCTTGTGCTACTTGTTGTTGCTCAAGTGCGGCAGTCGAAATTTCTTCACTTACGTCGTGAGCTTGCGAAACCGCAAATGTAATCGAATCAAGTGCGCTACTTGCTAGGTCTGTTTGTTCAACACACGATACCGCACGTTGTTTACCTTTACTCATTGCGGTTACGGCAGCTTCTGCGCCTGTTTGTAGAGACTCAATCATTGATTGTATCTCTTGGGTCGACTCTTGAGTTTTACTTGCTAGAGAGCGTACTTCGTCAGCTACAACAGCAAAGCCTCGGCCGTATTCACCTGCACGTGCAGCTTCAATTGCGGCATTTAGTGCAAGTAGGTTAGTTTGATCCGCTATTCCGCGTATTACATCTAAAATGCTGCCTATTGATGCGCTATCTTGATGCAGTTTATTAATGACTTGTGAGGCGTCGTCTACTTCACGCGCTAGCTGTTCAATCGTTGCTTTATTGTTATTCGAAATACCTTTAACGCGTTCAGCTTCTTTATCAGCATTTTTAATTTCGCTAAGCGCTTGTTGAGCGCTGTTACTAACTGTTTGCGATGTACTGCTCATTTCGGTTGTTGCAGTAGCTGCTTGTTCAACTTGTGCTTGTTGGTTACGAATTGCTTGGCTTGATTCTGAGGTAATGGCCGATGTTTGCTCTGATGCTGCTGCAAGCTGAGTAGAGCGCGAAATAATACCTTTAATTAGGCTGCGTAGGCTGTCAATTAGTGTATTACAACTTTTAGATAGTTCGCCAAACTCGTCTTGAGCACTGTCGTCTAAACGTTGTGTCATGTCGCCACTGGCAACAATATCTAAAATGCGATTAACTTCGGCAAGTGGTTTAGTAATGCGGCTAACAGTAATAATGGCAATCACAATTGCTAAAAGAGTGGCTATAACCATGCCAACCCACGTCCATAAATTAGCTGAGTCAACGTCGCTGCGCACACCTTGTTGTAATTTAAACGCAACGTCACTCGCTTGATTAACTAGTTCGTCAATTTGGTTAAGTGCCATTTTGGTGGCTTGCTCTGACTGCGCAAGCTCTGATTGCGTAAGCGTAATCGAATCAATTAAACGTTTTTTGTTTGCCGCTAAGCTGTTATTGCCCTTTATGTTATTTTCTAAAATATCAACATACTCTTTTAGGCTTGAATATAAGTCGCTATGCGTTTGCTCTATTGCTGGCTTAATTAAATCAACGGTACGGATTACTTCTTCAAGGTAATACGTTTGCTCGTTTTTAACAATATCGAGAGTATTAAGCGTTTTAACAGTTAGCATGTCGGTGCTGTTACTAACTACCGACATAAAGTTGTTTTCTAAATTATTTGCAGCTTGATAAGCGCGAGGGTGGTTTTGTTCAAATCCGTCAATGTCGATAATGTCGAGTACAACAGAGTTAGCATCTTCTGCACTTAGTTCTATATTTTCTAATTGTGCTTTTAATGCTTTATTTAATGCTAGTTGCTTGCCTTTATCTGCTAATAAATTTTCAACGGTGCTTAAAAAGCTTAAATAGGTTTTTTCTACGTTTTGGCTGCTTTGATTAAGTGCAGCATCGTTTTTTACTACATCTTGAAGCTCACGGTGCAGCGTGTTGAACAATTGTTTTTGTTCAAGGACCTGTGCTTTTATTGGCGCAAGCTCATTGGCTGATGTAGTGTAAAAGCTCGCTTGTGCGGCTTTACTCATTAAAATAAATTCGGCTTGTAGCTCAGAGCTTTTATTTAATGCTGGGAGTGATAGTTGGTTCACTTTTTGAGTGGAACGGTCAATATTTGCAATTTTTATTAAGGAATTACCACCAATTATTAATAATAATAGTGTGATAAATATAAAACCACCCCAAATACGCTGGCTTACTGTCAGGTTCATAAGATTTCCACTCAAAAAGTACTTCAATTAAGACTTATCGGCGTTTGTACCAATAAGTTAAGTAATTAAAATCAATTACTTTAATTAATTTTAACTATTAATTGATAAATCTAACAGATGTATTGTTTTTTTTCAGTTTATTTAGACGAAAGGTGGGAATTTTCTACAATTACTTTTTTAGTACTCAGCTCCATTAGGCTCATGGTGTTACCCCATACGCAGCCTGTATCTAGGGCGTGAACCCTTGGATTACCTGTTCTACCTTCAAGTGCGGCCCAGTGGCCAAAAATAATATCGTGTTTAGATTTAGCTATATTGGGGTGGTTAAACCAAGGAGTGAGAGTTTCGCTGTCGGTTATTGCACCCTTTGCATTAAGCTCGAGTTTGTTATCACTTGTTAAAAAACGCATGCGGGTAAAGTAATTAACTATGTATCTAAACTTTGCAAAGTCATCAAGGGTGTTAGACCACCTAGCGGGGTGAGCCTGGTACATGTGTTCAAAAAACGCTTTTGCGTTACTTGATTGATAACAGCTTTGTGCAAATTGAGCTTGTTTTAGCGCATCTTCAACAGACCAATCGGGATTTAACCCCGCGTGAGATATAAAGCAGTTATGTTTTTTAAGCTCTAAAGCCAAAGGCTGGGTTTGTAAAAAAGCGATGTAGTTAGCCAATTTAGGGCTTTCAAATATTGAGTTTAATTTATCTTTTGGATTAGTGGGTTTGTTAAGAAAGTAGCAGGCAACCATGTGAAGGTCGTGATTGCCTAAAGTAATGGTCATGCTATTTTGATGTTGGTAAATATAGTCTAAGCAGGCTAGGGAGTCTGGCCCGCGAGCAACTATGTCGCCAACTAAATATAGGTGATCTTTACTTGGGTTAAAATCAACCCGTTGTAAAAGGGTGTTAAATTCACTAAAACACCCTTGTAAATCACCTATCGCATAATCTGCCATCTAAGTGCTTAATGCAAAATGTTAGGGCAAGCCAAACGAAAGACATTAATAGGCGCCTGAAACTCAGAGCCAAATTCGTTGCGTAACGTGTAATGGCCTTGCATAGTGCCTACAGGTGTATCTAAAATTGCACCGCTGGTGTATTTATAGCTTTCGCCTGGGCCAATATCTGGCATTTCGCCAACAACGCCTTCGCCTTCAACTTCTACTTGTTTGCCATTTGCATCGGTAATTAACCAATAGCGGCTCAGTAATTTTGCACTGCATAAACTATGGTTTTTAATTGTTACCGAGTAAGCAAATACGTATTTTTCAAGCTCAGGTTGAGATTGGCCTTCTACGTAAAATGTTTCTACAGATACCTTTACAGGCGATCCAATGTTACTGCTTGTTGTCATAAATCCAGTTAGCTATATCAATAAATTGTTGTAAAGATAAGCGCTCAGCACGCAGCGTTATATCAATGCCAATGCTAGTTAGTTCTTCTGCGGTAAGTAAATTACCTAAACTATTACGTAGCGTTTTGCGGCGCTGGTTAAATGCTTCTAAACACACGGTGTTTAAAATTTTAACGCTTTTTGCTGTACGTTGCTCTGGCTTTTTAGGTATTAAACGAATAACAGCAGAGTCAACTTTTGGCGCTGGTTTAAAGCACTCAGGTGGTACTTCAACAACCGGCATTGCATTACAGTAGTATTGAGTCATTACGCTTAAGCGACCAAATGTTTTACTACCTGGGCCTGCTACCATGCGTTTTACTACTTCTTTTTGAAGCATAAAGTGCATGTGCTCAATATGATCTGAAAATTCAAAAAGGTGAAACAATAACGGTGTCGAAATATTGTAAGGTAAGTTACCAAACACTTTTAATTTTTTGTCATCGCGAACCAAGCTTGCAAAGTCAAACGTCATTGCATCGCCTTGGTTAACGGTTAATTTAGGACCCAAAAATGGGTGTTCAATTAATCGTTGTGCTAAGTCTTTATCTAATTCAACAACCGTTAAATGGCCGCTTAAGTCGGCTACTGGCTCAGTAATTGCGCCAAGGCCGGGGCCAATTTCTACTAAGTTGTCTTCTGGTTTAGGATCAATCGCAGAGACTATTTTATCGATGATAGATTCATCAAATAAAAAGTTTTGCCCAAAACGCTTACGAGCGCGGTGTCCTAAATGTACTTTATCGGTCATTGATTTTGTGCTTTTTCTTGGGCGAGCTTAATTGCTTCGCGGATCGCTAATTCAAAACTGCCAACGTCAGCTGTACCAGTCCCTGCTAAATCGAGAGCAGTACCGTGGTCAACTGAGGTGCGGATAAATGGTAAGCCAAGGGTAATATTTACCGATTTACCAAATCCTTTGTATTTTAGCACAGGTAATCCCTGATCGTGATACATAGCAAGTACTGCATCTGCTTCAGATAGGTATTTATGTTGAAATAAGGTATCGGCCGGTAGTGGGCCAATTAAATTCATCCCTTCGCTTCTAAGTATTTCAAGCGTTGGGGTGATTGTTTCTATTTCTTCACGGCCTAAATGGCCATCTTCACCTGCATGTGGGTTTAAGCCACACACTAAAATACGTGGTTTTTCTATCCCAAACTTAGTTTGTAAATCGTGATTTAAAATACCCGCTACTTTAGTTAAGCGCTCAGGAGTAATGGCACGCGACACATACGCAAGTGGAATATGCGTGGTTACAAGTGCAACGCGTAAACCTTCAGTTGCAAGCATCATAACCACATCTGCAGTATTTGATTGCTGCGCAAAATACTCAGTGTGTCCGCTAAATGAAATGCCCGCTTTGTTAATAATGCCTTTGTGAACAGGGCCCGTAACAACCGCATCGAACGTGCCATCCATGTTTTTTTCGCTTGCTATACGCAAGGTATCTAACACGTATTGGCCGTTACCGTCGTTTAGTACGCCAAGCTCTACATCCGCACCTAAATCAACCTGATGAATATACAAACTGCCCGCAGGTGCTGCTATGGCGGGGGCATTATCATCAAATTCAATTAAATTTATTGTTAAGCCTAAATGCTTTGCACGCTTTTTTAATAGTTTGCCATCAGCAATCGCTATAAGTTGAGCGTCCCACGCTTGCTGAGCAAGCGTGAGTAGCAGATCTGGGCCAATACCGGCTGGTTCACCCGGTGTAATAGCAATTCTTAGAGTCATATTTATTGGTCTATAGGGAAAATTTCAACGTGAGCTTGCTCGCGCATTTCTTGCTGCCAGTTAAAACTTTCTTCCTTAAATTTACGGTTAAACAACATGCCATGAGCACGGTTACGTTTAGCTAGTTCAGTTTTATCAGCTACACGTTTGCCAAGTAACTGCACAATATGCCAACCAAACTGTGTTCTAAACGGTTCGCTTATTTCATTTTCTTTAAGAGAAAGTAATGTATCTTTAAACGCAGGTACGTAGGTAGTTGGATCTGTCCAATCGTACTCGCCACCTTTAAGTGCAGAGCCAGGATCTTCTGAGTACTCTTTAGCAAGTTCACCAAAGTCGGCTGTTCCTGCGCGTAAGTCTTTTGCAAAGCCTGCAAGCATTGAGCGTGCTTTTTCTTCACTTAAAATAATTGAAGGTTTAATAAGTATATGGCGTGAACGTACTTCAGTTGTTTCTACAACTTGTAGACCACGAACGTCTTGTACTTTAATGATATGAAAACCAGCACCAGAGCGAAGTGGGCCAACAATAGCGCCTTTCTTTTGGCCTTTTACTGCTTCAGCAAAAAGCGATGGCATTTCGTTAATGCCCATGTAACCAAGTTGCCCACCTTCAAGTGCTTTTGAGCCGCTTGATGATGAAATAGCAATACGCTTAAATTCTTGGCCATCGTTTAATAGCTCAATAACTTTATCTGCACGTGTTTTTGCATCAGCAATTTCGTCAGCTGTCGCATCGTTAGGGATATCTATTAAAATATGACCAATGTCGTACTCTTCAGCACTTTGACCTTGGGTTTCCATAATTTTTAGAAGGTTATCAACTTCTTGTTCGCTAATATAAATACGACGATCAACGCTTGCACGTGTTACTTGCTGCGTTGTGATTTCTTTACGAATTTCTTCACGGTAAGCTTGAAAGCTTTCGCCCGAACCTTCAATAGTGCGGCGTAAGTCGGCGATTGTTCCGCCTTGCTCTTTTGCCATGTTAGCGAGAGTTTGATCGAGTTGGCTGTCTGAGATTTGTAACCCCATACGCTCAGCCATTTGCATCATAAGCGCTTGATTAACTAAACGCTCTACAGCTTGTACACGAAGTGTTTCATCTTTTGGTAATTGCTGGCCTTGTTCTTGTGCTTGCTTTTTAACACGATCAATTATGGTGTCTACTTCGCTTTTTAAAATTACGCCTTGGTTTACAACGCCAATAACTTTATCTATTTCTACTGGTGCAGCCATTACACTTTGACAAAGGCTGGCACTTAAAACTGCTGATGTTAATAATTTTTTTAAATTCATATTCTTTTTACTACTCTTGCTGATAGTACTCTAGTTACTAAGAAAATACGGTCTACGATAGCCAAAAATACCTTGTTGTAATAATTTTTGTGCATCATAACGGCTTTTACTGCCAAGTCCTTTTAATACAAAATTCAAACTAATACCTGAATCAAAAGTTGCTTGTTCTTGTCCTATTGACTGATTTAAATCAGTTTCAATTTGGCGATGGCCAGTAATTTGGATAGCCCAACAGCATGATTCATACTGTAATCCGCTCAATACTTCGATACTTCTGTTGTTTTCAAGATCTCGATGATAGCTCGCAATAAATTGCCATTCGTCGCTAATAGGAATACTTGTAAATACACCTGCTTGCTCGATTGTATTTCCTGAGACATCATTTGCATAGCGATGGTTCAATTGTACTAGCTGATTATTATCACCTTTATAATCAAGCGTTACATTTGACTGTACCATTTGCTTGCCATCTGTATCATATTGAATACCTCCAGCGAGGTACCAACGGCGGTGCCAATGTAACATGGTTTGAGCTGCAAATAGTGCATTATAATTAGTGTCTGAGTTTAAGCCTTGCTCTGTTGGCTTAGCATCGTCACTTAAATAAAATATTTGGCCCGCACTAAAGTTAAACACTTCTTCTTGTTTTTTATCAAATAAGCGCGTTGTAGCACCTAAAGTAAACTGATTAGCAGCTGCTATACGGTCAACACCCGAAAAGCGCACGTCTCTAAATAAACCATAATAATCATCTTGCAGTTTGGTTGTATCAAACAAGCCAATATCTGACTGATCTTTATTAGGTGTATATAAATACTGAATTTGCGGTTCTAGTGTTTGTATACCATCTTCAAAAAAGTAAGATGCGTCACGCTCAAAATTAAGCTGAGAGTACAAACGTACTTTTGGGATAGTACGCGATACAGTATCGCTGTATTGCGTGCCGGTTAAGTTTCCGCTTTGCTTATAATTAGTTTGTAATAAGCTTACTTCAGACAAAAATGACCACGCATGCGTAGCGTAGTTGTAGCGTGCTTTTGGCTCTACGTGTACACGAGTTGCGCTGTCTATGGCCACTTCTGATGAATCATTAGTAAAATGACTAATCTCGCCCGACACACTAAAGTCAAAATTATCAAAACGCCAAGGGGCTGTTTGCGTAAAATTAACTTGTGGTATTGCAGTGTATGACTCTAAGTGATCGCCGAGTACTTCAAAGTTTTGCACTTTAATATCGGTGCGCCATGTATCACCTAAATGGGTAAGTGAACCAGTACGATACAATTGAGTATCGGTTTTACTTGCGTAGTTTGAAGTTAAGTCGGTGATGTAGTTATCATCGCTCACATTGGTTACATCAACGTTTGCGCGCCAGTTTTCACCTAGGTAGCTTTGCTGTTGCCAATGAAACATGTAGCGTTCATTCAAATCAGGCTCAGAATCATCACTATCTAAGTATTCAATCCCTACTAAGCCTTCGTGTTGCTCTGTTAGGTATCTAAACTCTGTCTGTAATTGCAGCCCTTTGTTAGACATATAACGAGGCGTAATTGTGGCATCAAAATTAGGTGCAATATTTAAATAATAAGGCGTAATTGTTTCAAGGCCGTATTTGTCAGAACTTGAAATAGTCGGAGTAAGTAAGCCCGATTTACGGCGTTCATCTAGCGGGAATGTAAAATAAGGTAAATATAGAACCGGTGTATCTAAAATACGCAATACGGCGTTATATGTTTCGCCCCAGCCTTCTTCGCGTGAAAGGTTTATTTCGTCAGCTTCAATTTCCCATGCAGGGGTGTCACTTGGGCAAGTAGTAAAGCTTGCATTCATGAGTAATAGGCCAGACTGATTAACAGTGAGCTTTTCAGCGCCGCCTTTACCTTGTTGTTCGGTTAGGCTGTAGTCGGCGCCTAACAAACTGACTTCTGAATTATTTAAATCGGCATTTAATCCGGTGCTGTTTACTTTACTTACGTAGTCTTGATAAGTAATTGGCCCCGTTGCATTTAATAAACCACGCTGTTTGTCTATCAACGCAGTTTGTGCGGACAAACTCATCTTAAGGGTGTTAATATCAACATTGCCGGTAAATTCAGCGCTTTGAGTGCCAAGTAGCTCAACATCATCAGCTTGGATATCAACTTCACCAAGGTTAAGGCCTTCAAGTGGTTGCCAAGCTCTGGTTTGCATTGAAATGCCACAAAGGTTGTGTGCCAGTTCAGTTTCGGCAAGCGATGGTGCGCTAACTACGCTTAGCATCAATATGCCCCAGGTTTTGCTCATTTATCGACCTTAATACTTTGTGTTTAATATAATATACACATAATAAAGGAAAATAATGGCAATTACAGTAATTGACCTATAAAAATAGATATCTAATAAAATGACACGCTTTGAGAATTTACAACAATTTATAAACACACACCTTAATGCCAAGTCGCATACTTTAAACGCGATCACGGGGGATGCTAGCTTTCGCCGTTATTATCGTTTAAATCACGATAATAAACATTTAATAGTGATGGACTCAGATCCAAAAAAAGTGAATAACGAACCTTACATTTTGCTAAACCAAGTGTTTGTTGAGCAAGGTTTTTTACTTCCCACTATTATTGCAAGCGATGAGAAACAGGGCTTTTTTATTCTCAGTGATTTAGGCAGTACGCACCTAGCTGACATGCTTGATGATGCAAACCGCACCGAGCATTATCAAGCATTAATTAATTTAAGTGCTCAGTGGGCAAAAACGCCCACAGCTTCTGCTATGCAAGCGTATAACGAAGATTTTATAAAGCTAGAGCTTGATATATTTAGCCAGTGGTTAGTAAGCGACTTTATTAATGAGCCACTCAGTGCAGAACAAAAAATAATGTGGCAAACAAGTTCAGAGCTATTAATAAAGGCGATGCTTGAGCAACCTACGGTTACCGTTCATCGTGATTACCATAGCCGTAACATTATGAACAGTAACGGCCAGTGGGCCATTATAGATTATCAAGATGCTGTACGCGGGCCGCTTTGCTACGATTTAGTATCGCTACTGCGCGATTGCTACTTTAAATTGCCAGAGCAAGAATTAACAAGTTTACTTGATTTTGCTTATCAAGAATTTACAGTTCAAAATTTACTGACTAACACTTCATTCGATGAGTTTAAATATTGGTTTGATTTAACCGGATTACAGCGCCACTTAAAAGCTGCGGGTATATTTTGTCGATTGTATTTACGCGATGGTAAAACAGGTTATTTAGATAATATTTTACCGACGCTTGATTACATTATTGAAGTAGCAGCAAATTACCCAGAGCTTAAAGCATTGAGTGAGTGGACAAAAAATACCATAGTGCCAAAAGTGACTGAAAAGTTAGCAAAGGAGCACTCATGAAAGCGATGATTTTAGCTGCAGGGCGCGGGCAAAGAATGATGCCGCTTACGCAAAATATGCCAAAGCCAATGTTAAAAGTGGCAGAAAAACCACTTATTGAGCATCATATAAATAACCTTAAAGCAGCCGGCATTACCGATATTGTAATAAACCTTGCGTGGCAGGGTGATAAAATAAAAGACTACTTTAAAGATGGCAGTCAATTTGGCGTAAATATACTTTATAGCCAAGAAGTTGAAGGTGGCCTTGAAACAGCCGGCGGTATTATTGAAGCGTTACCGTTGTTGGGCGACTCGTTCATTGTAATAAATGGCGATGTATACACCGACTATGATGTAAGTGCGCTAATGCAACTTCATTTGCAACCCGGTGAGGCGCACATAGTGCTTATAGAAAACCCGCCACACAACCCAGATGGCGACTTTGCATTGAGCTATTTGTCGGCCGAGAGTCAAAAATATACCTTTTCGGGGATTGGCCGCTATCAGGCTGATTTTTTTAAAGGATTAACGCAAGGTATTCGCCCTTTAGGGCCTATTTTACGTGAAAAGCTAAATGAACATTTAGTCTCTACTGAGCTCTATATAGGGCAATGGGATGACATTGGTACACCAGAGCGTTTAAACCAATTAAACACGCGCCTTGAGGCGTAACAACTCAATTTTTAAGAAGGCAGTATTATAGATGTGGGGAAAAATTCTCGGTTTTTGTTTTGGCTTTATGTTTGGCAAAATATTTGGTGCTATTTTAGGTTTATACCTAGGTCATTTATTTGATAAAAGCTTAAAAAATAACTTTGATAAAGCAGGCGGTTTTTCTAGCTTATTTAGTGGTGACGATGTTCACGAGCGCCAAGCTTTATTCTTTTCAAGTTGCTTTGCTGTCATGGGGCACATTGCAAAATCGAATGGCCGAGTGAGCGAAATACACATAAAAGCGGCTAACTTGTTCATGGACGAAATGGGCTTAAAGGGCGAAGAACGCCGCGAAGCACAACATGCATTTCAGTCAGGTAAAGAGGGCGACTTTTCACTTAAAGAAACCGTACACGATTTTAAAGAACGCTTTGCTAAACGAAACGATCTAATACAGTTGTTTTTAGAAATACAAATACAAATGGCGTTTTCTGACGGGGTATTAGCCGAACAAGAAAAGCAATTATTAGCAGAAGTAAGTAAACAGCTAGGCATTTCTAAAACACACTTTGCATTTGTATTAAAACGTTATCAAGCTGAGTTTAACTTTAGAAAGCAACAACAGCGCTTTAATCAGCAGCAACAAAGCCAAGGTCAAAGCAGTAGTTACCGTGAGGGTTCTGGCCACCATGTACCGCCAAATAATAATATGAACCGTGCGCAAGCATTGGCGTTATTAGGCTTAAATAGCGATGCAACGCAACGTGACATAAAAGTAGCGTACCGTAAACTTATGTCGCAACATCATCCAGATAAATTAGTATCGCAAGGTTTACCAAAGCACATGATGGAATTGGCTGTTAAAAAGAGCCAAGATATTCAAGCCGCTTATGAGTATTTAAAAAAGTCGGCGTAAAAAACCGTCTATTTCTTTTGTTAGGCGTGCGTGTTGACCAGGTTGATCGCGCAGGCCAAACAATTGGCGTTGGCGGTAATCAAATTTTGCATTTCGCTCAACCCAGCGCTGACGATTTTTAAGGCTCATTAAAATGTCTGTGCTGTCATTTGCATAGTAAATATCAAGCAAGGCGGGTGTAACAAGTGACGCTGTTTGGCTCAAATTTTCGTTACGTTTAGTATTAGGTAAGTAACTGCTTAAACTTATAAACGCATCTAGTCTCTCATCTGGAAAATCTGCATAGTACTCCAACAACACACCCGCACTTGTGCCTTGTGCAATAACCACTATATTACTCGAATCTTCCATAGCGGTTTGATACAGCGCATTAAACCGAGAAATGAGATTTATTTTATAGTCATCAAGTATGTCGTCAGTTACTTTTTCAATTGCATTAACGTAATGAGGCTCATCTTTGATTTTTGCAGGCTGTGATTGTGCGTTTGTTGCTGTGTCGGGCGATGCAGGCTCATCGGCTTTACTAGGCGCTGTTTCTGCTTCATTAGGCGTAGCTTTGGCCATTTTACTTGCTTGCCAATCAATGTCGGGCACTGTCATTGCGTAGGTGCTGTAACCTAAATTATTAAGCTCTTTGCGCAAGTAGTCCACACCTGAGTTATTGGTAGGTGAAGAATGCCAGTCGGGTATAAGTATTACGATACCTCTAAAATTACTACTCATATATTCGCTGTAAAGGCTTAAAAATTCCGTTTCACCCGCTAATATTGGCTTTATTTCATCACTTGGAAGTAGTCGCTCAATATCGCTATTTTCAATACTTGATAGACTAGGTGGGGCAATATGTTCAGCCGCGCTGATGAGGTTAGCTAAAAGTAGCGCACAGCTGAGCTGTATATAAAAAGCTGCCTTTAAAGACCGTGAAAATAGCATAACGCACCTAACTAATGACAATTAGTTAGGTATCGGCAAGGTTATCTAAAAGTTTAATAATTTACGAAGTATTTGCGCCGGTTAAAATTCTGGCTCAGCTTCAAAAGTAAGTACTTGCTCAGTTTTAGGGTGCTTTAATTGCAGCATTTGAGCATGTAACTGTAAGCGAGGAGCTGCAGCAAGTGCCTCTTTGTGGGCGTAAAGCCTGTCACCTAAAATAGGATGACCCAGGCTTAACATATGCACACGTAACTGATGCGAGCGACCAGTGATGGGGGTTAGCTCTACACGGGTTGCATTTTCTTTACGCTCAAGTATTTTAAAATGCGTAAGTGAAGGTTTACCTCTGTCGTGATCAACCATTTGTTTAGGGCGATTAGGCCAATCACAAATAAGGGGTAAATCTACTGATCCTGTTTCAGCTTCAAGTTGTCCGTATACACGTGCTATGTAACGTTTAGCTGTTTCGCGCTCTTGAAACTGCATACTTAAATGTCTGTGCGCTGCTTTATTCATGGCAAGGCACAGTATGCCAGAAGTCGCCATATCTAAGCGGTGCACTATTCTTGCTGTTGGAAAAACACGATTAACACGATTAATTAAGCTGTCGGCATGTTTAGGATCTTTACCTGGGACAGTTAATAACTCACTTGGTTTATTAACTATCAGTAAATCGTCATCCTGAAAAAGTATCGTTAAATACGGACTCATGGGGGGATTGTAGTTAACTAACACGGCCGACCTTAGTAATTTTGAAGGGCGCTATTTTAGTAGAGCAAGCCAACAGGCTCAAGTAAAAGTTTGGCTATATTGTTTTAGTTAGGGCGTGTTGAACGTTGGTGGTTGAATTTGCAGTAGTATGTTTGGTTTTTAGGCAAGGCAGAGCCTATGTAGTGTGGTTATTCCCCATAATTAGGCGATAACGCAGCATAAATGCCAAACATGCTCTGCCCTTTGGGTTCTTTCTAGGGGCGATTAACTCTTTGTTGCTCGATTTTTACTTAGCCCACTAGGTTACAAACCTCGCGCCGCGATTAAATCGCCCCTAGATTGAACAAATTTCAATCCACAAAGCTCAACACGCCCTAGTATATCCAAACTTAGGCTCCTTTAAAGCGCTTTTATAACTTAATTTCTTCGGGTGTTAATAATCGATATTCACCACTGGCCAAGTTTTCATCTAGGGTAATCCCCGCAATCTGCTCGCGATGTAACTCAACCACTTTGTTATCTACCGCGTAAAGCATACGCTTAACTTGATGATACTTTCCTTCACTTATTGATAAACGCAGTCCGTAATTAGCAAGTCGTTCGGCAATAGCTGGGCGGGTTAAATCTTTTTCGTTATGCAGCATGACGCCTGTACGTAATTGCTCAAGTGCTTCATCGGTAATAGGCTCTTGAGTTTCTACTAGGTAGGTTTTAAATTTATTGCTTTTAGGCGACGTAATTTTATGTGACCAATCGCCATCATTAGTAATAATAACTAACCCGGTGGTATCTATATCAAGGCGACCTGCTACGTGAAAGTCGCTCATATTTGGCTCATCAAGTAAGTCAAAAACAGTTTCATGAAGCTCGTCACTGTTGGCACATACATAGCCAACAGGTTTATTTAGCATGTAATAGCGCTTACCTAAAAATACCAAAGGCGTACCTTGGTGCAGTACTTCATCTTGCTGGGCTAGCTGAAAATTATGTGATGTGATTATTTCGCCATTCACGCTTACTTCTTTTCGCTTAATACTAGCACGAGCTTGGGTGCGCGGTATTTCAGCTAAGTGGCTAATAAATTTATCTAAGCGGCAAGGGAATTTCATTTTGGTTCACATTTTTAGTCGGCTACAATGGGCGCGATTATAGCCGATAGTGAAATACCATGACAGTGCACAGCACACAAATTTTAAGCCTTTACCAAGCAAAAATAGACACGGGTGAACTGTGTTTTGATGCAGCGCAGCAAAATGCAGTGGAAGCTTTAAATACGCTAAGCGAGCAACTTCAAGCTCACACATCATGGTGGCAAAAAGCGCCCTTAATAAAAGGCATTTATTTATATGGACCCGTAGGGCGCGGTAAATCCATGTTAATGGATTTATTTTATAAAAACCTACCTACTGAGCAAAAGCAGCGGCTGCATTTTCATCATTTTATAGCGCAAGTGCATGCCCAACTTACGCAGCTACAAGGTCAAAAAAATCCATTAACTCTGATTGCAAAACAGTGGGCTAAAAATATTCGAGTACTGTGTTTTGACGAGTTTTTTGTGAGCGACATTGGCGATGCTATGATCATGGCGAGATTGTTCAATGCGTTGTTTGAACAAGGTGTTGTGCTGGTGGCCACATCGAACGCAAAGCCAGAGCAGCTTTATTACAACGGCCTACAACGAGCGCGGTTTTTACCTACTATTGATTTAATTAATAACCATTGTCATATAATTAACGTGGCAGGGGAGGACGATCACCGCTTTAGATATGGTAAAAACAGCCGTCACTATTTTATTAATTTATCAAATCACGATTATAAAAATGAGTTTTTAGCTTCGTATCCAGTAGTAACATGCAACAATACAATTACTGTGCATGGGCGCAATTTACCTTATTTATTAAGAGCCGATAATGCCTTGATGATTGATTTTATGGCGCTATGTTCAGGCCCACGCAGTGCTAACGACTATATGTTTTTAGCAACGCAATTTGATGTGTTATATGTATCGAACGTGCCGCAAATGGGAGCTAAAGCAACGGGTAAAGTTATTGTTCACGGTATAGAAGATAGTTACCAACGCGAAAAACAAACACTTGATGAGCACACATTTGACGACGAAGCACGGCGCTTCATTGCCTTAGTCGATGAATTTTACGATTGCCATAAATTGCTGGTAATAAATGCGCAAACCGACATTGAACATTTGTACAAAGGTAAAAAGTTGAGCTTTGAATATGCACGCACGCAATCACGCATAGTCGAAATGCAAAATTGGTAACGCTTTAATATATATTGTAAACGAGCTTGCTCACGCGAAAAGCGCAGCGCCTTCTCAACCTCTTTGTGAATAAATCACTTAAGATCTTATTGCACAAAGAGAAGCAAAAGAGGAGTAAATGAGAAGACATAAAACAATAGTAATTATGTATTTTTACTTCTCTAAAGCGCAGCGCCTTCTCAACCTCTTTGTGAATAAATCACTTAAGATCTTATTGCACAAAGAGAAGTAAAAGAGGAGTAAATGAGAAGACATTAAAACATAGTAATTATGTATTTTTACTTCTCTAAAGCGCAGCGCCTTCTCAACCTCTTTGTGAATAAATCACTTAAGATCTTATTGCACAAAGAGAAGTAAAAGAGGAGTAAATGAGAAGACATAAAACAATAGTAATTATGTATTTTTACTTCTCTAAAGCGAAGCGCCCTCTAAACCTCTTTGTGAATAAATTATCTAAAAACTTATCGCACAAAGAGAAGTAAAAGAGGAGTAAATGAGAAGACATAAAACAATAGTAATTATGTATTTTTACTTCTCTAAAGCGCAGCGCCCTCTAAACCTCTTTGTGAATAAATTACTTAAAACCTTATTGCACAAAGAGGGGTAAATGAGAAAACATCAAAGCATAGAAATTACGAGCTTTGCTCGTCACAGCCAGCAAGCTGTGCTTATACAAGTAAATTTAACCACGGTGTTAAACTTACCCTTCTTGGCGCACTATATTCTCAAGGGCGCGAATATTAGTAATTAAGTCCTGGCGTTGTGGGTTGGCTTGTAATGCTTTTCTAAGATGCTTTAGCGCACTCGGGTAGTCTTTAGAATCAATCGCTATTTGCGATAATCCAAGCCACGCCGATAGTTGGTAATCAGGCAGAGCTTGTGCACGAACATACATAAGTTTAGCTTGGGTGAGTTGGCCTTTACTACGATATATACTTGCTAAACTAAGTAGGGCATCACCTAAATTCGGGTTTATTTTAAGTGCATTATTTAAGCTTTTAAGAGCACGTTTAGTATTACCTTGTTGCATAGCAATTTGTGCGCTGTATACAGAAAACTGCGCTTGTTCATCACGGGGTAGCTGCTTAGTTAATCTTTTTGCGCTGCCTATTAGCTCTTTAGCTAAATCCCATTTTTGTTGAGATACAAGCCAGCCTAAAGTTTGCATCGTGGTATTAATAACCTCAACTTGCTGCTGTTTAGTGGCGTGTTTTAAACCTTGCTTTAATAAACTCACAGCGCGTTCAGTGCTGCCTTCACTTAAATGCAGTTGGGCTGCTAAAAGCTGGTTACTGGTATCTTTAGGGTTGAGTTTTAAGGCCACTTCAATAGCAGCAAGCGCTTGCTTTTTTTGATCAAGCTGTAATGCTATTTGTGCACGTTGCAGCCAAAGTTCAGCTTTATCAGGGCTTTTATTAAGTAATTCTTTTAGTAATGCACTTGCCTGACTTAAATCACCCGATTCAATTAACGCAAACAATAGACCTTGTTGATATTGGCTTGTTTCTGGCGCTAGCATAAGCGCTTGGCGGTAGGCCGCTACTGCGCTCCAAGGTTGGTTGTGCTGTACGTGTATATAAGCAAGTTGCGCATAACTTTGTGCATCAGCTTGGCCAAGTTCAATACTGTGAACTAGATGTGTTTGCGCTTTATCATACTTTGCTTGTTGCATGTATAAAAGGCTCAAACCTTGGTGAGCTTTTACTAAATCAGGTGATGCTTTTAAACATGCTAAATAAGCGGCTTCTGCTTTATCAAAATCTTTTGTTGAAAGCAGTACTTGTGCACGTAATAAGTTTAAAGCAGTGCTATCTTGGCTTATATCTCGGCCTTTAAATAGCGCCGCAACTTCACTGTAATTACCTGCTTGTAAAAGTGGTTGCACTTGGCGAGCAAAACCGCGCTCGGTCGGTTCAATAAGGACCTCTGTAGGGCCTAGTAATTTATTATTTATAGCCAACTGCCATGTTGGATCGCTAGGCGATAACGTTACTTTTAGTGGCGCACTTTTTAATGGCGTACTAGCAGCGCTTGCATGCACGCTACTTACACCTAATAAAGGGAGTGAGCACATTAAAGTAGTGATAACTGCGCGAGTTAATGGTTTTAGCGTTTTAAATATATTCATATTTTTCATTTTAATAGGCTTAAGGTTTAAATTCGATTGGCCAAATAAAGCGAGCGCGTACGGTTTCACCTTCTTTTTTAGGTGCACTAAAGCGGCTTTGTTTAATAATTTTGTCGATAGCTGGTTTAAGTTCAGGGTATGGGTTTTGTACTACCTCAATTAAACTTAACTTGCCACTTTCATCAATAAATACATCGAGTTTTACAGTAAATACATCAACACCTCGGCGGGTTAAGCTTTTTGGTAAAACGGCCTTGACGGGAGTAAGTAAAGTGGGGAGACCATCGAGTTGATTTAAGCTAAATGCATCCCAATTTACACTCATTGATTGCCATTGTGGCGCGCTTACTTTTACGTTGGGTGTATCGGGTTTTACAATACTTAAATCACTCTTTATCTTAATTTTTACGGCTTGAATTGACGCGCCTGCACCTTCTACCGCTAAGCTTTGCATTGGCTCACTTGTTTGCTGTTGTGATATTGATGGAGGTGGCGGAGGTGGCAGTGCCACCATGGCAATCTCACGTACAACCACTTTGTCTTGTATATGGTGTTCAGCAAGTTGCCCAAGCCATAAAAGCAGTAATGCAGCACTAAGCACAATGAGGCTAAGGCCAAATGCAAACAGCGGATGGCGATTGTTTTTTGTTTTTTGAAGCGAGTTAATCGTGTGCATACTATTGCTTGGTCGCTAAGTTAACTTGCGCCGCGCCTGCCAGCTTTGCTTCGTCAATTACTTGAACAAGTAACTCAGTAGGTACTGTTTTATCAGCTTGAATAACCACAGGACGTTGTTGCTGTTTTAACATTTGCTCGACACTACTACGCACACCAGCAACACCAATTTGGCTGCCATCAAAAAATACTTGTTGGTTGTCGGTTATTGCTAAAAATATAACTTGCTGCTCAAGACGACTAGCCGATACGGCTTGTGGTTTATCAACCTCAACGCCGCTTTCGCGTACAAATACGGTTGTAACAATAAAAAATATTAGCAATATAAATACCACATCAAGTAGCGGCGACATATCGATATGTTGCCCCGCTTCTTGCTCTAGCTTGTGCTTTAAACGTGATTGCATAGTGTTACCCTAACTGCTTACTTAACGTATGTAATTTAGGATTACGCTGTGAATACGCTAAATACGCTTGCATTAACCACGCAGGAATAGCGCACACAAGACCCAATTGAGTTGTTAGTAATGCGTCACCAATGGCGTCACTCATTAACTCGTTATGGCCCAGCGCCATTACTTTAAATGTATCAAGCAAACCAACAATGGTGCCTAATAAACCAAGTAGCGGAAGCGCTGCAGTTAAAATAGAGCTAACTTCTTGCCAATAACCTTTGCGCTGCGCTTGGTATTGTTTAAGGTGCAGTAAGTCATGAAAAATCAGCTGGTATACAAATAAAGCGAGTAAAAGAATACACCAGCAAATAGGGTTACTAACGATTTTCTCAAACATTGGTTTCTCCTTTCTCTAGTTGACTTAGCTGTAATGCAAAGCCTTCTAGTTGGCTGTAGTACGCTTTTGCTTTACGCGATAACAGTGCATTTAAAACGAGTGCTGGTATAGCAACAACTAAACCTAACTCGGTTGTTATAAGTGCCTGTGCAATACCGCCCGATACAACTTCTGGGTCGCCTGAGCCAAACAAAGTCATCATTTTAAATGTTTCGATCATGCCGCTAACAGTGCCTAACAAGCCAAGTAGTGGGGCTACTGCAGCCGTAACGGCAATAGCGCCAATAAAGTTATCGAGTTTATGCTTATCATGAATTAACTGATTAAATAATTGATCGTCTCGTACTTGGCCTTTTTCGCTTTGCAGCGTTAAGTTAAATAGCTGCTGCTGCATACCTGAAAATTCACTGCTATTTTCAGCTTTAAAAAGTTGCTGTAATTGCATTTGAGAGTGCATTTTAATTTTACTTAAACGCAGTAGCTGTGCGGCTTTTAATAGCGCAATGGTAAGTGCAAAGCAGGCAAATAAAATAATAGGGATAGCCCATAAACCTCCTTTTTCTAGGTGTTCAAGCGGACTTTCTTGTTGGGCTTGGCTAGTTACTAAGTGCGTTAAACTAGGATCAAAAGTAAGTAATGTAGAGCCTACACCGTTTTGCTTTAAAGTATTATCGAGTGGGTTGTCGTCACTTGTTGATTGTACTAACGCTACTTTTAATGCATTAGATTCATCATCTAAATTTAATAAACCCATAAGTTTAGGTGTTTGCGTACTAAACCATGCAACAGGCCCGACTTGAAGGGTATTAGCTTGGCTTAATTCGCCATTACTTAGCACAACCGATTGTTTTTTAAACTGTGGATAAAGTGCCTGCTCTTGATTATTAATTAGCGATACAACACGGCTTAATAACTCGTTTTGGCTATTAGCCGACTCGTTACTGCTAGCACTATTGCTGGTGTTTTGGCGTACAAAACGGCTAAGTAAGTTTAATTGATATTGCTGCTGCTGTTGCCAAGTGTCTAATCGGGTTTGTAACTGATCAAGACTTAATGTGTTTTCGTCAGCTAGGCGGCGATTAACAGCGGCTTGTTCGCGTAATTTACTGAGCGATTGCTGCTTGGTAAAAATTTGCTTTGCAAGGGTCGCTTGCTCTTTTGAAATGCTATTTTGAGTTTTACTTAGAGTACGCTGCGCTGTTTTAATATCACTTAAAATACTTTGCTTAGCATCATCACTGCTAGCTGCAAAAGATATGTTTGCACTAAAAAGTAAAACCGTGGCGCTAAATACTTTAATTATGCTGTTAGTAGCCATTATTTAGCCCCTTGCTGGTTTTTATTTACATAACTTAATATTGGGAGTGTTACCCAATCAGCAGCGCGCTTTTTTTGCTGTACAGCAATACCCAGTGCAACTTGTTCTGCATTAATGCTTGAATCAAACTCCCACTGCCAACCTAAGTCACTTGGAAAACCAATACCTACGTAACTTAAGTCTTCACTTACAAACCATGCTTGAGCTGCACCTAAATAAAGCTGCTTAACCCATACTTCTTGCCCGTCAGGATGCTTAATAGCCATTTCGTGAATAGAAATACGTTGTTGAAAATCATTAAGTAGAGTCAGCATTTTTAGTGCTGTTTGTAATTTGTCAGTTGTACTGAGTTTTGAATCGCTTAAATCACCAGCGTTTTTCCAACTACTCAAAAGTGGCGGGGGGAGTTGCACTTGTAATGAAAGTAATTGCCCAGAAATACGTGCTAGTTGATCATTTAATTGCTGTTGATCATTTTCAAGTTCTGATTGCTGAGTTACAAGCTGTTCGCGTTTTTGGGCAAGCTCACTGGTGCTTTTTTTTCTACGCTGATTAAGCTCGCTAAGTTGCTGCTGCTCGGCATTAAGAAGCGTTAAGGTTTGCTCCATACTGCTTTTTTGTTCAAGCCAATGAGTATTTAATTCTGTGTTTTGATTTTCTATTTGTAGCCATTTATTAACGAGTTGTTCTAGCTCACTAACAGTGTCGGCTTTTACTGCCATAGTGCTACAAAGCGCGATAACTACGCTAATTGGTTTAATTAAGCTTCGCATTACTTAACAACAATCCTGAAAGTTACGACAAGCAATTACAAGGACGTAATTACTGTTAATTTTTAAGTGTGTATACAATATAGGAATTCACATAACAATGCAATTGATAACAGTTATCGTTTACATTACTTTGTTTGAGTGGTAGGATTTCGCCGAAATTAAATATGTACCTTAAATTAACAATAGTTAAGTGCTTAATAAAAACTACGGAGTAACCATGAGTAAGCCATCGAATAAAGGAAATGCGTACGTGAAGCCAATTGCAGCGGTTGTTACAGCTACGCTTTCAACTTGGGCAAGTGCACAGGATGTTCAAGAACTATCGGTAACCAAAGCAGAAACTAAAACTGAGTCTAGTTATGTTGTAGAAAAATCAACGTCGCATAAATACACTCAACCGCTACTCGATACAGCTAAAACGGTAACAGTAATCAACCAAGCGGTAATGAAAGACAGAAACGTAGATAGCCTACGTGATGCTTTGCGTAATGTTTCAGGTATTTCTTTAGCAGCAGGTGAGGGTGGCTCACCTACTGGCGATAGCATGTCGATTCGTGGTTTTAGTGCAACAAATGATATTTTTGTTGATGGTATTCGCGATGTTGCAGGTTACACACGTGATATTTACAACATTGAAGCCGTTGAAGTTGCAAAAGGCCCAGGCTCTGCAGTTTCTGGTCGTGGCGCAACAGGTGGTAGTGTTAATTTAGAAAGTAAAAAGGCGAAGTTAGACAACTTTAACGACGTTTCGCTACGTTTAGGTACAGAAAACGATTACCGTGGTCGTTTTGATACTAACATTCAAGTAAACGACACAAGCGCACTACGTATTAATCTTCTTACTGATAAAGGTGATGTTGCAGGTCGCGACCATGTTGAAAACGAAACAAATGCTGTTGCGTTTGCATTTGCAACAGGGCTTGGTACAAACAGCCGTTTTGATTTAAACCTAGAGTATCAACGCCAAGACAATTTACCAGATTATGGTATTCCTTGGGTTTACAGTGATACGCCAGTAGCTGAACTTGCAGATAGTGCACGCTCACCTTCTCCTGTCGACTTTGATAACTTTTACGGTAATATTTACCGTGATTACGAAGATATTGAAGCCTACTCAACAACAGCTCGTTATGAGTATGATTTTTCTCAAAATACTACGTTACGTGTGCAAGGTCGTTTAGGTAAAGTTAAGCGTGAATCAGTAACAACTGCACCGCGTTATTTCTCGGTTACAACAGACACTGACATTACCTTTGCAGATGAAAAAACACGTGATACTGAAAATTCACTTGCTGCACTTCAAGTTGATTTAATTGGTAACTATGAATTTGCTGGCTTTACTCACGACGTAGTAGTGGGTGTTGAACTTGCAAATGAAACGTTTACACGCCATAACTTTGTTGCAACTACGCCTGATAACCTGATTGAAGATGGAATACGCAATGACTTATACAACCCTGATGCAACAATTGCATTTACGGGTGTGTACGGCCGTGACGGTACAAGCATTGAAGCTAAAGCTAAAAACCAAGCTATTTATGCATTTGATACAGTGACGCTTAACAAGCAATGGGAAGTTACAGGTGGAATTCGCTTTGATAGCTTCACTACGGATTATCACAACGATTACAATGATCCAAGCGCTTTAATTTCTACAAGTGACGATTTATTTAGCTGGAATGCAGCTGTAGTTTATAAACCTACAGAAAATGGCAGTGTGTATTTAGGCGCAGGTAATTCATTTAACCCATCGGCGGAAAGCCTAACGGTATCTACGCGTTCAAATGCAGCTGATTTAGACGCAGAAGAAAGCCGCAGTTATGAATTAGGAACTAAATGGAGCCTAATGGATGGTCGCCTGCAAACTAATGCTGCACTTTTCCGTACTGAAAAAACCAATGCCCGTACTGATGACCCATTTGCAGATAGCTCAAGTGACGAAATACTCGGTGGTGAGCAGCGCGTTCAAGGTTTAGAGCTTTCAGCAACGGGCCTAATTACTAAAGAGTGGACTGTAATTGCTTCATACACTTACCAAGATAGCGAAGTAACTGAAGCATTAGGCGACGACGCAACTCAAGTTGGTAACGAGCTTGCGCGTACGCCTAAAAATAGCGCAAGTGTTTGGACTACGTACGATATGTCGGATAAGTTATCGTTTGGTTTAGGTGCGCAGTATGTAGGTGAGCGTTACAACGGCACTACGTCAACACGCTCTCGTGCGCCAGGTTATACTATTTTTGACCTGATGGTTGCGTATGACATATCAAAAGATTTGAGCCTGCAGCTTAATGGTGAAAACCTAGGTGATAAAGATTACGTTGATCAGTTAGGTGGTGGACACTTTGTACCAGGTGATGGTCGTAAGTTTAGTTTAACAGCGAGCTACTCTTTTTAATTTTAAAACAAATTAAAAAATAAAAGTAAGCATAAGGGCAGGCCTATTACCTGCCCTTAATTATTTGATGAAAATGTGAGAGGGCGCACATGATAGTTAAAATTCCAGAGCTATTAACGAAAGAAGAAGTGGCGTATTGCCATGAGGTTTTGCTTAAAGCACAGTGGGCCGATGGCAGTATTACCGCAGGCCATCAATCAACCAAAGCAAAAAATAACTTACAGCTACCTGAAAATAGTCCTGAATGCCAAGAGCTTGGCGATATTATTATGGCAGCACTTGCGCGTAGTAATTTGTTTATGTCGGCAGCGCTTCCTGCAAAAATTTTTCCTCCGTTATTTAATTGCTATCAAGGCGGGCAATCGTTTGGTGTGCATGTAGATAATGCAATTAGACAAGTGCCGGGTACGCCAGTAAAAATTCGTACAGATGTATCAATGACGTTATTTATTAATGACCCCGAAGACTATGAGGGCGGAGAACTTGTTATTGAAGACACTTATGGCTCACACAGTGTAAAGCTGCCCGCAGGCAGTATGGTGTTGTACCCTTCAACGAGTTTACATCGTGTAATGCCTGTAACGAGTGGGCGCAGATTAGCCTCATTTTTTTGGCTGCAAAGCATGGTAAACAGCGACGAAAAACGTGGTTTGTTATTTGATTTAGATATGTCGATTCAAAGTTTGCGCAGCAAAGTAGAAGATAGCCCAGAGATTATTCAATTAACAGGTGTGTACCATAACTTACTAAGACAGTGGGCACAGACATAACGAATATACTCGTTATTAAATATTGGATATAAGTATTTAAATATAAGTAATTAAAAGCTGCGCTTTTCGCGTGGTAAGCGCTACGCTTACAGCCAAAACTTAACGCTGTAGTTAAATTACCTGTAGACGCGCAGCTTGCTGGCGTGACGAGCGAAGCTCGTAATTTCTAGGTTTTGGTTTCTTCTCATTTATTCCTCTTTTACTTCTCTTTGTGCAATAAGGTTTTAAGTGATTTATTCACAAAGAGGCTAAGAGGTCGCTGCGCTTTAGAGAAGTAAAAATACATAATTACTATGTTTTATGTCTTCTCATTTACTCCTCTTTTGCTTCTCTTTGTGCAATAAGGTTTTAAGTGATTTATTCACAAAGAGGCTAAGAGGTCACTGCGCTTTAGAGAAGCAAAACTACATAATTACTATGTTTTCTCACTTGCCGTTTTTGCTTAACCCTTATAACCGTTAGGGTTATTTGACTGCCAGCGCCAGGTATCTTGCATCATTTCATCAATACCGCGCACTGCTTCCCAGCCAAGTTCATTAAGTGCTTTTTCTGGCGCTGCATAACACGCTGCAATATCACCAGGGCGGCGAGGTGAAACCTGATAGGGTACAGCCTGATCGCTTGCTTTAATAAATGCATTAACCATTTGTAGTACAGAGTAACCATTACCAGTACCTAGGTTATAAACTAATGCCCCTGTGCTGCTGGCAATTTTATCAAGCGCTTTTAAATGACCAATCGCTAAATCTACAACATGTATATAGTCGCGCACACCGGTGCCATCAACTGTGTCGTAGTCATCACCAAATACAGCGAGTTGCTTTAATTTACCTACCGCTACTTGTGCGATAAACGGTAAAAGGTTGTTTGGAATACCATTAGGATCTTCACCAATTAAGCCCGACTCATGTGCACCCACTGGGTTAAAGTAACGCAAAATAGCAAACGCAAAGCGCTCATCGGATTTAGCGATATCTTGTAGCATCATTTCAACCATTAACTTAGATGTGCCGTAAGGGTTGGTAGTACCGCCTACAGGAAAGTCTTCTTTGATTGGTAAGCTTGCTGGGTCGCCGTAAACCGTGGCTGACGAGCTAAATACTAATTTAAATACACCCGCATCGCGCATCGCATCAACAAGCGTAAGCGTACCTTGAACGTTGTTTTGATAGTACTCAACTGGCTTTGCAACCGACTCGCCTACTGATTTTAAACCCGCAAAATGTATAACACTATCAACCGTATGTTTTGCAAATACAGAATCTAAAAAGGGTTTATCGAGAATGTCGCCTTGGTAAAAAGTGGCTTCTTTACCTGTTATATTTTTTACGCGCGCAAGTGATTCTTGTGATGAGTTACTTAAATTATCAATAACAACAACATCGTTACCTTGCTGTAAAAGTTCTAAAACAGTGTGCGAGCCAATATAGCCTGCGCCACCGGTTACTAAAATAGTCATGAAAGCTCCGTGGGTACCTTTTATCAATTAAGTTAATTTCACCATAAATAGAGGTGATTTACATGTTTTATCTGTAATTTATATGATTTTAATCGTATTTTTTTGATATCAGCACATTAAATACTTTTGATTACATTTTGTGCAAAACAAGTAACACTTGATTCGTAAGATTAAGTTATAGTTAATAAACAAGTGCTAAAATAGCTTTAGTAATAGCTAATGCTAGGTTTACTCCAATCCACACTTTTGTGATTGGTTACCTCTTTGGAGAAAGATATGAATTTAGTTAAAAAAATAGCAACAACAATGTGTATCGCATTACCTGCGCTTGCCCATGCTGGTGAGTCTGTTGTTAAATGGAATGACTTTAATGATTATCGTGATGTGCGAGCGTCTAACCAAGCTAAGGGCTCGTATCACAAAAGTATTGCGGCAAGTTTTGAAAAACATATGTCTAAATTAGCTGAGCAACTACCAAAAGATTATAAGTTAAACGTAGAGTTTACTGATTTAGATTTAGCGGGAGATGTGCGTTATGGTGGTATGGAGGAAATTCGTGTAGTAAAACCAATATACTTTCCACGCATTAAGCTTAATTATTCGTTAACCGATAACGACGGTACAGTGCTTAGTAAAGATACTGATGTGGAGCTCAAAGATATGGGCTTTATGGATAAAATTAAAATGGGCCGCGAAGAATCATTATATTACGAAAAACGCTTATTAACAGAGTGGTTTGGTGAGCAAATATTACCAAGTTTAGATTAACTTAAAATAAAAATGCCGCTAAATAGCGGCATTTTTGCTTTTTAATCTTTACTTAAAAGTAGCTAACAGCGTGAGTATTTGTTGTAACTTAATAACGGTTGTTTTAAGTTTTTCTTCATCAAAACCATCGTTAGATAAGCTTTCAACGTCAGCGGCTACGTCAAGAACATACGGCTTAAAACGTTTAGCTTCAAAGCTAAAACCAGCATCTTGTGCAAATAAGGCTTTAAATTTGCCATGGCCTTGCTGTTGTAGTTCATCGAGTTTTTTGTCGGCATCAAGCGCCTGACGATAAACAATTTTTAAATTAGTATTGAGTTGTTCAATAATTGAATCCATGGTTTTCCTAAAGCTTTGTACTGCATGGCCGACATAATACTTGGATTACATTTAAAAGTCAGGTTTGTTATATGAATATATCAGGCACAAGTTTACCCGCTGTTTCTGGCTCAGGCCAAGGCAGTGAGCTTTATAGCGCTGCTTTATCTAAAAAGCAGCAACTAGCAGATGGCGCAGCAGCACTTGCACTTATTGAAGGTGCTGCACAATCGTCAAGTGCACAAACACCGGTTAAGTCGGTAACTGCATCATTGGGTAACAACGTAAATATATATGTTTAAACTAGGGCGTGTTGATCTTTGCGGATTGAAATTTGTTCAATCTAGGGGCGATTAAATCGCGGCGCGAGGTTTGTAACCTAGTGGGCTAAGTAAAAACCGAGTAACAAAGAGTTCATCGCCCCTAGGAAGAACCCGAAGGGCAGCGCATGTTTGGCATTTATGCTGCGTTATCGCCTATTTATGGGGAATAACCACACTACACAGGCTCAGCCTTGCCTAAAAGCCAAACATACTGCTGCAAATTCAACCATCAAAGGTTAACACTCCCTAACTTAAGATCGATAGGTGTTTTGCTTTTTTGACCACCTATTTCTCTCACTAATTTAGGCACTAAAAATCCAGGCAGGGCTTTTAATAGCTCTGCCATTATTTTTATAGCGTCTTCTTCGTTAATATCAAAGTGGCTGGCCCCTTCAACTTTATCGAGCAAATACAAATAATACGGCAATACGTCTGCGTCAAATAACGCTTCGCTTAAATTTATTTGCGCATCGAGCGTATCATTCACATCTTTTAAAATTACAGCTTGGTTTAAAAGCGTTACGTTTGCTTGTTTAAGCTTTTGCATGGCTGCTTTAAAGTCAGCGTCTATTTCGTTGGCGTGGTTTATGTGATTAATAAAAATAATTTTTAATGGCGATTTTGCTAATCGCTCACATAGCTCATCGGTTACTCGCGCCGGTATAACTACTGGTAAACGACTATGAATTCGCATTCGTTTAATTTGTGGTAATTGCTCAAGCTCATCTAAAAACCAACTTATTGCATCGTCTTTGGCCATCAGCGGATCGCCACCACTTAAAATCACTTCGTTTATATTGGCATCAGATTTTATGTAGCTTAGTGTTTCAAGCAGGCTTTTTTTATTAAGTTGGTTTTCTTGATACGGAAAGTGCCTTCTAAAGCAGTAACGACAATTGACTGCACAGCCGGTTTTAAACATTACTAAAACACGCGATTTATACTTATGTAAAAGGCCGGGTTGTTCGTTATCTTGCTCAAGTAGGGGATCTTTATTAAAACCCGACTTAGTTAAAAATTCTTGATGGCGTGGCATGACTTGCAATAAAAGAGGATCGTTTGGATCGCCTTTGCGTATTTTTTTTATAAAAGGGATAGGCACGCGTACCGGAAATAAACTGCGGGCTTTTAGGTCGTTTTCATGGACTTGGCTCGATAAACCGACCATTTCAAGCAAGGTTTTTGGGCAGGTAACTACATTTGCTAATTCTTTTTGCCAGTTTTTATGCAAATTTGCTTCATTTCTTTGTATCATTGGCATGTAGATTACTCGAAAAAATATAAATAGAGGAAACGATGGCGAATTATAGCACCAACGAGTTCAAGGGCGGCCTAAAAATTATGATGGACGGCGAGCCTTGCAGTATCTTAGAAAATGAAATGGTAAAACCTGGTAAAGGCCAGGCGTTCAACCGTGTTCGTATCCGTAAACTTATCTCTGGTAAGGTGCTTGAAAAAACCTTTAAATCGGGTGAATCAGTTGAAGGTGCTGATGTAATGGATACAGATTTAGCGTATCTATACACAGACGGCGAATTTTGGCATTTCATGAACAACGAAACATTTGAGCAAATTGCCGCTGACGAAAAAGCACTAGGCGATGCAGTTAAATGGTTAGTTGAAAATGATTTATGTACAATTACATTATGGAACGGCAGCCCTATTGCTGTTACACCACCTAACTTTGTTGAGCTTGAGATCACTGAAACAGATCCTGGCCTTAAGGGTGATACAGCGGGTACTGGTGGTAAACCAGCAACGCTTAGCACAGGCGCTGTAGTACGAGTTCCATTATTTGTACAAATTGGCGAAGTAATTAAAGTAGACACTCGTAACGGTGAATACGTAAGCCGTGTTAAGTAAGCTTTAACATTGTTTATAAAATCCCAGCTTAAGCTGGGATTTTTTTTGGAGAAAATATGTCAGCAGATCTTTGGGCCCCAAGCGCAAGCATTGAAACACTAAAACAACGTGCAGCAATATTACGTAGCATTCGTGAGTTTTTTTATACGCGTAATGTAATGGAAGTAGAAACTCCTAGCTTAAGCAGTGCCAGTGTAACCGATGTGCATTTGGCCAGTTTTAACACCACATTTGTAGGTCCAGGGCACGCAGGTGGGCTTCCTCTTTTTTTACAAACATCTCCTGAGTTTGCTATGAAACGCTTGTTAGCAGCAGGCTCAGGCGCTATTTTTCAGCTTTGTAAAGCATTTAGAAATGAAGAAGCGGGTAGCCATCACAATCCCGAATTTACAATGCTTGAATGGTATCGCCCAGGCTTTGATGAGTTTGCACTTATGGATGAAATGGATGAACTAATGCGGCTTGTTTTAGATGTTGAGCCGGCAACAAGGCTTACTTATCAGCAAGCGTTTGAACAAGCACTTGGGCTCGATCCGCTAACAGCGAACATAGAGCAATTAAAGCAACTAGCGTGTGAGCATGGATTTGCTGATATAGCCCAAAATGAAACGCATAAAGATACCTTACTGCAATTATTATTTTGTATGAAAGTGGAGCCCACAATAGGACAAGATAAGCCATGTTTTGTGTATCACTTTCCAGCTTCTCAAGCGGCACTTGCACAAATTTGTGAACACGATACACGCGTAGCAGGGCGCTTTGAGCTTTATTATAAAAATATGGAATTGGCGAATGGCTTTAACGAACTCACAAATGCCAGCGAGCAAGTTAAACGTTTTAATGAAGATAACGCATACCGCGCTGAAAACGGTTTAAAGCAAGTGCCAATGGATACGCGTTTAATTAAAGCGCTGGAGCATGGATTACCTCAGTGCGCAGGGGTGGCTTTGGGGATTGATAGGCTTGTAATGCTCGCAACAAATAAAGAAAAAATTAAAGACGTAATCGCGTTTGATGTGCAAAGAGCGTGATGCTTGGCTTGTAGGCGTAGGTGGAAAACCTGTAGGTGCGAATTTACTTCGCGCTCGTGTAATTTAACTTTATAAAAAGCGAGGTATAAAACCTCACCTACAAATAAAAAACACCGCGTTTAAATTAAACGCGGTGTTTTTTATTGCTTGCTGTAGCTTTCATTTGAAAGCCAACGGCTATGCTTTACAGATTAAGTGTGAACGTAACACCTGCTACGCGAGGCTCACCTAATTGTGTATAGGTATGCGTTGCGTAACCATCTTGTGGGTCATTACCAAATTCAAAACCACGTGTAGGGACTGTTTCGTCAAATACATTACGAGCCCATGCGCGAACTGCCCACATGTCTGCTTCGTAGCCAAAGCTTAAATTAACTAAGTTGCTGCTTGGTGCTTGTGAATTGTGACTATCTGAGAAGTAGTAATCGTCCTTACCTTCAATACCAACCATGCCGTAAAATGCGTTAGTAAAGTTGTAACGTGCAGTAAACGCATACTGGTATTTAGGTGACTGAGCTTGTTCGCGACCGTCTTGATTTAAGCCTGATTGTGTTACAAAGTCGTCAATTTCAGTGTTTAAGTAACCAGCACTACCTGTTAAAAATAGATTATCAGTTAGTTGGTAACTACCTTCAACTTCAAGTCCGTAGTTGCTACCAGAACTTGCGTTATCAACATAACCGGTAAATTGCTGACCTTCTACTTGCCATGCTTTTAACTGAATATCGTCGCGGTGCATGTAAAATGCTGCTAAGCGAAGTGTAAATTTGTCATCAAGTGATGAACCTTTAACACCAAATTCGCCGCTCCATAAATATTCAGGGTCAAAACTGGTGTGTTGCTGGAAAAAATCAGCGCTTAGGTTTAAGCCTTCATCTTTTGCTTTAGCCAGTGCTTCTGAGTTAATACCACCGGCTTTGTAGCCACGGGTGATGCTGGTGTAGATCATAGTGCGATCAATTACTTGATATTCAAGTGCTATTTTACCGCCAACCATTACATCGTCAGTATCTTGTATAAAGCCATTGCTATCGGTGTAGTCGCCTTGGTATTGCTCTACACGTAAACCTGTAATTAATGTTGTTTTAGGGCCAATTGGAGTCGCTACTTGACCATATACTGCAACGTTACTCGTTTCGTAAGTTGAAGAGAACGGGCTTGCTAACCATGTGTACTGGCGCTCTAAATCAACATCACGGTTTTGGTAATAAATACCCGCAACCCAGTTACCTGTTTTAGAATTAAATTGTAAATCTACAGACTGATCGTCGCGATCGCGGCTGTATAAATCAGTTGAGCTGTATCCATCTGGATGTAAGCCAGCAGCACATAACTGTGGTTCACTTGTATCGTTACATACCCAATCTTCGTCAAAGCTGTAAAGTAATTCGGTATCAATAGCCGACAGGTTTAGGTTTACATCAAAAGCGTCAAAACCCGTGTAAGTATTATTAACACCTATTGCGTAGCTTTGTTGATTATCTTGCCCTGGTTCATCGGCAACACTATTGCGGCTGTTATCAAGCGTAAACGCATCGTAACCATTGTTTATGTCAATATAGTGAAGGTTTAACTCAGTATTTAAATGCTTTGTAAGCTGGCTGTTTAATTTAAAGCGGGCTACTTGTTCGTCTTGATTTTGTGTTTCGTCATTTAAGTACAAGTTATCTACGTAACCGTCTGACTTTCTACGAAAGTAGCTAACGCGTGCGCTAGTGTCATCTGTTAAGCCTGTGCTTGCTGCAATGCCTGCTTCGCGGGTGTTGTATGTGCCAGCACCTACTTGTAATTTTAAGCTTGGATCGCTTGTGGCTTTAGCTGAACCCATTTGGATCATACCGGCCATACCGTCTGCGCCAAAGCGTGTACCTTGTGGGCCACGATAAATTTCTACTTGGTCTATATCAAATAATAATGAACTGCCACCAAGGCCAGAATAGTTAATACCATCAATAACTAAGCCTACAGATGGATTAATAGGGTCTACAAATTGTGAACGAAGTCCCACGCCACGAATTTGAATATAACGACCGCGCGACGCACCAGATGCAAAATTTACATTGGCGGTACTGCCTAACATTTCGTCTAAGTAACTTGCACCACGTTGATTAATTTCATCTTCGCTGAATAAGCTCGCACTCGCACTTAAAGTTTGAATGCTTTCGCGCTGAAAATCGCCAGTTACAACAATTCTTTCTAGGTCGCTATCATCAGCGTTAGCTGCAATTGGTGCACCAAGCAGCGGTAAAAGTGCGGCAGTAATTAAAGACAAACGTAAGTTCATTGGGTTACTTAACTCCATTTTAGGGACTCGTATGGTAGCAATTATTTAAACACATGTGCTATAAACGCGGCAATTATACGTTAAATAATCAGGATTACTAATATGACCTTTAAAGTTGACTTCAAGGTACGTGATTACGAATGTGACTTACAAGGTATTGTAAACAACAGCGTCTATTTTAATTATTTAGAGCATGCTCGACATGAGTTCTTGTACGCACACGGTATTGATTTTGCTCAGTTAGCAAAAGATAAAATTAACCTAGTCGTGATGCGCAGCGAAATGGACTATAAACATTCACTATTACCAGGTGATGAATTTTATGTGGCTGTAGAGCCGCAGCGTATTAGTCGTTTAAAATTTGCCTTTAAGCAAACGGTTATACGTATAAGCGATGAAAAAGTAATGCTCAATGCACTGGTTATAGGAACGTCTGTTAATGAAAAAGGTAGGCCATTTTTACCAGAGCAAATAGATAACGTATTTAAAACTACAACTTAGTACTTAATCGCATAACTTTTGAACTATCATAGAACAAAAATTTACATTTAAAACATGCATTTTTAACGGATAAAGGGCATAAATATTGTTACAATTACATTAATTAGACAATTAGTTAGTAGTAGCATGAAATTAGCAGCAATACCGATGCTTATAGTCGGTTTATGTGTTGGTTGCGCATCAACAGGGACGGTTACCAGTGAGCAGCTTAAATACACCCAATGGCAATTATCACGTGTTGATGGTTTAGCAATTCCACCTTCGTTTAATGCATCAATGAGCTTTATTGAAGCACTGCAAGTAAACGGTTTTGCTGGCTGTAACAAATTTTTTGGTGAAGGCTCGCTTGAAGAAAGTAACCTTACCGTAAGTAAATTAGGAATGACGCGCAAGTCATGCGGCGAAGACCTTGATGAGTTTGAGCAGCAGTTATTACAAGCCTTAAAGCAAGGTGCAGAGCTTAAAATGCAAGACCAGCAATTAGTCATGCAAGGCGAGCAAACATTTGTGTTTATCCCTAAATAATTTTAAGTTTTTGAAAAACAGCCCCTTGCGGGCAGTTTTTAACTGACGTACACTCAGCGCAGATTTGTTGAATAATATCTTCGAATCGACGAACAAATTTATATATCAATACTTGTCGGAGTGCCAAAGCTAAGTAATTAGTTTTTGGCTGAGATCGCGAAAGCGGGATCCGTGAACCTGATCAGGTTAATACCTGCGTAGGGAACAAGCTGCCTAAAATGGGACGCTTGTGCGTCTTTTTTTATGCGCACAATAAAGTGATTTTGTTTATTTTAGGCTGCAAAGTAGCATGTACGCTACTTTACGATCTTTCTCTATTCCTCGGAATATCTGACAAGACAACCCTTAAGCAATGAGGCAAGTCATGTCAAATACTACAAATAAAGCGTCACGCCGAGAAACTCGTGCTGCCGCGTCTGAATATATTTATAACTTAACGGGTCAACCGTTCCCAAATTCTCATAAAGTATACGTTGAAGGTACTCAACCAGGTGTGCGTGTTGGTATGCGTGAAATCACGTTAAGTGACACGTTTATTGGCGGCACAGATGAAAACCCTGTTTATGAGTCAAACGATCCGCTTCGTGTTTACGATACGTCGGGCCCGTATACCGATCCTAATTTTGAACTAGACGTGCGCAAAGGCTTACCAAAATTTCGTGAACAATGGATTGAAAGCCGTGGTGACACTGAGGTTTTAGAGTCAGTGACGTCGCAGTTTTCGCAGCAGCGCATGGCAGATGAAGGGCTGGATCATATTCGCTTTGATCACCTTCCAAAAATTCGCCGTGGTGTCGCTGGTAAAAACGTAACGCAAATGCACTACGCACGCCAAGGGATTATTACTCCTGAAATGGAATACGTAGCCGTTCGCGAAAATATGGGACGTGCAGAAATTCGTAAAGAATTACTAGCCGCGCAGCATAAAGGCGAGTCGTTTGGTGCGAGTATTCCTGAATTTATTACCCCAGAATTTGTACGCGACGAAATAGCCCGTGGTCGCGCTATTTTACCAAATAATATAAACCACCCAGAAACAGAGCCTATGATTGTAGGTCGTAACTTTTTAGTAAAAGTTAATGCCAACATTGGTAACTCATCGGTTAGCTCATCTATTGAAGAAGAAGTAGAAAAAATGGTGTGGTCTACCCGCTGGGGCGCAGACACCGTGATGGACTTATCAACGGGGCGTTACATTCACGAAACACGCGAATGGGTTGTACGTAACTCGCCTGTACCTATTGGCACAGTACCGATTTATCAAGCGCTTGAAAAAGTAAACGGTGTGGCTGAGGATTTAACGTGGGAGATTTTCCGCGATACGCTTATTGAACAAGCCGAGCAGGGTGTTGATTACTTTACTATTCATGCCGGTGTACTGCTTCGCTACGTACCAATGACGGCTAAACGTGTAACCGGTATTGTGTCGCGCGGTGGCTCAATTATGGCTAAGTGGTGTTTAGCGCATCACAAAGAAAACTTTTTATACACGCACTTTGAAGACATTTGCGAAATTTTAAAACAATACGATGTGTGTTTTTCATTAGGTGATGGCCTTCGCCCAGGTTCTATTGCTGATGCCAACGATGAAGCGCAGTTTAGTGAGCTGCGCACATTAGGTGAACTGACTAAAATTGCGTGGAAGCACGACGTACAAGTATTTATTGAAGGCCCAGGGCATGTGCCAATGCACATGATTAAAGCCAATATGGATGAGCAATTAAAGCATTGCGACGAAGCGCCATTTTACACTTTAGGCCCGTTAACGACCGATATTGCACCAGGGTACGATCATATCACCTCTGGTATTGGGGCGGCCCAAATAGCATGGTACGGCTGTGCAATGCTTTGTTATGTAACACCTAAAGAGCATTTAGGTCTGCCAAATAAAGAAGATGTTAAAGAAGGCTTAATTACCTACAAAATAGCTGCACATGCCGCCGATTTAGCAAAGGGGCACCCAGGCGCGCAAGAGCGCGATAATGCGCTATCAAAAGCACGTTTTGAGTTTAGATGGCATGATCAATTTAATATTGGTTTAGATCCAGAGCGTGCTCGTGAGTATCACGACGAAACCCTTCCGCAAGAATCAGGCAAAGTGGCTCACTTTTGCTCTATGTGTGGCCCTAAATTTTGCTCTATGAAAATTAGCCAAGAAGTACGCGATTACGCTAAAGATTTAGAAACACGCGGTATTGATTCAAATGACGCTGGCGAGGCTATTGAGATCAAAATGATTGATGTAGAAGCCGAGATGAAAGCTAAATCTGCCCAGTTTAAGCAAACAGGCTCAGAAATTTACCACAAAGCGGTATAGCAATAAGTTAGATGCAGATGTAGGTGAGGTTTTATACCTCGCTTCTTTAAACATTGAAGAAGTGCGAGTGAGTTCGCACCTACTAATAACTGCTTTTGGAGGTTTTATGTTTTATAACATTGCTGTGGTGGGTTTTGGTTTAGCAGGGCGCTTAGCTGCCCTTGAGCTAAGTAAGTTGCATCATGTAACGGTGTTTGAAGCTGACGATGAGCAAACCCCAAATAGCGCCGGTAAAGTGGCTGCAGCAATGCTTGCCCCGCTGGCTGAATCGGTATTGTGTGAGGCTGATTTAGCTTTAATGGGTCTTGATTCAATGAAGCGCTGGCCAGAAATAGTGAGTGAACTTGAGGGGGATGTGTTTTTTCAGCAGCAAGGCACATTGGTCGTTGCGCATCAGCAAGATAAGGGCGATCTACAAAGCTTTACCCAGAGAATAAAGCCCATAGCAGGGCAAAGCGCTCAGGTATTGAATGCTCAGCAAATAGCGCAGTTAGAGCCAGAGCTTGCTAATCGGTTTAACCAAGGTCTATTTTTACCCTGCGAGGGGCAAATAGATAACCAAGCCTTTTATAAAGCAAGTTTTACCATGCTCAACAAGCGCAAAGTTAAGTGTGTGTTTAACCAGCGCGTAACCATTAAAAACGGTGAAATAAATAATCGACCATTTGACTACATTATAGATTGTCGTGGGCTTGGTGCTAAAAGTGATAAACCGCTTAGAGGTGTGCGCGGTGAAGTCGCAAGGCTATATGCACCTGAAGTAAATTTAACGCGACCTGTGCGTTTAATGCATCCGCGTTACCCAATTTATATAGCGCCTAAACCGAATCATGAATATGTAATTGGTGCGACCGAAATAGAATCGCAAGATAGCGGCGCCGCAACAGTGCGATCAACTCTTGAGTTACTTTCAGCGGCTTATACCGTACACAGCGGATTTGCCGAAGCACGGCTACTTAATATTCAAACCGGATTACGCCCTGCATTTAGCGATAACCGCCCAGAAGTATCACAAGTTGGTAATGTAATTAGCATTAACGGCTTATATCGTCATGGTTATATGCTGGCACCGGCATTAGTGGCGCAAGTAGCTTCACGAATAGAGTGAGAATAAAATGAACATTACAATTAATGGCGAGCTACTTAGTGTTAATAGCAAAGCACTCGTTGAGGTACTTCAAAGTTTTGGTGCAGTTGCGCCTTTTGCTGTGGCTGTTAATGGCGAATTTATTCCACAAAGTCGGCACAGAAACTATGTACTTAATGAAGGTGACAGTGTTGAGTTGCTGTCACCCATTCAAGGCGGATAAAGCTCATGCAAACTAAAGACTGTTTAACTATTTATGGTGAGCAAGTAAATAGCCGTTTATTAATAGGCTCTGCGCTTTATCCGTCGCCTGATATTATGACCCAATCGATAGTCGCCTCTGGAGCTGAAATTGTTACCGTGTCGCTTAGGCGCCAACAAAGTGCAGCAGCCGGTGATGACTTTTGGCAGTTAATAAAAAATACAGGCTTAAAAATACTGCCTAATACCGCCGGGTGCCACAGTGTTAAAGAAGCCATAACGCTTGCAAAAATGTGCCGAGAGGTATTTGCCACCGACTGGATTAAGCTGGAGCTGATTGGCGATGATTACAATTTACAGCCTGACCCTTTTGCGTTACTTGAAGCCACAAAAATATTAATTAATGATGGCTTTAAAGTATTGCCTTATTGCACCGATGACTTAGTACTTTGCCAGCGCTTAAATGAGCTAGGGTGTGAGGTGCTTATGCCGTGGGGGGCGCCAATAGGCACCGGTAAAGGCTTGTTAAATAGCTATAATTTAAAAACTATTCGAGAGCGTTTACCCGATACCACATTAATAGTAGATGCAGGTTTAGGTTTGCCATCGCATGCCTGCCAAGCACTCGAAATGGGGTATGATGCGGTATTATTAAATTCAGCCATTGCAGGGGCGGGCTGCCCAATTACTATGAGCCGCGCATTTAAAGCCGCAGTTGAAGCAGGGCGCTTTGCATATCAAGCAAAAGCAATGCCTGAAAAAGACGTTGCAGCCCCATCAACCCCAACAATGGGTATGCCATTTTGGCATCAGCAGTGAAGGAAAAAATATGAATAACGTAGTGTGGACAATTGCCGGATCTGATTCGGGCGGCGGTGCAGGCATTCAAGCTGATATAAAAGCAATGCAAAGTTTTGGTGTACATGGCTGCACGGCAATTACGGCGCTTACTGCACAAAATAGTTTAGGCGTAGAAGCTATTAATGCGGTGTCTACCGATATTATTGAATCGCAGTTACTAGCGCTTGAAAAAGACATGAAAGCCAAAGTTATAAAAATTGGCATGTTAGCCAATGTGCAGCAAATTCAGCTGATCAGCGAACATATAAGTCATTATAAAGCTAAGTGGCCTGTGCCTCCCGTTATTGTATATGACCCTGTCGCTATTGCCTCAAGCGGTGACTTACTAACAGAAGAGGACACGATAAGTGCAATAAAAGAATGTTTACTGCCGCTGGTGGATGTAATAACCCCAAACACCCACGAAACACAGTTATTAACCGGTGTGTATTTAATTGGCCCAGCTGCAATAAAAGAAGCGGCTAATAAGCTATTAAGCTGGGGTGCAAAAGCCGTTGTTATTAAAGGCGGGCATTGGGATTACCCAAGTGGCTACTGCATTGATTATTGTATTGATAGTAATACACAAAATGGCGAAGAATATTGGTTAGGTAATCAAAAAATACAAACACCGCATAACCACGGCACCGGATGTAGCATGGCTTCGGTCATTGCTGCGTGTTTAGCTAAAGACTACCCATTAAAAGATGCCTTTATTTTAGCTAAAGCATATATAAACCAAGGGCTAAAACAGTCGGTACGCTATGGCGAAGGGATTGGACCGGTTGCTCATACATCGTTCCCCACTAATTTAGCTGACTACCCACAAGTGATTGAGCCGGGGAGCTGGCTGGGTGATGAGCTTGATTTTGATGTGCCGCTTGATTTTAATATGGCTGCTGATTTTGCACCTTGTGAAAGTAAGTCGCTTGGCTTATATGCGGTTGTAGATAGCACAGATTGGTTAGAAAAATGCTTACAACAAGGCATTAAAACAGCGCAGTTACGCGTTAAAAATAAAACGCAAGATGAGCTTGATGGGCTCATTAAGCAAGCTGTTGAGCTGGGCAAGCAATACAACGCACAGGTATTTATAAACGACTACTGGCAGTTAGCTATTAAGCACGGTGCATATGGCGTGCATTTAGGGCAAGAGGATTTAGACATTGCTAATTTAGCGGCAATTAAAGATGCTGGGTTAAGGCTTGGGCTTTCTACTCATGGTTTTTATGAAATGCTGCGTGCGCATAATTATCGCCCTAGTTATATGGCATTTGGTGCTATTTACCCAACCACAACAAAAGATATGACAGGCCAAATACAAGGTCTTGAAAAGCTCATTAAATTTGTACCTCTTATGCAAAGCTACCCAACAGTAGCAATAGGCGGCATTGATTTAAGCCGTGCTGAGCAGGTAGCTAAAACAGGCGTGGGCAGTGTTGCCGTAGTGCGTGCGATTACCGAAGCTGATAATTACGTAGAGGCTATAAGCGCTCTGCAAGTGGCCATAAGCAGTGCCAATTAAAACTAACAGGGGTAATACTAATAAGGCTGATAAACGTGAGTGAGCTAAGCGATAAAGAAACCCTGCGTTACAGCCGCCATTTATTGCTTAGAGAAGTTGGGCTTGAAGGGCAATTAGCACTTAAATCCTCAACGGTTGCAGTAGTGGGGGCTGGTGGTCTAGGTAGCCCAGCGCTTTTATATTTAGCCGCTGCAGGTATTGGAACGCTTATTTTAATTGACGATGATGAGGTTGAGCTTTCAAACTTACAGCGCCAAGTGCTTTATAAAATAAATCACTTAGGACAAAGCAAGGTCGCCGCAGCGGGTAAAGTATTAGCGAGTCTTAATAATCAAATAAACATAGTAACGCATTGTCAAAAGCTAGATGAGAGTAATGCAGCTAACATGCTCAAAGGTGCTGACATCGTACTTGATTGCTCTGATAATTTTAGTACTCGCTATAGTGTAAACCGTTATTGTATTAGCAATAAAACACCGTTAATTTCGGGTGCTGCACTCGCAACCAAAGGGCAATTAATGGGCTTTGATTTTAGGCAAAGTGATAGCCCATGTTATGGCTGTGTTTTTCCACAGGGCGAAGCTACACCGGTTATCAATTGCAGTAACGCTGGGGTTATTAGCCCGTTACTTGGTGTAATAGGCTCTATGCAGGCGCAACTTACGCTCAACTTATTGCTGGGGCATGCAGAGGGAGGTGTGTTTATAACCTTTGATGCGCTCACTTTAAAACAACAGCACTTTAAAGTGATTAAAGATTCAGAGTGTAAAGAGTGTGGTAAATAAGTTTTAGAGGGGCTTGTGCCTTTTATTAAATGTAGCGTTAAAGAATTAAAAGCTGCGCTTTTCGCGTGAGCAAGCTTCACGCCTACAATATATCAAACTTTTGCACCAAGCTTGTTGACGCACAGCTTGCTGGCGTGACGAGCAAAGCTCGTAATTTCTATGCTTTGGTGTCTTCTCATTTACTCCTATTTGTGCAATAAGATCTTAAGTGATTTATTCACAAAGAGGTTAAGAGGACGCTGCGCTTTAGAGAAGTAAAAATAAATAATTACTATGTTTTATGTCTTCTCATTTACTCCTCTTTTGCTTCTCTTTGTGCAATAAGGTTTTAAGTGATTTATTCACAAAGAGGCTAAGAGGGCGCTGCGCTTTTCGCGTGAGCAGGCTTTGCGCCTACAAAAATAAAAAACCGCGTTAATTAAACGCGGTTTTTTTAATTTTGAATTAACGATTGATTTTAATCGTTAATTTTTGCAAATGCAGTACCTAAGCGAGTAACCACTTCTGGTAGTTGGTCATCCAGTATTTCAGCTTTATCAGCACCCCATGCTAGTACCACAGTAGAGCCTAATTTAAATCGACCCATTTCTTCACCCTTTTTAAGCGTGATAGCGTTATCGCCAGTGGTTGGGTATTTCCAACTAAATACATCGCTACCTGCTGGTGGCGTGACAGTACCAGCCCAAATAGTTTCTATGCTGGCTACAATTGTTGCGCCAACAAGTACCATAGCAAGCGGACCAATCTCAGTTTCAAAAATTGCTACTACTCGTTCATTACGCGCAAACAAGTTAGGCACGTTTTGCGCTGTAAGTGGGTTTACTGAAAATAAATCACCTGGCACGTAAATCATTTTGCTTAGTGTGCCATCAATTGGCATATGAATACGGTGGTAATCTTTAGGTGCTAAATAGATCGTTGCAAACTTACCGCCTAAAAATGGTGTTGTATCATCTTGTGAGCCGCCTAGTAGCGCTTGTAAGCTGTAATCGTGACCTTTAGCTTGTATTAGCTGTCCGTCAACAATATCGCCTAGCTGGCTGATTGCGCCATCCACTGGATGAATGATGATATTGCTATCTTCTACCATTGGGCGCATGCCGTCTTTTAAAGGGCGAGTAAAAAATTCATTAAAGCTTTTATAATGAGCCGGATCTGGGTATTGGGCTTCGCTCATATCTACTTTATATTGCTTAATAAATAGTTTAATTAAAGTCGTTGTTAAAGCACCTGCTTTAGCTGCGGCTAATTTACCCACTACGCGTGAAATAAAGTGTTTTGGCATTGCGTACTGCATTGCGATTTTAAATTTGTCTAAACTCACAGTATTTATCCTAAATTATACGCGAGGCGCACGGGCGCCTGCACGGCCATCGGCCATTGTTTCTAAAATTCGGTGGTAGCTGTCAAAGCGCAATTGAGAAATTTTGCCATCTGCTACAGCTTCTTTAACTATACAGCCCGGATCGTTTAAATGTTTACAGTCTCTAAAGCGGCATCCGCCTATAAATTCTCTAAACTCTTTAAAGCACCAGGTTACACGCTCAACATCTAAATGCCATAAACCAAATTCGCGAATTCCTGGCGAGTCGATTAGGTTACCGCCACTTGGTAAATGGTGAAGGCGTGAAACAGTTGTTGTGTGCTGGCCTAGGCCGCTGTTTTCAGATACTTCTTTAGTTAATATTTCAGCGTTAGGTAATACAGTATTAACGAGGGTTGATTTACCCACACCACTTTGACCAACAAAAATGTTATTTTTACCAACAAGTACTTCTTTTAATTCATCAATACCATTACCCGATATATTACTAACAAGGAGTACTTGGTAATCAAGTTTACGATAGATATCGAGAACTTTTTGTATTTCGCTAAGACCTGCGTCATCAATTAAATCTATTTTATTGAGTACTAAAATTGGCTCAATACCCATATCTTCACAGGCTATTAAATAGCGGTCGATAATACTTGGGGTAAACTCAGGTAATACCGCCGATACCATGAGTATTTGATCAATGTTAGCCGCAATAACTTTTACGCCGTCGTAAAAGTCAGGGCGGGTAAGTTGCGAGCGACGCTCTTGCGTGGCTTCAATTACTCCGGCTAAATCACCTTCACTTACTTTGGCACGGCGAAACAATACCTCATCACCACACACTAAATTTGACACGGTACGTCGTATATTACAACGAAGTACATCGCCATTTTCAGTTTCGACATCGGCGTGTTGGCCAAAACGACTGATCACAATTGCGCTCTCGACCTGACCTAAATTATCGGTTTGCCACTCTTGCGCGCCTTTTTTAGCTGGTCTTGGGTCTGCGCTATTAATGCGCTTTTGGTGGTTGGCCTTGATCTGACGCGATTGGCCTTTACTTAATTTTTTCTGTTTTGCCACTGGAGGCCTATAACCTTAGTTAAATGTCGCTTTTCCTAAAAAAAGCTTTAGCTCGACGGTTGATGCTAATATGATATATCGAAATGCGTTGGATCTAAAGGAAAGCACCGCTTAGGTAATTATGACTATTAATAAATCAAATTTAATTTGGCTCGATCTTGAAATGACAGGACTCGAACCAGAGACCGATAAAATACTCGAAATTGCGACGGTTGTCACTGACGCAGACCTCAATATATTAGCTGAAGGGCCAACCATAGCTATTCATCAAAGTGATGAATTACTAAATGGTATGGACGAGTGGTGTACTACGCAGCATGGTAAGTCGGGTTTAACAGCGCGCTGTAAAGCAAGTACATTCGATGAAGAGTATGCCGTGGCACAAACGTTAGATTTTTTAAAACAGTGGGTGCCTGCAGGTGTATCACCAATGTGTGGTAATTCAATTGGGCAAGACCGCCGCTTTATGAATAAATACATGCGTGAACTTGAAGATTTTTTTCATTACCGCAATCTTGACGTGAGTACTATTAAAGAATTAGCACGTCGCTGGAAACCCGAAGTGCTTGCAAAAGTGAATAAAAAAGGCTCGCACCTTGCTTTGGATGACATTAAAGATTCGATTATGGAATTAAAAGTCTATAGAGAAAATTTCTTTAATTTGTAAAAAACACTTGCAAACACATCGGATTATTGTAGAATCCTGCCCCGCTCAAGACGATAACCCACGCGGGGTTAGTGTGTTTGAGTGATTGAATTACCATCAATAAATGCGGTATTAGCTCAGTTGCTAGAATGTTGAACGCGACCCGTCGCGCACCAACGTAAAATAACTGAAGAAATAAAAAATGCGGTACTAGCTCAGTTGCTAGAATGTTGAACGCGACCCGTCGCGCACCAACGTAAAATAACTGAAGAAATAAAAAATGCGGTACTAGCTCAGTTGGTAGAGCGCGACCTTGCCAAGGTCGAGGTCACGAGTTCGAGCCTCGTGTACCGCTCCAATTTCTAACCAAAAGAAATTGTAGTGTTGAGTGAAAATATAATGCGGTACTAGCTCAGTTGGTAGAGCGCGACCTTGCCAAGGTCGAGGTCACGAGTTCGAGCCTCGTGTACCGCTCCAATTTCTAACCAAAAGAAATTGTAGTGATTAAAAGAAGTAAAATGCGGTACTAGCTCAGTTGGTAGAGCGCGACCTTGCCAAGGTCGAGGTCACGAGTTCGAGCCTCGTGTACCGCTCCAATCTTTTTATATCCTTTCAAAATTCTCTGTATTAAAAATCATAAATAAAATTATAATTTAAAATCTCTCTTATCTACTTTATTCTATGTACAATATTCAGCATTAAAGTTTTGGTTGTTAGAAATTATTACTTCGCGCGCCTAAGATTTACGTCTATAGAGTGGCGTATTTTGAATCTATGAGGGTATGGCTGAAGAAAAACAGAGGTTAACATTTTAAACCGAGAAGCTTGAGTTAAAAAAGTTCCCCCTGAATAGTTGCTATAACTCGTCTAGAGCCACCAGAATCACGATGTTCACCTAAATAAATACCTTGCCATGTACCTAACGCTAAATAACCATTTGAAATAGGAATACTTAACTCGCAGCCTAACGTACTGGTTTTTATGTGTGCAGGCATGTCGTCGTCACCTTCATAATCGTGGCGATAATAAGGCTGACGCTCAGGAACGAATTTATTGAAATGGCTCTCCATGTCCATACGAACAGTGGGGTCTGCATTTTCGTTTATTGTAAGGCTCGCTGAGGTATGCTGAATAAATAAATGCAACAAACCAACTTTATAACTCGCCAGTTCAGGCAGCTGAGACAATATTTCATCATCAATTATATGAAAACCTCGCGGGCGAGGCTTTAATGTAATTTGCTTTTGCTGCCAACTCATAGTTTATCGAAACTAACTTCAATGTTTGCATTACCAGCATCACAGCTAAATGGCATGATGATTTTTTTACCTTGGCTTTTGTGAGTAATTGTATGACCCTTACCCGATACCACAATAGGCGTTGCCATATCAAAGTCGAAGCCTTTCTCGCCAAGTAAATTTTTAGCACCACCTGTTACCATGTTGGTTATTTCGCCAACCATATCAGTAACTTCTTCATCTATAGCATCAGGGCGTTCGCCAAGCATACGCTCCATGATGGTCAATGCTAATCCTTCATCAAATGTTATTGAAAATGATCCTCGCGTTTGCGGGCCAACCATCCCAATCAAACCTGATACATCACCACAGGCTATCTCATCAGTTTTAATGCGAGGTTTACCTGGCTTCAATTGAGTTTGAGCCATAGTGCTCAAAACATTAATTAAAGAAGATAAAAAAGGATTGATGAATTCTACATTCATAGTGGCTACTCTTAAATTTGTTCTGTGAAATGACTATATAGTTTGAGTATAGTCACTAAGGATAACTTTGAAGGATTATGATGCTCTGCAAGATTCACATTTACCATGTGCCTCTATTGTCTGCCCTGATACAACAAACCCACCTTCGGCAGCTAAATTATTTAGCTCATGCGAAATTACACTCGAGTGTAATTCTTTGACAAAACCACAGGTATCGCAAATTAACAATTGTACTGGGTGTATATGATCAAAATGATGACACAGCATAAATGCATTTGTGCTTTCAATTTTATGAATAAAACCTAGCTCAGCTAAAAAGTCTAATGCACGATAAATAGTTGCAGGTTTAGCACCCGTTTCAGTTATTTTTAATTGCTCAAGCAAATCGTATGCACCAACACCACCTTGTGCGCTGGCTAATAGGCGAAATACTTTCTCGCGGATAGGCGTAAAACGCGCACCACGGTTGTCACAAACTTGTTTTGCTTTACTTACGAGTGATTCTATATTCATCATTACTCTTATCCTTATGCTACCGTGATATACTAACATACTGTGTTGTAGTTGCAGCGTTTTTATTAAGCGCTTTTTACCTAGGAAACCCAGTAATGCACGAACTATTAGCTATATTTATTTTCTTTTTTGCGGTTATTGACCCCATTGGTACTGTACCTGTATTTATTGCAGTCACACGTGGTGATGATGAGAAATTTAAACGTAAAGTTATATATAAAGCGGTAGGCGTATCTGCATTAGTGCTCTTATTTTTTGTACTTGCAGGTGAGCAATTACTTAACGCAATTGAAATTCCGCTTTCGGCTTTTCAAATAGCCGGCGGTATCATATTACTTATTTTTGCGCTCTCAATGATATTTGGTGAAAGTAAACCAGAAGCCGAAATTAAAAGTGTACGCGACAGCACTGAAACCGCTATTTTTCCGCTTGCGATTCCCTCTATCGCGAGCCCTGGCGCTATGTTAGGCGCCGTATTAATGACTCGTAATGAAGAATATACTTGGGTTGAGCAGTTACTAACGTCTTCGATGATGCTTGCTGTATTGGCTGTTGTACTGGTTTTGTTACTGCTTGCAACGCATGTACATAAATTAATTGGTGACAGTGGTGCAAGTATAGTAAGTAGAATTATGGGGCTTATTTTAAGCTCGGTTGCGGTTACCAATATTTTAAATGGCATAGCCCATTATTTTGGCTTGCAGGTTTTCTCTTAACATTGATGCTCGCTAGACTTTTGTGTAAAATGCAGCGCCTTTTAAGCTGTGCTTAATAACTTTAATACCCTGAGGTTTGCTTTGAATAAATGTACTTTGGATAGACGCTTTTCTGTGGCCCCAATGCTTGATTGGACTGATCGCCATTGTCGTACTTTTCATCGCAAAATGACTAAACATACTGTGCTTTATACTGAAATGATAACCACAGGGGCTATTTTATTTGGTCGAGGCGACTACTTACATTTTAATAAACACGAAGGCCCAGTTGCGCTGCAACTTGGTGGCTCTGATCCTAAAGCGCTTGCGCAATGTGCAAAACTTGCAGGTGAGCGTGGTTATGACGAAATAAATTTAAATGTAGGTTGCCCGTCAGACAGAGTTCAAAATGGCCGATTTGGCGCATGTTTAATGGCTGAACCTCAATTAGTTGCTGAGTGCGTAGCAGCAATGAAAAACGAAGTAAGCATTCCTGTTACCGTTAAAACGCGTATTGGTATTGATGAGCAAGATTCGTATGAGTTTTTATGTGCGCTTATTGAAGCGTCTCATAAAGTAGGGTGTGATGATTTTATTATTCATGCTCGTAAAGCATGGCTTAATGGTTTAAGCCCGAAAGAAAATCGTGAAGTTCCACCGCTTGATTATCCACGTGTTTATCAACTTAAAAAAGATTATCCGCAGCTAGACTTAAGCCTAAATGGCGGTGTTAAAACAATTGAGCAGAGCCTAGAACATTTGCAACATATTGATGGTGTAATGATTGGGCGTGAGGCTTACAGCAACCCATTTATGCTCAATGACGTTGATGAGAAAATTTATGGTGATGCTGCAAACACGCAGTCACGCCACGACGTAGTGCGTTCAATGTATGACTACATTGAAGAAGAAATGCGTTTGGGTGCTAATTTTTGGCATATTGCACGTCACATGCTCGGTATTTTTCAGGGGCAGCCTGGTGCGCGAGGTTTTAGACGCCACCTTTCTGAAAGTGGTCACGGTAAGCAAGCTGATTTATCGGTAATGGATAAAGCATTAAGCTTTGTACCAGAATAAAAACTAAGCTTTAAAAATTCTAAATTTAAGCCACTTTCGAGTGGCTTTTTTAATCCTAAAAATTAGTCAAAATCATAATTTATTGGCCAATTCCACTCTATGTTGTTCAGCTTAAAGTCACTAAAATTTAGAGTGTTTGTTATTTACCATTATGATTTTAAATGCTTTATTTTCTTTTTGATGGACTTGGCACAACTCTTGGAATCTTCTTGTTGAAATTAATTAAAAATCAACAGGAGAATACCATGGGAATATTTAACCGCGTAAATGATGTAATTCAATCAAACATTGTCGCCATGCTTGATAAAGCAGAAGATCCAGAAAAACTTTTAAACCTAATGCTTACCGAGATGCAAGATACATTGAATGAGTGTCGTAGTACAGCAGCCGCTTTATTGTGTGAAGAGAAAGTAATTAATCGCCAAATTGATACTAAAAAAACAGAATTAGCAGCTTGGCAAATGAAAGCAGAACGTGCGGTTGAGAAGGGCAGTGATGACCTTGCTAAATCAGCTTTACTTGAGAAGCAACGCGTTAACGAAAGCATTGAAAATAAGCAAACTCAACTAGAAACATTGCAAGAGTCTATTGCAAAAATTAAGTCTGATTGTGAACGCTTGCAGCAAAAAATGGCTATGGCTAAAACTAAGCAAGCTCAGTTAATGCAACGCCATAATGTTGCTATTGCTAGAGGGCGAATCAGTACGCAACTACAAAGCGATAAAGTTGCCCATGCGTTGTCTCGTTTTGAACAAATAGAGCAGCGTGTTGAAGGTATTGAAGCTCAAGTAGAGGCTTATGAGCTGACTGATACAGCAAGTTCTACCAGTGCCCAAATTGAGTCGTTAGTTAAAAATGAAAAAATTGATGCTGAACTGGCTCGCTTAAAGGCGAACTTAAATACTAATTTAAAACACACTGCTTAGGAGATTGCTATGAACAGCTTTAATCGTCAACGAGGTTGGTATAAAGATACTCTGAATAAAAAAATATCGGGTGTTTGTAGTGGTTTAGCCCATAGATTGGACTTTCCGGTATGGGCAACACGCGTAGTTACTATTTTATTGTTTTTGAGTTTTCCGTTTGCAGTTGCACTTGGCTATTTTATAGCGCATTGCTGTCTTGAAAATAAAGAGTATTAATACCAACAGGCATAAATATTTGAACAATTTAACGAATTAAATCACCCTATAACGTTGTTAAAAATTTTAATTTAGAACAGCTAAGTATAAAAATTTTTGCCTAGTTATAGCGCAATTTTCTTATCGTTAAATAGACCTCATGTATAAGGAGAATTACTATGAAAGCTTTGGCAGTATGTGTAATTATCTATTTATTACTGTTTACTGATTTAATAACGTTTGTGCAGATTGATTCTTGGCAGTTGCCGTTATGGATTGCTGACATTAGTTGGGCTGGGCTCGAGCTTGTAGGTGCTTTGGCCGCAATTATTGCTGTAGTTGCGGTAGTGGCTTTAATTACTATGGGATTAGTTGGTGCCGGTGTAGTGGCATTAGCAGGGACTGTTTTAGCGCTTTTATTCGGATCTATAATGATTGCATGGCCGTTACTATTTGTTGCAGTGTTGTGTTGGCTTGTTGCCGATAACAAAAAAGTAGCCTCTTAATCCTTAATTTGACTGACTATTATAGGTTAACTATGTTAAATTTAGCCTGTAATTTAAAGTTTTCATAAGGATAATAATGATGACGAAACTATGTTTTTCGATGGCTTCTGCATTAATATTTAGTTTTTTTTCGTCATCGTTGGCGGCGCACTCAGGGCACGATCATGGTTCTGATGTGGCTGTGCTAGAAGTAACTAACGCGCAAGTTAGAGAGTTTTTACCTGGCAGTACTTCAACTGTAGGTTATTTAACCCTTATTAATCACAGTGGAGCCGCAGCAACTTTAACTAAGGCAACTATTGATGGCTTAGGGCGTGTTGAAATACACGAACATTCACATGTAGACGGCATGATGAAAATGCAACAAGTTGAATCGGTTGAAATTAAGGCGCACGAAAGTGTCAGCTTTCAGCCTGGCGGTTATCATTTAATGGCATTTGAACCACAAGAGCCATTAAAAGTAGGACAAGAACGTAAACTCACACTATATTTTAGTGACGGTAATCGCTTATTTACTAATGCTCAAGTCGTGTCGCTTGAAGCGCAAGCTAAGCAGTCAAAACCATCTACTCAACACGCTCATCATTAGGAGTACACATGTCGCAACATAAAGGAAAAATAGCAGGAATAATTGTTTTACTGCTTATCATTTTTTACGCAATTGCTGTTTATTGGAGCACAGAACCTTCACGTTTTGACGTTGTTGCAAACGCGAAAGAGCAAGCGCAGCTTCGTAATGAAAAAATAGTAACGGGTTATGTAACTACTTCTACATTAATTACGGTAGCCAATACCTTACTAGATAAACCGGGTGGCTACTTATCAAATGATGTAATACCACCAAGTATTATTATGGATGATATGCCAGCGTGGGAATATGGCGCACTAGAAATGGTACGTGATTTATCGCTTTCTATGCGAAAAGATTTTAGCCGTTCTCAATCACAATCAACGGAACATGAAGCCCTTAAAAAGGCGCAGCCGCAGTTTAATATAAGCTCTGAGGCATGGGCATGGCCAAGTGCCGAAGGTGAGTACCAAAAAGGTATTGACTACTTAATGGTATATCGTGGACAAATTGCTAATGAGCATGAGCGCGATAGCCAATTTTACGCACGAGCAGATAACTTACGTAGTTGGCTTAAAGAAGCTGAAAAACGTTTAGGTAGTTTAAGCCAACGTTTAAGTGCCAGTGTAGGCCAAGAAAAAGTGAACACCGATTTAGCGGGTAATTCATCTAATAAACAAGCAACTCTTGCGCCACTGCAGCAGCAAGTAAGAACACCATGGTTAGAAATCGACGATGTGTTTTACGAGTCGCGCGGTGCAACTTGGGCATTACTGCATTTTTTACAAGCGATAGAGTATGATTTTAATGACGTACTTGAAAAGAAAAATGCACGTGTAAGCTTACAACAAATCATACGTGAACTTGAGGCGACTCAAGAAACAGTATGGAGCCCACTTATTTTAAACGGCAATGGTTTTGGCTATGTGGCAAACCATTCTTTAGTTATGGCAAATTATATTTCTAGAGCCAATGCGGCTTTAATCGAACTCAGCGAACTACTAGCTCAAGGATAAAAAATGAAAAAGTATTGTTTAGCAGCAGCCCTTTCAATGGCATGTTTAGCACCAGCAGCGCAAGCTGACACTCTACTAGGTTTATACGTAGGTGTTGATGGGTGGAAGTCAGATAACGATGGTCAATTTTCTTATAAAGATAAAGCATCTCAAGGTTTTGATTTTGAGGATGAAACATTTGTTAGCTATTACGCAGCACTTGAGCACCCAGTGCCGCTAGTTCCAAACATTAAGCTAAAATATACAGAACTTGAACTTGATGGTGATGCGGTTATTGGTGATACGTTTAGCTTTAATGGCAGTACCTTCGATACAAACAGAAAAGTAAATACTGTTAGTGATTTATCGCACATTGATTATATTCTTTATTATGAAATCTTCGATAACGATTTAATCTCAATTGACTTAGGTTTAAATGTTAAGCAATTCGACGGTGAAATTACAGTAAGCTATGATCCTGAAGAAGAGCTTTCTCAAACTGAAACCAAAGACTTCTCTGGTTTTGTTCCTCTTGCATATGGCCGTGCCGAAGCAGGCTTACCATTTACTGGTTTAAGTGTATTTTTTGAAGGTAGCTTTTTGGCTATTGACGATAGCAAAGTACAAGATTACCAAGTAGGCGTAGCGTGGGAACTTATTGATAACCTAGCAGTAGATGTTGCTGTTAAAGCCGGTTACCGCTCTATGGTATTAGAACTTGATGATGTAGATGATATTACTACTGATATTGATGCATCTGGCCCATTTGCGGGTATTCAGGTTCACTTTTAATTAGTATTTTCTAATTAAACAAAGCGTGGCATATTATTTTATTGCGTGCCACGCTAAATCAAACTCTCCCTCCAGCGCATTATTAATTAACTGCTTATAAATTTTATTTACAGGAAAATTAATGAGTTTAGATAACTCATCACCTGTTTGCGTGAATTTATAATAGCTCAATACCAAATCACTACTTTTTGCTTTTAACGTTACTTTTTGCGATAAAAATGAAAGGGTAAGTTCTTGTCCCGCTTTAAGCACTGCAGATTCAATTTCTTTTCTATACAGTAAATTAAGATCCATAAGTGTTAAAATATCAGGAAAACTAATACCTGTTTTTCCTAAATTTAGAGACACTTTATTGCCTTTTCGTAGCAAATCAAACAATGACGGTTTTTTGTAAAAGCCGAGTAAAATAAAGTGGCTGTCGTCTTTTTCGTTATAGCCTGAGAGCGATACACATTTTTGCAAAGAGTCAGCTTCTCGCTGTGTCATATGCTTTAACGTTTGCAGGCTTTTAATTGAAAACGTACCAGGGTTGAGTGTTTCTCCCGTTAAAATTTTGGCCCATAAAGTTTGCATTGACGCATTTGAAGTATCTTCGCACAGTGCGATAAAATGCTCTACCCAGTCAGCATCAGGTTGTTTAGTACTTGCTACATCGGGGCAAAACCCCATAGCCATTGCTAAAATTGACTCTATATTTTGTTGTTGTTTTATTAGTAGTAAATCTTGGCGCTTTTGGGCACGAGCTAAAACAGAGTTTTCACTGTTGATATGATAAAGCGGCTTAACTTGGCCTTTAATATCGTAACTTTGTTCGGAGGTAGGCAGTATTCCGTTACTGCCTATTTTTGTTATAGGGTAACCAAGTAAGGATTCGATAATGTTAGCAAGGTTAATTCTCGCTTGTGCTGTCTTGACTGTCATGGCTGTGCATTGTCCTTTGTGAATGACTAAGCTGAGCAACAGTTTTAAGGTTATTTAACCCCATTGAAACTGTATTACGGAGCACATATTCGCTCAAAATTGCGGTGTAACCCGATATTAAAGGGGCGGTTGTTTGTCCGTTAATCTTACATATTAAAGTGACGATACCGTTTTGCTCACTAAAATTAAAAGTCCCCCTAATAATATGCTCAGCATTTAAAAGTATATTAAAGCTGACCTTATTTTGATTCACCGAAGTTATGATCATTTCACCATACCCCCATTTTCCTTTCCAAGACTGATGAGCCCCTAGGCCAGAGCTAGGTTCGCCCAAGGTAAAACGTATACTTGGGTCTACTTTTTCCCATGGAGACCATTTTTGCCATTGATTAAAGTCAGTAATAAGCGGTTTTACTGCGTCAATATTTGCATTGATTTCTATTGTTTTATTTACACTATAACTTTGAGGAAGTATTAGCCCTACCAGTACTAATACCAATAGCAATAACAGTACGCCTTTGATCAATATTTTTAATGGTTTAATAAGCACACCTTTTATTAGTTTTTTGAGTTGAAATACAACAACTTTTTATTAATCGACTATAGTATGAATTAGATTATAAACCAAAAATAATTTATAAATTGCTACCTAGGAGAGCGAATGTCGTCAGATCAAAACGATTTTTTATTTTTTGAACAAGACTATGAAGATGATGCAGTAATTGAGCCGACTAAGTTTTGGGATATTTTAATTGTTGATGACGAACCTGAGATCCACTCTGTAACAAAGTTAGCTTTGTCTGGGGTTGAGTTTTTGGGGGCAGGCTTGCGATTTCATGATGCCTATTCGGGAGCTGAAGCAATAGAGATTTTAGCTGAAAATAACGATATTTCAGTTATTTTTTTAGACGTTATTATGGAAACTGACGATGCTGGCTTGCAGGTTGTAAAAAGGGTGCGTGACGAATTAAATAATCAACATGTGAGAATTATTTTAAGAACAGGGCAAGCTGGTAATATACCAGAAGAAAAAGTAATACGTGAATACGATATAAATGATTATAAAACTAAAACAGAACTCACTCGCTCTAAATTAGTAACATCGCTCATAACCGCTATTCGCTCTTACGAGCAGGTATGCCAGCTTGAATATCAAAGTGATGCAATGAACACGATTGTTTCTGCATCAAAGTCTATTTTAGGGCTTACTGATATTAAGCAACTATGCAAAGAAATCATCAAGCACATGAGTATTATTTTAAAGTGTTCACCTCGAGGGCTTGTGTGCAGCAAATTAGACGGCGATGACTTTATTCAAGTATTAGGTGGTTGTGGGCATTACGAAGACTACTTTGGTGAAAAATTAATTAATGTTGATAGCAAAGTATTTAAACAAGTTGAGTTGTGTTTTGATTTATCAAAGCATCAACATACAGACTCAAGTGCAACATTTGTATTAAAAAGTAAGCATAGAAAAGCGGCTTTATATATAGAATGTGACCATGTTCCTTTGCAAGCACAATTGCAGTTTGCTGAAATCTTCTTAACAAATGTGAGTGTTGCCCTCGATAATATAAGGCTGTTTGTAAAGTTAAGAGATGCAGCTTATAAAGATGTGCTTACAGGTATTTCAAATCGTACCAATTTTATTGAACGGGTAGAGCGTTATCAAAAGCCGCACGTGAATGATTATGTATTTGTACTACTTGATATAGTTAATTTTGCAGATATTAATAATGGCTTAGGGCAAGAGGTCGGCAATAAAGTATTAATTGGCATTGTGCAAAGGTTAAAAGAAAACTACCCAACAGCTAAGTTACTATCTCGTATTGGTGCTGATGTTTTTGGTTTTATTATTCGCCGTGATGAACTCGACTTAAAAAAATTGAATGAGCAGTTAGGTGTTCCATTTTGCGCAGAAGAGCATACATTGCCTATCGATTTTAGATTGGGTTTATGCCAACAGCAAGACTTTCAAAGTAGCGGGATTGATACACTTAAAGTTGCTTATATTGCACTTGACCAAGCTAAAAAAGCAAAGCATAAAGAAGGCGTTTATTACAATATCGACATGCAAGATAAAATGGCTTGGCGCATAGGAATTATTAGACAATTACGCCATGATTTTGCTCGAAACAAGTTAGAGGTATGGTATCAACCTCAACTTTCATTAGGAGACTTGTCTTTAATTGGGTGTGAGGCATTACTTAGGTGGCCCACCGGTAATGGGTCGTATATATCGCCAGCGGTATTTGTTCCACTTGCAGAAGATGCGGGCTTGATTGTTGATATAGGGCAGTGGGTTTTAGAGCAAGCTTGCCAACAACAAAAGCGCCTAGAAAATATGGGTACCGAAATTTGTATTGCGGTTAATGTGTCTGTTCCGCAGTTTAAAGTAAAAGGTTATGCTCAAAACGTTAAAAATACATTATTAAAATATGGTGTTAAGCCAAAAAACATAGAGTTAGAAGTCACAGAAAGCGTAGTAATGGATGAACTCGAAACTGTTATTAATACACTTAGAGAGCTTCAAGAGTTAGGGATTGAGGTTGCTATTGATGACTTTGGGACTGGCTTTTCATCGCTTAGTTATATACAAAGTTTACCCTTGGATAGGTTGAAAATAGATCGTGCATTTATTAAGGATCTGCCAAATGATGACACTGGCGCTATTGCTGCCTTAGTTATTTCTCTTGGTGCTAAGTTGGGTTTAAAAACGATTGCTGAAGGCGTTGAAACACAAGAACAAGCTCAGTTCTTAAAAAACTTAGGCTGTGATGAGGTACAAGGTTTTATGTATGCTAAACCCATGCCTGAGCATGAATTGATAGAATTTATAAATAAACGCTAAAAAAGATTAACTTATTATTTAAGCTAATGAACGATTTAGAATTTAAAGCGCGATATGCTTTGACTACTTTGTATATATAAAGAATTTAGTAGGGTATAATTCGCGCCTTTTGTTATTCTACGGCCACAATTATGAGCACACTCAAAGCTAAGCGCGCCTTATTTTCATACCCGAAATACTGGGCTGAATGTTATGGCACCGCGCCATTTTTACCAACTACACGTGAAGAAATGGATGCACTTGGCTGGGATAGCTGCGACATAATAATAATTAGTGGCGATGCGTATGTTGACCATCCTAGTTTTGGTATGGCTGTAATTGGCCGTGTACTTGAAGCGCAAGGCTTTAGAGTGGGGATTATTGCCCAACCTGCATGGGACTCTAAAGATACATTTATGGAGCTCGGCAGACCGAATTTATTTTTTGGTGTAACAGCCGGCAACATGGATTCGATGATCAACCGCTATACAGCGGAAAAACGCATGCGCCACGATGATGCTTACACGCCTAATAACGTTGGCGGTAAGCGCCCAGATCGCGCCGTGATGATTTACTCGCAAAAATGCCGTGAAGCATACAAAGGTATCCCAATTGTTATTGGCGGTATTGAAGCCAGCCTTCGCCGTATTGCTCATTACGACTATTGGCAGGAAAAAGTACGTCGTAGTATTTTATTTGATGCAAAAGCCGATATTTTAATTTACGGTAACGCAGAGCGCCCGCTAGTTGAAGTTGCACACCGTATTGCGGCGGGTGAAACGATGGATACGATTCAGGATATTCGCGGCACGGCTGTTATTCGAAAAGAGCCTCTACCTGGTTGGCGTGGCAGTGATTCTACCGCTATTGATAAAATTGGTAAAATAGACCCTATTCCAAACCCATATGGCGCGGATGATGTTGGCTGTAGTAAATCTGAATTTAAACAAGCGGGTATTGATTTAAAAGCAGAAGCGGCAAAACCAATCATGGTTCAGCCTGCACGTCCTAAGCCGTGGGAAAAAACCTATGTTAAGTTACCTGCTTATGAGCAAGTAAGTGTTAACAAACCTTTATATGCCCATGCCTCGCGAATTTTACATCAAGAAACAAACCCTGGTTGTGCAAGAGCGCTTTACCAACGACATGGCGATCGCTCTATTTGGGTAAACCCGCCAGCATATCCATTAGAAACACATGAGATGGATGCTGTATTTGGTTTGCCGTATCAGCGTATTCCTCACCCAAGTTATGGTGATGCTAAAATACCTGCTTACGATATGATTAAAACGTCAGTTAATATTATGCGTGGCTGTTTTGGTGGTTGTTCGTTTTGCTCAATTACAGAGCATGAAGGGCGCATTATTCAAAGTCGTTCGCAAGAATCTATTATTGAAGAAATTGAACAAATTAGAGATAAAGTTCCCGGCTTTACTGGTGTTATTTCTGATTTAGGTGGCCCAACGGCGAATATGTATAAGCTGCGCTGTACGAGCAAAAAGGCCGAGAGTACCTGTAGACGCTTATCATGTGTGTATCCAGATATTTGTAAACACATGGATACAGATCATACGCCAACAATAGATTTGTATAAAAAAGCACGTGAAGTTAAGGGTATTAAAAAGGTATTGATTGCTTCAGGTGTACGTTACGATTTAGCTGTACGCGACCCGCGTTACGTTAAAGAATTAGTAACGCACCATGTAGGCGGTTACTTAAAAATAGCGCCAGAGCATACAGAGGATGGTCCATTATCAAAAATGATGAAACCAGGTATGGGAGCGTACGATCAATTTAAAGAACTATTTGATAAGTACTCTAAAGAAGCCGGTAAAAAGCAGTATTTAATTCCTTACTTTATATCTGCTCACCCAGGTACAAAAGATGAAGACATGGTAAACATGGCTTTATGGCTTAAATCAAACGACTTTAAGCTTGATCAGGTACAAAATTTTTACCCATCACCTATGGCTAATGCGACGACTATTTACCATACAGAGATGAACTCTTTACGTAATATAAAAAACAACTCAGAAGTTGTTCCAGTACCTAAAGGCGCACGCCAACGTAGATTACATAAAGCTATTTTACGCTACCACGATGCAGCTGGTTGGCCAATGATACGTGAAGCTCTACGTAAAATGGGTAAAGCTAATTTAATTGGTAAAGGGCCTAACTGTTTAGTGCCAGAAGAAGGGCGCGATGAAAAATCAGGTAAAGGTGGTAAAAAAGGTGGGCGTCCGGCACTAACGCGACATACTGGTTTTAGCCAATTTAAAAAGGCAAACACTAAGCCAAAAGTGGGCGGTAATCGTCAAAGCACACGTTAGTAATTTTATTTGCTAATAGATAAGGCTAATTGCGGTACGCGTTTTTTAGCTTTTGTATACGTAAATTAAGTCAGCTTTGCTCTTTATTATCTATATTATTGTAGGTGATAAAGAGTGAGGTTTTAGAGCCCCTCTCTTTAGATATCCTGTGCTAAGTTTAGCTTTTTTTAAAGCATTGATGATAACCACAAACGCAATTTAAGTGACCATAACGGCTGAATGCCGGTGAGTCCTTGCGTCATTTTATTATCTTTTAAGATTATATAAGATGGCGTGACTTGTCCCTGCCAATCGGAAAATATCTCCCCGTGTTGATCGTTAACAGTACTGAAGCTGTAGCCTTGCTCATTTAAATAATCATGCAGCTCTTGATCAGAGCCTGATTTTATCGCGATGCTCACGACGGGGTATTTATTCTCGTTTGCGAGTTCGTTTATGGCAGGGGAGGTAATACTACAAATAGGACACCAAGTTCCCCAAAAATACACAAGCGTGGGTTTATCTTGGCTCATTGCTGCTAAATTAATGTTTTGCCCTTCATAGTCGATTAATTGTAATTGAGGATTTGCTGGCATGACAGGTTGCCGCCACCAATTGACGGCGGTATAAATGACGAAAAATATAGAGCTATATACCAGTACACTTTTTAATATGGATACGCTTTTTTGTTTTAGCGTTTTTTTAGGTATGTCATTTTTATGTTTGGTATCCGTTGCCATAGCTACTGATTTACCCTAACTATTTTTGCTGTAGTTTTTTACATTTAAAGCGTTTAATTTATATCAGCAACCATGTAGCAGTACCTAAAAAGGCGAATATACCAACAATATCAGTCACTGTGGTTAGCACCACACTCCCTGCAAGAGCAGGGTCTATATTCATTCTTTTAAGAATTATTGGAATACTTGCACCAGCAACACCTGCCACCACTAAGTTCATAAACATAGCGAAGGCGAGTACGCCACCAAGCATAAAGTCCCACTGCCATAGCGCAATAACACCCGCAATTAATAGTGACCACAAAATACCGTTTAGCGCGCCAATGGCCAGTTCTTTCATCATCAAGAAACGTTGGTTTGTTTGGTTTATATGACCTACTGCAATACCACGGATAACAAGCGTTAATGATTGGCTACCAGCAACACCACCCATAGAAGGGACAATACCGTTAAGCACAGCCAAAATAGGGAGCACATCTAAAGTGCCTTCAAAAAAGCTAGCTACAAAAGCAGCTGCAAGTGCGGTTAGTAAGTTAACTCCTAGCCAAACTGAGCGTTTTTTAGAGCTTTTTAGTACTGGCGCGAATGTATCCTCTTCATCATCAAGACCGGCTAGGCTTAATAAGCTATGCTCGGCATCTTCTCGGATTACATCAACGATGTCATCGATAGTAACACGACCGAGGAGTTGGTCGTTATCGTCCACCACTGGGGCCGATATCCAATTATGACGCTCAAATAATTGCGCTACTTCACTTTCATCCATTGAGATTGGGATAGACTCACAATCTTCATCCATTAAATCGCGGACAATTTTTTCTGGCGGATTAGTTAATAATGTACTCAGCGATAAAGCGCCTATAAAGCAGTTATGTTTATCAACAACATATAAATCATCTGTACCCTCTGGTAACTCACCACGCAGTCTAATATAACGAAGTACAACATCGAGTGTTACATCAGGGCGAATGGTCACCGTATCGGTGTTCATTAGCGCACCTGCTGAACGCTCTTGATATGACAGTGCTTGCGTGGCACGTTCACGGTCTTGAATGTCCATCGCGCTAACAACGTCTTTATAGACGGTATCTGGCAGGCTACGTAATACTTCACCTAAGTCATCGTGGCCCATGTCTTCAGTTGCGGCGGCAATGTGCTTAGGTTCCATTTGGGCAATAATGCCTAAACGAACATCTTCAGATAATTCTTCAAGAACATCACCCTGCACATCAGGATCGACCAATTGCCAAAGCAGTCGGCGAATTTTATGCGGTGATGATTCTAATAATAATGCGGTATCACAAGGAGCCGTTTTTGCGAGCATGCGCCTAACTTGAACAAATTGACCACTATTGAGTGACTTCGTCACCTGCTTTAGTTGCTGTAGTGGATAATCTTGTTCAAAAGCTTCTGGCATTGGCGTCCTTTATAAATTGTTATATTACTTTATGGGGGGAGGTGAGTTAACTGGCGTTACTAACCTATTTATTTTATATATCTGTTTTAATTGAAGCACTAGTAATGCGAATATTGTTTTTATAAAACAGATTATTCTTGTTCATTAAAGCGTTGTGCTATTAATACTCCAACAGCGTGTAAAGCTTGCTCAGAATCAGGGCCTTTACAAACAACTTTAACTTCTTTTCCTTGGCTACTTTCAAGTAACATTAATGCAAGTACGCTATCGCCTGCTGCTTCTTTGTCATCTTGGAATAATGTGATTGTCGCATCAAATTGTACTGCTAATTGCGCAAGCACAGTAGCTGCTCTGGCGTGTAAGCCTAATTTGTTTTTTATTAAAAAGGTATCTTCACAATGCATAACTTACTCTACCTAAGCTGAACAGGTGATTATTCAGCTATATTATTTTTCTTGCTCGCGATGGCGAATTTTTACATTGGGATGTGTCATTGCAAAACTTTCACCGATAGTTTGCGCTAAATACACAGAGCGATGTTGCCCGCCTGTACACCCAATAGCAATGGTTAAATAACTGCGGTTATTTCTTTCTAAATGCGGTAACCACGTTTGTACAAATGTTTGAATTTGCCATGTGAATTTTTGCACTATGCTGTGATTAGCTAAATAGTCTTTAACCGGTTGATCTAACCCATTTAAAGGCTTCAACTCTGGTTCCCAGTGTGGATTTGGTAAAAAGCGTGCATCAAATACGTAGTCTGCTTCTTTTGGTATACCGTGTTTAAAACCAAATGATTCAAATGTGACAATCAGTTGCTTATCTTTTTTACCTAAAATCTTTTCACGAATAGATTCAGCGAGTTGATGAACACTTAAATCAGTCGTATCTATCATAAAGTCGGCGCGAGTGGTTAATACATCAAGTAATTCTTTTTCTTTTTTGATGGCTAAATCAAGCGGCAACGAGTCTATTGATAGTGGGTGTAATCTGCGTGTTTCTGAAAAGCGTTTGATCAATGTCTGATCGTCGCTATCTAAATAAAACAACGTAGGGTTTGCAAAGCCAGGTAAGTATTCAAGAATATCGTTAAATTCATCTTGTTCTTTAGGGATGTTGCGCACATCAATGCTAACAGCAATTTTATCGTAGCTATCAGACACACTGCGAACTAATGAAGGTAGTAGGTTTACTGGAATATTATCTACGCAATAATAACCTAAATCTTCTACAACGCGCAAAGCAACCGACTTTCCAGAACCAGAACGGCCGCTTATGATAATTAACTCCATTTAACACCCTTTATAAAACTATGATTGATCGACAATAACTTGGTAAAGCTCAGTATCAGATTTTGCACTGCGTAACTGTTTACAAAAATCTTTGTTGTTTAGTTTATCAGCAATGGTTGCTAGAGTCTTTAAGTGCTGCTGGTTATCGCCATCTGGTACGATGAGTGCGACAAAAATATCAACAGGGCGATTATCGATTGCATCAAAGTTTATTGGAGTTTCGCTAACGAGCACTAAAGCCAAAGGCTCTTCTGCACCGCTCATTCTTCCATGAGGAATAGCAATGCCACGCCCTATACCTGTACTACCTAATTTCTCTCTGCTCATTAAAGCATTAAGAATATCTTGTTGCGGTAAATACGGAAGTTTGTCGTGAGCAAGTTCGCTAATGAACTCTAAAATTCTTTTTTTGCTATTAAAAAGGACCGCAGCTTTGCTGCAGTCCTGGCATATAAGTGAACTTAATTTCATCATATTAGTGTCGAGCAAGCTTCTCTTTGTGTTTGATTACTTGGCGATCGAGCTTGTCGATCAACGAGTCAATAGCGGCATACATATCTTGATGTTCTGTAGAGGCAAATAGCTCAGCACCGCTTACGTGTATTGTGGCTTCTGCTTTTTGATTTAATTTTTCTACATCGAGAATGACATGAACATTATTAATATGATCAGAGTGTCTTTCAAGCTTCGCAAATTTAGTATTAATATAGTCTCTTAGTGAATCGGTTAATTCTACGTGACGACCAGTTAAGTTTAGTTGCATAAGCATTACCCTCTTAGTTTAGCGTCTTAAATCAGACTTTTACGCTGATTTGACGGTGGAATAGCAAGAGATTCGCGGTATTTTGCGATTGTACGTCTCGCTACTTTAATTCCTTGCTCAGCCAATATATCCGCTATTTTGCTATCACTCAATGGTTTTGCTGAGTTTTCTGCTGCGATTAATTTTCGGATAAGCGCACGTATTGCTGTAGATGAACATTCACCACCGTTTTCAGTACTTACATGGCTTGAGAAAAAATATTTAAGCTCAAATATACCACGGGGTGTATGCATGTACTTTTGAGTAGTAACACGCGAAATTGTCGATTCGTGCATTTCTACCATTTCAGCCACATCATTTAAAACCATTGGTTTCATGGCTTCAGGGCCATGTTCAAAAAAGCCTTGTTGTTGCTTAACAATACAATTAGTAACTTTTAATAGCGTGTCGTTTCTACTTTCTAAGCTTTTAATAAACCATTTAGCTTCTTGTAAATGTGAGCGAATAAACTGGCTGTCGCCACTTGATTTTACAGTGCGAGACATTGCTGCGTATTGGCTATTAACACGAATTTTAGGCATGCTATCTGGGTTTAATTCGACAACCCAGCGGCCTTTAATTTTTTTAACTGACACATCAGGAATAACATACTCAGATTCTTCCCTTACAATAGTATCTGCAGGTTTTGGGTTGAGAGTATGTATTAGTGTCATTACTTCTTTAAGCTCTTCTTCTTTGAGCTTAGTTTTTTTCATTAATGTACGATAGTCGCGAGCTGCTAATAGATCAATATGCTCGGTTAAAATCATTTTCGTTTCATTAATATAAGGTGTTTCTTTATCAAATTGATTAAGCTGAATACACAAACACTCTTGTAAACTACGTGCAGCAATACCAACAGGATCAAACAGTTGGATGCGTTTTAATACCGCTTCAATTTCATCAAGTTCGACTTCGTTATCATCTTCGTTTTCTTGATTAAAGCTTTCTAAAATCTCTTCGCAGCTTAGTGTTAAAATACCTGAATCATCGACAGCTTCTACAATAGCAATAGCAATAGCTTCGTCTGTAGGGCTAAATGGCGTTAGTTGTAATTGCCACATTAAATACTCATGGAGCGTTTCAGTAGAGGCGCCTTGGTATATTGATTCGTCTTCGGGCATTGGACCTGATGAGGCTGCAGGAGCGGCACTCATGTACTCATCCCAACTAACATCCATAGCCATGTCGTCACTTAGCGTGTCTTTTGCAAGTGCTTCACCAGTATCTTGTTCATATTCGCTCGGAGCATCATCAGCAGATGCGCTAACAGTTATGTCATCGGTATCAGCTTTTTGCTCGTTTTTACCAGCAGCGTCTTCGGAATAGTCTGCCTCTTCAACCTCTAATAGTGGATTACTGTCGAGAGCTTCTTGTATTTCTTGCTGGAGATCCAATGTACTGAGTTGCAACAAACGAATAGCTTGTTGCAACTGTGGAGTCATTGTAAGTTGCTGGCCCATGCGCAGCTGTAGTGATTGCCTCATGTATCTCTAACAATCCTTTTATGTTGTTATAATTAATACTAGCAGATGCTTAAAGACATGGCGTAAATGTTACAGCCTAAATTGCTCGCCTAAGTAAACATCGCGTACTGTTTTATCATTTAATACGTGTTCTGGAGTACCTGATGCAATCAGCTCCCCATGAGAAACAATGTAGGCTTTTTCACAAACATCAAGGGTCTCTCTTACGTTATGGTCGGTAATTAATACACCAATCCCACGATTTTTAAGATGTTCTATTATTTTCTTTATATCTAATACCGAAATAGGGTCAACACCGGCAAACGGTTCATCCAGTAATATAAATTTAGGATCTGCTGCCAGCGCTCGTGCTATTTCTACACGACGACGTTCTCCACCCGATAATGCCATACCTTGGCTATCACGAATGTGTTGTATGCTAAATTCATCTAATAAGTTATTGAGCGTGTCTTCTCTGGCTTGTTTATTTAGTTCTTTGCGTGTTTCTAAAATGGCCATTAAGTTTTGATAAACAGTCAGCTTTCTAAAAATCGATGACTCTTGTGGTAAGTAGCCTATGCCTAATCTAGCACGACTATGCATAGGTAAAAGAGTAATATCGTTATCATCAATAGATATTTTACCTTTGTCGCTAGGAACAAGCCCTACAATCATATAAAAAGTCGTTGTTTTACCAGCACCGTTAGGGCCAAGTAAGCCAACTATACTGCCAGCTTGTACTTCAAGGCCGACGTTTTTTACAACTTCACGACCTTTATAGCTTTTTGCCAATAGTTCTGCTTTTAATGTGCTCATGGTTGACCTTTATCGCCTTTTTTACTTTTTTTAGCTTCGATCGGTACTAAAATTGTGTGAACGCGGTCAGTTGAGTTTTCATCTTTTTCGGCACTGATGAGCTGCTGCTCTATGTCGTAGGTAATGCTTTTAGCATTTATTTTTTGTCCGGCTTGCGAAACTTGTGCATTACCAACAAGCGTTAAAAAACGCTTAGATACATCATAACGTACTTCGTCAGCACTGGCGCTCATAGTCGTGCCGTCTGATTGCTTTTCTTCAAAGTGCGCAGGGCTACCTGTGGCAATTAATAATTGTTTATTATCACCAAGTTCATCACGTTTGTGTACTTCTAGGCGATCGGCTGTAATGCGGCGATTACCGTGAATAATCTCAACGTTTTTCTCAAAAATACCCACATTAGCTTTCAATTGACCTTCTTGCTTGTCGGCACTTATTGAAATTTGATTGGCAGCAGGTTGCGTGTTTTGCTCTGCAGCACTACTATTAAACGCTAGTATAAGTGTAGGAATTATAAGTGATTTTAATATTTTATTGGTCATAATATATGGTTCGCGTATGGTTAATTAGTTTTATCACTTCGGTTTTCAAGTCGGCTTCTAGGCCTTTACCGGTGATTTTTAAATTGGGTCCAGTGATAATGACGGGTTGCTCCGAACGCATTGTTAATAACTTTATATCAACCTGAATATTATCAGCATTGATTTTGTCTATCATGGCGTTATCGGTTAAATTTTTGGCAACCACATTACCTTCTAAAATTAATTGTTTATCTTCATATAATGTTGCTTCGTCTGCATTTATTTGCCACGTTTGTTGCTCGTTATATAAAGTAAAAATGGGTTTTTCAAAAAACGTGAAACCTAATTGCTGGTATAGCTCCATTTTAGCCGCAGTGACTTTGTGGCTAATTTTACCTTGCTCATCATAGGCTGTCTGTTTGAGCTCAATAGCTATGTAATCAGGCTTAGCAACAACTTCAGGCTCAGCCTGAGGCACAATATTTGTTTGTGTAAAATAAGGGTACCAAAGCCAAACCATACAGCTAATGAATAAAACGCTTAATATTATGCGCGCTGCATTCATGAACTAGTGCCTTGTGTAGTCAATGCTTTACCATTTTCAAGCATGAGCAAATCGGTGAGTTCTCTCACAGCGCCAAAACCACCAGGCATTTGCGTTACATAATGTGACAAACGCTTAATAAGAGGGTGGGCATCATTTACTGCAACGGCAAAGCCTACTAACTCCATAACAGGCATGTCAGGACCGTCATCACCAATATAAGCAATTTGTTCATCGCTAAGGTTGAGTTTATCTTTTAATTCTTGATAGGCAATGAGCTTATTTTCTTGGCCTTGATAAATATGCTGTACGGTTAAGCTGCTCATACGTTGTTGTACTATCTGTGAATGACGACCAGTAATAACAGCTACTTCAAAGCCACTGTTTATAAGTGCTTTAATGCCAAAACCATCTTTTGTATTAAATGCTTTTAGCTCTTCACCTTGATTGCCAAGGTAAATACGGCCATCAGAAAATACACCATCAATATCGCATATAAGTAGTTTTACTTTTTTAGCGCGTGCTTTTGCATCATCGCTCAGCGGTTGATAGAGTTCTTCAAATTGCATTTATAACACTCCTGCTTTTAATAGGTCTTGCATATTTAATGCGCCAATAGGTTGGTTTTTCTCATTGACGACGATTAGGCCATTTATACGTTTACGTTCCATAATATTGAGCGCTTCAGCGGCTAAAATATCTTGTGTAGCTGTAGTGCATGACTTAGTCATAACAACATCTATTTGTGTTGTATGAATATCAATTCTTTGTTCTAAAATGCGACGTAAGTCACCATCGGTAAATAACCCTACGAGTTGCTGATTTTCATCAACAATGGCTGTCATACCTAATCCTTTAGCTGACATTTCTATTAGAGCATCTTTAACTGTTTGTGAAACATCAATAATAGGTGTATTTGCGCCGCTGTGCATAACATCTTTTAAAGTAAGTAATAAGCGCTTGCCTAAACTACCACCTGGGTGAGATAGCGCGAAGTCATCAGCTGTAAAGCCGCGAGCTTCTAATAATGCAACTGCCATGGCATCGCCCATCGCAAGCGTTGCAGTGGTACTTGATGTAGGGGCTAGACCCAATGAACAAGCTTCTTTTTCTACTTTAATGCACACATGTACATTAGCAAGGGTTGCCATGGTTGATTGTGTATTGCCAGTCATCGCTATCATTTTGGCACCAAGTCGTTTTAAAACCGGAATGATATTTAAAACTTCGCTGGTTTCCCCTGAATTAGAAATAAGCATAACCACGTCATTTTTAGTGATCATACCTAAATCACCATGACTTGCTTCACCAGGGTGAACAAAAAACGCTGGGCTGCCAGTACTTGCAAGGGTTGCCGCTATTTTATTGCCAATATGGCCTGATTTTCCCATGCCAATGACAATAATACGGCCTTCACAGTCGTACATTAATTTGCACGCGTTATGAAAATTTTCATCTACATATTGTGCAATATCACTAAGTGCTTGGCGCTCAACATCTAAAACGCGAAGGCCTTGTTCAATAAAGTTTAGCGTTGCCATCATTTACCCTACTTGACTAAAAATATACCCTTGGTAACCCAAAAACGCTATTAGCAATAAGCCGCCTTCTACCCTATTGATACGCTGGGTGCCTCTAAAGTTCAATGACATAATAATAAGAGCAAGTGTTGCACCAATCATAATTAATATATCTCGGCTTACTAACGATGGATCAATTGCTGAAGGATTAATAATACCTGCTAGAGGTAATACAGCTAAAATATTAAATATGTTTGAGCCAACAATATTACCTAGTGCTAAATCATCTTCATTTTTAAGTACACCTGCAACCGAGGCGGCAAGTTCAGGCAAGCTAGTACCAATGGCAATAATTGTTAAACCAATGACTAAGTCGCTTAAGCCGAAGTATTTAGCAATATCAACAGCTGAGCCGATTAAAAAATGAGAACTAACCGGCAGGAGTATCATGCCAACAATTAACCAAAATACCGCTTTTTTAGTAGGTACATCGTTTGGTACATCGTCGCAGGCTTCTGAGACAAATGGGTCATCTTGGTTTTTTGCACGCATAGATACAATGATTAACCCACCGATGAATACGATAAAGCCAACTAAAAGCGCAACACCTTCACTAAATGAAAAGTAGTTATCTGAGAACACATACCAAGTAGCTAAAGATACGAGCATCACTAATGGCATTTCACGTTTTAACGTACTAGATGAAACTGAAAGAGGGCGAAATAGAGCAGTGATACCTAACACAAGTAAAATGTTTGTAATATTAGAGCCAACAGCATTGCCAACGGCTGTGTCGGTTTTGTTAGCCAGAGCGGCAGAGGCTGAAACCATCATTTCAGGGGCTGAAGAGCCCATGGCTACAACGGTCAAACCAACAATAAGTGTAGGTACACCAAAGTTTTTAGCAAGAGCCGCAGCCCCATAAACAAACCTATCGGCACTCCAAACAAGAGCTGCAAAACCAAGAATTAAAATAACAAACGAGGTAACCATTGTGTTAAGCCAGTTATACAAAATACGGATGGCGCGAATAGTAACAAAAGCCAAGATGAAAGTATAAATAAAAGAGTAAGGTCAACTAGGTAACAATGTTGCTTTTAAACAGCTAATTTAAAAATTTAAGCCGGGGTTAAGCTGTTTTGAGCGAGTCTTATAATCCTTTTCATGGGTGTATTACAAAATCTTACGAATTGTTTTTTCCATCTTTGACAAAAAAGCTTTAAAATAGGGGCACTAGTGAACATTTTTATGGAGAGCGACTTGTCGCAATCAATAGTAGAAGTCAAGGATGTTAGCTTTTCGAGAGGCAATAGAACCATATATAAAAATATGAGTTTTAGCGTTCCTAAAGGTAAAATTACTGCGATTATGGGGCCAAGCGGAATTGGCAAAACCACTATGTTGCGTTTAATTGGTGGTCAGCTTAAACCAGATTCAGGTGATATTTTATTTGAAGGTGGCAGCATTCCTAAAATGTCTCGTAAAGAGTTATACGAAGCACGTACTAAAATGAGTATGCTTTTTCAAAGTGGTGCGTTGTTTACTGATATGTCGGTATTTGACAATATCGCGTTCCCTATAAGAGAGCACACAAAGCTAAGTGAAGACCTGATTCGATTAGTTGTGTTAATGAAACTGCAAGCGGTTGGACTACGTGGCGCTAAAGATTTAATGCCATCTGAGTTATCCGGCGGTATGGCAAGGCGTGCTGCACTTGCACGCGCTATAGCACTTGATCCAGAGCTAATCATGTACGATGAACCATTTGCAGGGCAAGATCCTATTTCGATGGGCGTATTGGTTAAGCTAATTAAGTCGCTCAACGAAGTATTAGGTTTATCGTCTTTAATCGTGACGCACGATGTAACAGAGGTAATGAGTATTGCCGAACACGTTATAATTATCGCCGATCAAGGGGTAATTGGTTCTGGTACTCCAGATGAAATGCGTAATCATGAATCTCCTTTAGTTCAACAGTTTTTAAAAGGCTTGTCGGATGGTCCTGTACCATTTCATTTTCCGGCTCAGGCTTATGCAGACGAACTACTTGGAGAAAAAGCATAATGTTGGATTTATTTCAAAAGCTAGGACATAAAACGCTAGGACGCTTTGCGGCCCTTGGTCGTTCTGCTTATATGCTGTTTAGTGCATTAGCGCATGTTCCTAATTTTAAAAAAGGCACACCGTTACTTGTTCGCCAGCTTTATATGGTTGGTTCGCAATCGTTACTCATTATTATGGTGTCGGGTTTGTTTATCGGTATGGTGTTGGCTTTACAAGGTTACACCGTATTGGTTGGTTATGGCGCTGAGGATAGTTTAGGGCCGTTAGTGGCACTGAGCTTATTGCGAGAACTAGGCCCGGTTGTTACTGCATTATTATTTGCAGGACGCGCAGGTAGCGCTTTGACAGCTGAAATTGGCTTAATGAAAGCAACAGAGCAACTTTCATCACTTGAGATGATGGCAATCGATCCGCTAAAACGTATTATTGCACCGCGCTTTTGGGCGGGTTTTATAAGCATGCCATTGCTTGCATTGATATTTTCAGCTGTAGCAATTATAGGCGCTCATTTAGTGGGGGTAGATTGGCTGGGGGTTGATACTGGTAGTTTTTGGTCAATCATGCAATCGCAAGTGTCGTTTCAGCAAGACATACTAAACGGTATTATTAAAAGCTTTGTATTTGCCATAGTGGTGACCTGGATTGCGCTTTATAAAGGATATGACTGTGTGCCGACCTCAGAAGGGATCAGCAAAGCAACCACCGAAACGGTTGTTCATTCGTCATTAGCAGTTTTAGGTTTTGACTTTATTTTGACAGCGGTAATGTTTACCAGCTAATAGGGTATAGATAATGAATTCACGGAAATTAGAAATTTTAGTTGGTTTTTTTGTAGCACTTGGCATTTTAGCTTTTGCGATGCTTGCACTTAAAGTTGCCAATTCAGGTATTAGTGGCTCTGGCGAAACATATACGCTTAATGCCAAGTTTGAAAACATCGGCTCGTTAAAAGCGCGTGCGCCAGTAAAAGTAGGTGGTGTTGTAATTGGCCGTGTTGAATCAATTTATGTTCACCCACAAGAGTTTTTACCAGTCGTTAATATGACCATTGACGCACAGTACTTATGTCGTTTTTCAGACACAAGCTCAATCTCTATTTTAACGTCGGGTATTTTAGGTGAGCAGTACTTAGGTATTCACCCTGTAATTTCTCCAGATTCTGCTAAGCAACGTTGTTTAGGCGAAACAGTGACAGAAAACAAGCAAGATGAAGCAATTGACGATTTATTTGGTGTGGAAAGTAAAGCACTAGGTGATGGCGATTCAATCACTGATACTAAGTCTGCCATTGTACTTGAAGAATTAATCGGGCAGTTTTTATTCAACCAAGGTAGTGAGTAATTATTATGTTGAAAAAGTTTTTAGCTATTGTAGCAATTGGCACAATGACGCTAACTCAAAGCGTAAGTGCAGCAGATGTGAAATTAGTCGATCCTAATAAAATGGTACGCCAAGTTGCCGATAATACATTTGCGCGCATTAAAAAAGATCAGCCATTAATTGTTAAAGATCAGGAATACCTTCGCGTAATAGTCGAAGAAGAATTAATGCCTTATATCGACTATAAATATGCAGCACTTCGTGTACTTGGCAGTGAAGTATCTAAAGTTCGTGCAATTACCGACGAGGCTGAAAAGGCCAAAGCAATTAAAGAAATTCAACGCTTTATTGGTGTATTTAGAGAGTACTTAGTTGCTACTTATGCAGGTGTATTTACTCAATACACAAATCAGAAAGTTGAGTTTGGTGCAGAGCAAGCGTTTAAAGGTAAAGACGTCGTTGTTGTTAAGACTAAAATTATTGAAGACGGTAAACCTGATATCAGAATCGATTTTAAAGTACGCGAAGACCGCGACGGTGAATGGCGCGCGTACGATATGATTGCCGAAGGTATTAGTTTACTGGATGCAAAGCAAAGCGAGCTGCAAGGTATTTTGCGTCAGCAAGGTATTGATAATGTAAGTAACCTTTTAGAGCAAAAGAGTCAGCTACCAGTTCAGTTTAGAGGCAGTAACTCGAATGACTAAATTGGCAATAAGCCAAGTTGATGGACAACATTTTGGAGTAAGCGGTGAGCTTACTCGAAATTCAATTGGCGATGAACAGCTTCTGAACAATAAGTTATTAACTAAGCATAAAATCATCTATTTCGACCTAAGTGGAGTATCAAGGGTTGACACAGCTGGCTTAGCTTGGTTAATTCACTCTTTTGCAGAATTAAAGCAGCAAGGCATTCGCCTTGAATTGCAAAACCTACCTGAGCAATTGCAAAATTTAATGCAATTGGGTCAGGTTACAACCCTATTTGAGTGAGAGTTATGGAAACTAGCCAAGTCGAAACATTATTACGCGAAGAACTTCAATTAGCTGAAGTACATGTAAAAGCCAATGGTAGTCATTATGAAGTTGTTGCAGTAGGCGAATGCTTTGACGGTTTAAGCCGAGTTAAAAAGCAGCAGCTAGTTTATGGTCCATTAATGAATACAATTTCAGATGGGACAATTCACGCAGTATCTATTCGTGCATTTACTCCTGTAGAGTGGAAGCGTGAACAAAAATTCATTTTACCGCAATAACTAGGGCCTCCTAATGGATCAATTTGTAATTCAAGGTGGCACTTCACTTGCTGGTGAAGTGACTATTTCGGGCGCTAAAAATGCCGCACTTCCTATCTTATTTGCTTCACTATTAGCTGATGGTAAAAGTATATTTACTAATGTACCGCGTCTTCGCGACATAGTGACCACTGAAGCCTTATTAAAAACTTTAGGTGCAGATGTTAATTGGCAGGGCGATACGCTAGTAATTGACGGTGCAACGGTTAATAAAACATTAGCGCCTTACGACTTAGTAAAGCAAATGCGCGCCTCTGTGCTTGCATTAGGCCCTCTAGTTGCACGTTTTGGTGAGGCTCAAGTGTCTTTACCTGGTGGGTGCGCTATTGGTGCTCGCCCTGTTGATATCCATATTCAAGGTTTGGAGCGCATGGGCGCACAAATAAACGTTGAAAATGGTTATATTAATGCCAAGGTTAATGGTCGCTTAAAAGGCGCTGAAATTTTTATGGAAATGGTAAGTGTAGGCGCTACCGAAAACCTATTAATGGCAGCGGCCCTCGCTGATGGTAAAACCATACTTGATAATGCGGCACGCGAGCCTGAAATAATTGATTTAGCTAACTGCCTAATTGCTATGGGCGCTAAAATCACAGGTGCAGGTACTAGCCGCATTGAAGTTGAAGGCGTTGAGCGTTTAGCTGGCTGTGAACACAGTATTTTACCTGACCGAATTGAAACTGGGACGTTTTTAGTCGCAGCAGCAATGGCTGGCGGTGAAGTACTTTGTAAAAATACAGACTTTCATTCTCTTGAGCCTGTGATTGAAAAGCTACGTGCTACGAATGCGCACCTAGAAGTACATAACGATAGTATTTATCTTGATATGCGCGGCCGAGAACTTAAAGCCGTGAATATTAAAACAGCTCCACACCCAGGTTTTCCTACGGATATGCAAGCTCAGTTTACAGCATTGAATGTAGTAGCAAATGGTAGTGCAACGATCACAGAAACGATTTTTGAAAACCGTTTTATGCATGTACCAGAGTTGCAGCGTATGGGCGCTAATATTCGTTTAGAAGGGCATACCGCAATTTGTGGTGAGACTGAAAGCTTAACGGGTGCGCAAGTGATGGCAACCGATTTACGCGCTTCAGCTAGCTTAATTTTAACGGGTATAGTGGCACAGGGTGAAACGGTTGTTGACCGTATTTATCACGTTGATAGAGGCTATCAGCGCATTGAAGATAAGCTAAGTGCGTTGGGTGCAAACATTAAACGTAGAAGTAGCTAAGTAGATAACTAGTTAAGCTATTTAAAAAAGGTCGGATACGCAAATTGCTATCCGACCTTTTTATTGACGATTGGTATTACTCTTTTTTAAAGCTTTGTTTCAAGCTCAGCTACCACCACCATGATTTTTTCTATTTTGCCATCTCTGTATAGCTCAAATTCTATTTCTTTACCGGGCTCCGTATTACCTATTTTTTCAAGCACTTTTTGTGGGTTTGCTACCGAAAGCCCTGCAATTTTAATGACGATATCTTGCTCTTCAATGCCTGCTTGCCATGCTGGCCCCAAAGGGTCTAAATTAGTAATACGCATGCCGGTAACCGGCGTTAGGCTGTCGTTTACTTCTTTACCCGTACTATCTACTGCTGTGCCTTCAAAGCCTAAATAGCCGCGCACAACCCGACCGTGACGAATGAGTTTACCCATCACTTTTTTAGCAAGTGAGTAAGGAACCGCGAAAAATATTCCTTGAATATTCAAGTTCTCACGCGTTTTAAATTGTGCAGAAGTAATGCCGACTAAATCACCATTGGAGTTAACTAATGCGCCGCCGGAGTTGCCCACGTTAATAGCTGCATCCATTTGCAATAAGTTATTGTAAGGGCTATCTGTAATTTTTTGCTTACCCGTTGCACTAATAATGCCTTGAGTGATTGTTTGCCCTAAGTTAAGCGGGTTGCCTATAGCAAGTACAACATCGCCTACATTTGATACATAGCTATCGTTTACGGGAATCACTGGGAGGTGATCTGCATTGATTTTAAGTAAGGCTAAATCAGTAATAGTATCAAAACCAATGAGTTGCACATCAAAAAAGCGTCGGCCATCGGTTAAGATAACCATAATTTGGTCTGCATTATTAACAACATGATAGTTAGTAAGAATATAACCGTCTTGCGACATAATGACGCCAGAGCCTAGCTCTTGTACCGTGTTTTTTCTTTTATAACGAGGTTCTTTGGAAATGCTTTCTGAAAAAATAGTAACTACAGAAGGAGCTGCTCGTTTAACTGCATCAGAAAAACTTAGGTGACTCGCACTCATCGCGCTTGGAAGGGGAACATTAGGAAGTAAGGCGGCTCGCATATTAGGGCTGAAAAAAACCACTAAAAAAGCAATACTTAGACCTGCAAATAAAGGGGGAAGAATAAATTTTATTAATTTCAGCACAGTTTTCTTATTATGTAAGTGAGCAATCTCTTTATGATGACATAAAAAAAATAACAGCGGCAAGTGCCACTGTTATTTTTATTACATTAATAGTGCTATTTATTACTGAATTAAAATAAATATAGACTCACGACCACGTTGCACGCCAAGTACGATATTACCTTTAGTGTTTTCGATAATCTTATTCATATCACGGATAGTCTCTACTCTTTGGCGATTCACTTGCATAATAATATCACCTTCTTCAAGGCCAACACGGGCAGAAGGTGAGCGAGGGTCTACAGACGTAACCTCAACACCTTTATTACTATTTTTTTGCACGTTTTCAAGTGTCGCGCCTTGGAACGCAGGATGCAGCTCTTCGCCAGTCGCTGTAACACCTGATGCACCATCAAGAGTTACTTTTACCGTTTTAATTTTACCATCGCGGTAAATACCAAGTTTTATTTCGCGGCCTTCACCTAGCGTAGCAATTTTGCTGCGTAGTTCATGGAAACCACTAATATCACCGCCATTAATGCTAACAATTACGTCACCTGCTTTTATACCTGCTTTACTTGCAGCAGTGTCGTCCATTACTTGCATTACATAAGCACCTTGTTTAACGTCAAGTTGCTGCGCTTTAGCAAGGCCTGCATCAAGTGGGCGGCCAGAAATACCCAGCGAACCTCGGCGTACTTCACCGTGTTCAACAATTTGATCAACTAAGTTTTTCATCATGTTTGATGGAATGGCAAAACCAATACCCACGTTACCGCCAGAAGCACCTAAAATCGCAGTGTTAATACCAATCAATTCACCGTTTAAGTTAACTAATGCACCACCAGAGTTGCCTTGGTTAATAGCAGCATCGGTTTGAATGAAATCTTCGTAGCCCTCAATATTTAAACCACTACGACCAAGAGCACTAACAATACCAGATGTAACTGTGTGGCTAAGTCCAAATGGGTTACCAATAGCAACAGCAAAGTCGCCCACTCGTAAACTGTCTGAATTTGCGAGTTTTATTTCAGTTAAGTCATCAGCGTCTATTTGTAAAAGAGCGATGTCTGATTCTGTATCAGTACCAATTTTAGTTGCTTCAAATTCACGGCCATCTTCGAGGGTTACTACCATTTTTTCGGCATCTTGGATTACGTGATTATTAGTGACTACATAACCCTCATCAGCATCAATAATCACCCCAGAGCCTAATCCACTAAATTGACGCTTTTGACTGCGAGGCTGTTGCTGTCCAAAAAAGTATTCAAGCGGATCTGCACGGCGGCGTACTTCTTTTGAGCCTGAAACTTGGATACTTACAACACCTGGAGATATTTTCTCTAGCATGGGGGCAAGAGTTGGTAGTTGTTGACCATTTACTGCAATTGGCATTTTTGCATAAGACGCTACTGGGCTCATTAACAAGCTTGTAGATAAAATAGCTGCGCTGATAAGTGATAATTTCATTTTCATAGTCAGGGGTAACTCCACTTAAGATAAAGCAAAACAAAAAGGGCTACTTTACAGCAGCCCTTTTCGGTTTATTTAGATAAAACAACAAAGCTGTTATATCTAAAGACTATGGGGTCAAAAAAAAGTTCATCAAGATGCTTTAGAATGTTCTGAAACTTTATTTTGACCAGCAAATAAACCTGATTCACCTGATACATAATCAGCTGGTTGTGCTGCGGCTGTAGAACGATCGCATTGACGCTCTTTTAATGAAGCCTGCAGTTGTTCTGTTGTTTCTTTTGAAAAGAATGGTTCAGCTGGTGCTTTATTTCTATCTTCTAGAAGAAGCTGGTTTGTTTCTTCAACGTGACTAAGCAGTTGATCATAGTTTTCTTTCATTTTATTTACGAGCTTACCAGTATTCGCTAAATGATCAGCTACATCTTGGCGATACTGCTCTAACGCATTTTCAGCTTGCTCTGCTTGCTCTTTTAATTCATCTTGTTTGAACTGTTTTTTAGTAACAAATGCGCCAATAAAAAATGCTACAACAGCAACAATAACAATCAAACCTACCCACATAACTGTGCCCATAAAAACTACCCCTTTGGGAAAATAACTAACGAATGCCGATTCAATTATAAATCATACTAAGTGTAATATACCCCGAGTTATGATGCGTGTTAATATGCTTTGCAAATTAAACTGTGTTTTAACTGTAAATAGATATGACTCCTTGGCAAACATACCAACAAGACTTGAAGCGAGATGACTTTGTACACGACGCAGCACAAGAAAATGCTGTGCGCCATTTACAACGTCTATACGATGACCTAACTCAGACAAAGCCAAAACAAAAAGGCTTTTTTGCTAAGCTATTTAGTAAAGAAGAACCTGCGCCTGTAAAAGGTTTGTACTTTTGGGGGGGAGTAGGGCGTGGTAAAACTTATTTAGTTGACACTTTTTACGAATCATTACCGGGCACACGTAAAATGCGTGTGCACTTTCATCGATTTATGCACCGAGTGCATAACGAGCTTAAAAAGCTAAATAATACGGCTAATCCATTAGAAAAAATTGCTGACACTTTTAAAGCAGAAACAGACATTATTTGCTTTGATGAGTTTTTTGTACAAGACATTACTGATGCCATGCTATTAGGTGGCTTAATGGAAGCGCTATTTGCACGGGGCATAGTACTTGTAGCAACCTCTAATATAGTGCCAGATGAACTTTACAGAAATGGCTTACAGCGAGCGCGTTTTATGCCAGCTATTGAGCTTGTTAAAAAAAATACCGAGATAGTTAATGTAGATTCAGGTATCGATTATCGCTTACGTACTTTAGAGCAAGCTGAAATTTTTCATAGTCCGTTAGATGAAGATGCGGATAAAAACCTATTTGAGTACTTCGATAAGTTATCGCCAGAGCCAGGGCAATTAGATGAGCCGATAGAGATCGAAGGGCGAAAAATCAAAACGCGTAAAGTAGCTAAATGCGTTGTGATGTTTGAGTTTAGTGAATTGTGCGAAACAGCACGTAGCCAGGTCGATTACATGGAGATTAGCCGCTTATACAATACGGTGATTATTTCTAACGTAAAACAGCTAGGTCAAACTAATGATGATGCTGCTAGACGTTTTATTGCTTTAGTGGATGAATTTTACGAGCGCCATGTAACTTTAATTATATCGGCTGAAAAACCTATTACCGAACTTTATACCCAAGGTAATTTAAATTTTGAATTTAAGCGTTGTATTAGTCGTTTACAAGAAATGCAATCCTTAGAATATTTAGCTAGAGAGCATTTAGTTTAAATAAGTAAGTAAATGTGTAATAGGGCAACTATAAAAAAGAGGTACATATATAGTACTTCTTATTTCTGAAATTTCTTGTGGAAAAAACAACCGGCGAGTAGCAATGTGTTTTAAGTGCTGGTATACTCCCGCGTCTGCCACGTTGCGTTCTATGTCCTCATATAGTCTAGCCACTTGTGAGCGGCGCAAAAGTCTAAAACTCGAAGGGGTTATAGCAAACTTAGAGCAGTAGTTAATATTAACTACTTGTGGTTTTAATTGAAAAACATTGGATTTTTATAAATGAAAACGTTTGTTGCTAAACCAGAAACAGTAAAACGTGACTGGTACGTAGTTGACGCTGAAGGTAAAACTTTAGGTCGCATCGCTACTGAAATCGCTCACCGCCTACGCGGTAAGCATAAAGCTGAATACACTCCTCACGTAGATACTGGTGATTACATCATCGTTATCAACGCTGAAAAAGTTACTGTAACTGGTAACAAATTCAAAGATAAAGTGTACTACGCTCACTCTGGTTTTCCAGGTGGCCTTAAGTCTACTACTTTTGATAAACTTCAAGCTGCAAAGCCTGAAATGATCATCGAGAAAGCTGTAAAAGGCATGTTGCCACGTGGTCCTTTAGGCCGCGCTATGTACCGTAAACTTAAAGTTTACGCAGGTACTGAGCATAACCATGCTGCACAACAGCCTCAGGTTCTAGACATTTAAGGAGCACCATCATGGCAAATCAATACTACGGTACAGGTCGTCGTAAAAGTTCAAGTGCTCGCGTATTCTTACGCCCAGGCACTGGTAACATCGTAATCAACAAACGCTCTCTAGAAGAGTATTTTGGTCGCGAAACAGCACGCATGGTTGTTCATCAAGCTCTTGAGCTAGTTGATATGACTGAAAAATTTGACCTTTACATCACCGTTTCTGGTGGTGGTACAACTGGTCAAGCTGGTGCTATCCGTCACGGTATCACTCGTGCACTTATGGAGTTTGACGAGTCACTACGTCCACAACTTCGTAAAGCAGGTTTTGTTACACGTGATGCACGTAAAGTTGAACGTAAGAAAGTGGGTCTTAAGAAAGCGCGTAAGCGTCCACAGTTCTCAAAACGTTAATCTATACGTTATCAAGAATTCAAAAACCCAGCTTATGCTGGGTTTTTTGTTTTCAAATCAAAAAGTTTACATTTGCTACTTAATTTAAATTTGTTTATAGCGGTCGCCATACTTGGTATTGCTGTAATTAATGATGATCAAATTTATTAATAACTGCGTATTAATCGAACGAAAGTTAAAAAACACTCAGATAGCTGCAAAAAAGTTAAATAATTATCGTAATTAGTTTAAATCCATCAGTTAATTGGTGGAATTTTTTGCTACAATTGGCGTGGAAGTAAAATGAGTGAGTTTAACGACACTATGTACAGTTTTTACTGTTTCCTCTTAGTGGTGTTGATCTCGGTCAGTATATTGTTTTTACAGAAGCGTTATTATAGTCGTTCGGCTTTATTCTCGAGCTAGCTTAATCAAATTTTTGATCAAGTCAGGTTTATTCGAGCATGGGGCTTTGAATAACCTTGTTTTAATCAAGGGTTTTAATTATGATCGCTTCTATTTTAAAAATTTCGAATAATTAACCTGCTGTAACTGATGTTCTCAATATAGCAAGTGTTGAGAATCATAGTGGAGATAAGTGGATGAGCAATGCGCCTGTAGACAATGGCCGACGTCGCTTTTTAACCATAGCTACCTCTGTTGTAGGTGGTGTTGGTGCGGCTGGGGCTGCTGTTCCTTTTATTGCGTCTTGGAATCCAAGTGAGCGAGCTAAATCTGCGGGTGCGCCTGTAGAAGTAGATATCAGCAAACTTGAGCCTGGACAATTAATACGTGTCGAGTGGCGTGGTAAACCTGTATGGGTTGTATCACGTACCCCAAAAATGCTTGAGCAGATGAAAGAACATGAAGGTCAACTTCGTGATCCGCAATCGCAAGAGCCACAACAATTAGAATCATCAACAAATGATTACCGTTCATTACGTCCAGAAATATTTTTGGCTGTAGGTATTTGTACGCATTTAGGATGTTCACCAGGCTTTTTACAAGGTAATTTTGGTGAGAAAGTAGAAGGGACTGATGACGGTTTCTACTGCCCGTGCCACGGTTCTAAATTTGATATGGCTGGTCGAGTATTTCAATCGGTACCTGCACCATTAAACTTAGAAATACCACCTTATACTTTTCTAGATGACACCACTATTTTAGTGGGCGAAGAAAGAGGGGTAGCCTAATGTTTGGTAAGATTATTGGTTGGATAGACGACCGAATCCCAATGACACGTGTTTGGAACATGCACATTGCACAGTATCCAGCACCTAAAAACTTTAACTTCTGGTACTTTTTTGGCTCACTAGCCATGTTAGTACTAGTAAACCAAATCCTAACAGGTATTTGGTTAACGATGAACTTTGTTCCGTCTGCTGAAGGTGCTTTTGCCTCGGTAGAGTACATCATGCGTGATGTAGAATATGGCTGGTTACTACGTTACTTGCACTCAACAGGTGCATCAGCGTTTTTCATCGTTGTATATATGCATATGTTCCGTGGCATGATCTACGGTTCTTACCAAAAACCGCGTGAATTACTGTGGTTATTTGGTATGTTCATTTTCTTAGCGCTAATGGCTGAAGCATTCATGGGATACTTATTACCATGGGGCCAAATGTCGTTCTGGGGCGCACAAGTAATCATTTCATTATTCGGTGCTATTCCGGTTATTGGTGATGACTTAACACTTTGGATCCGTGGTGACTACGTAATATCAGGTGCAACGCTTAATCGCTTCTTTGCATTACATGTAATTGCACTACCACTGGTTATTGTAATCTTAGTTTTCTTACACATTGTTGCTCTACACGAAGTGGGTTCAAATAACCCTGAAGGTATTGAGATTAAACGTAAGAAAGGCTCAGTAGCTGAAGAAGATAAGCCTAAATTTAAATTCCACGAGTATTACACTAACAAAAAAGACATTGTTGATGCGATACCGTTCCACCCTTACTACACAGTTAAAGATATTGTGGGTGTGGTTGGTTTCTTAATACTGTTTTGTTGGGTTGTGTTCTTTATGCCGGCGATGAATGGCTTCTTTTTAGAAGGTCCAAACTTCGAGGCAGCTAACCCACTTAAAACACCTGAGCATATTTTCCCGGTTTGGTACTTTACGCCATTCTATGCAATCTTACGTGCAATCCCTGATAAGTTAATCGGTGTTGCGGCGATGGGTGCATCGATTGTAGTACTTGCATTACTACCTTGGATAGACCGTGGTAGAGTTAAATCGGTTCGTTACCGTTGTGGTTTCCATAAATGGAACATTGCAGGCTTTGTTGTAACTTTCGTTCTTCTTGGTTGGGTGGGTGCAACTCCACAAACTGATATGAAAACGATTATTTCTCAAATCTGTACTGTGACTTACTTTATGTTCTTCGTACTGTTGTTTGTATACAGTAAGAACGAAAAAACTAAGCCATTGCCAGAGAGGTTAACGAAATGATGAAGAAGCTTATTATTGGTTTATTTGCTTTATCAGTAAACTTGTTGCCTAACATGGTTATGGCAGCAGGTCCGTCGGTTCCTTTAATGGAAGCGAATAACGACCTTACTGATCAACCATCTTTACAACGCGGTGCAAAGTTGTTCATGAACTACTGTCTTGGTTGTCACCAAATGCAGTATCAACGTTATGAGCGTACTTTTCGTGATATCGGTATCCCAACAGAAGTTGGTTTAGAGCAGTTAATTTTTGACGGCTCTAAAGTAGGTGGCCATATCACCAACGCAATTACAAAAGACGATGCAGCAAAATGGTTTGGTGCGGCTCCGCCGGATTTAACTCTAATTGCACGTGTAAAATCACCAGATTATATTTACACGTACCTAAAATCGTTTTATAAAGATGAATCTCGCCCGTTTGGAGTTAACAATATTGTTTTTCCATCGGTAGGTATGCCTCATGTTCTTCAAGAACTACAAGGTTTACCAACGCCTATCACTAAAGAAGTAGAAGAACATGGCCACACTGTGACCAAAGTTATTGCTACTGAAACTGATGGTACGGGTGAATTAAGCGTAGATGAATACGACCAAGCGGCTCGTGATTTAACAAACTTCCTTGAGTACGTGGGTGAACCTTCACGTCTTGAATCGGAAGCGCTAGGTATTAAGGTAATAGGATTCTTAATAATTCTATTTATCTTGGCATTTATGCTTAAGAAAGAATACTGGAGAGATGTTCATTAAGTTGAACATTTTTAAAGGTAATTTTGCAATAGGGGCTTAAGCCCCTTTTGCTGTTTTAGTTATTTAATGGAGGTATAGGCATGGCCGTAGCTGCCAATAAGCGCCCTGTAATGACCCTTTTTTCTGGTGCTAACTGTATGTATAGCCACCAAGTACGTATTGTACTTGCGGAAAAAGGTGTAAGTGTAGATATTCATTTGGCTGAAAAAGATAACTTGCCAGAAGCACTTCACGAAATTAACCCTTACGGCACAGTGCCAACACTGATTGACCGTGAGCTTGGTTTATACCAGGCAAACATCATCATGGAATACCTTGATGAGCGTTTTCCTCATCCTCCACTAATGCCTGTTTACCCGGTAATGCGTGGTCGTAGTCGCTTAATGATGCATCGTATTGATACTGACTGGTACAGCCTAGCTGATAAAATCAGTAACAACACGTCAGATGCTGCTCAAGCTCGTAAAGAGCTAACAGAAGCATTACTTGCTGTAGCACCTATTTTTAGCGAAGCACCTTACTTTATGAGTGAAGAGTTTAGCTTAGTAGACTGTTATTTAGCTCCACTATTATGGCGTTTACCAGAGTTTGGTATTGAGCTTAATGGTGCAGGTTCTAAAGAGCTTAAAGAGTACATGATCCGTTTATTTGAACGTGAGTCATTCCAAGCCTCTTTAACTGAAGCTGAGCGTGAGATCCGTTTATAATGACGCCTAATCGTCCTTATTTATTACGTGCTTTTTTTGATTGGATAGTCGATAACGAGTGTACACCGCATTTAGTGGTAGACGCTGGGTTTGCAAATGTACAAGTGCCAACACAGTTTGTTCAAGATGGACAAATTGTTTTAAACATAAGTCCATCAGCGGTCACACAGTTTTCGTTAGACTTAACCCAACTTAGCTTCAATGCGCGCTTTGGTGGTCAGCCAATGCAAGTGTATGTGCCTCTAGGTGCTGTGCTTGCAATATACGCGCGTGAAAATGGCGAAGGAACAGTCTTTACTGCAGATGAGTTTTTAGAGGACGAAGACGATTTTGTGCCTGAGCTTGAAAGTGTTGATTCATCAGCTGAATTTATTGATGAAACACCACCAGAAAAGCCACAGAAGAAAAAAGGCTCTCATTTACGCGTTATTAAATAATAAGTAAATGCGAAAAAAAAACCGCTTAATAAGCGGTTTTTTTATGTCTGTATTTTGTGTTTACAAGTATTCAAATACTTTAATTACACGCTCTACGCCAGATACATTTCGGGCAATGTTTACAGCTTGAGTAGACTCAGAGTCAGATACTAAACCCATTAAAAATACTTCAGCGTTTTCAGTAACTACTTTAATGTTATTACTGCTAATGTCTTTTGCTGTTAGTAGCTGAGCTTTTACTTTAGAAGTTAACCAAGAGTCATGCGTTTGTGTAGTAATACCAATATTTGAGCCAATACGAATTTGGTTATGTATCTTACGAATACCTGAAACGCCCTCAATGGTACGCTGTGCTTCGTTTCTCATTTCTTCATTAGATACCTGGCCTACAAGTAAAACAATACCGTTAACGCTTACAGCGCTTATATTGGCAAATTTTTCAAGGCGTTCTACTTCGCTAAGTGCAATACTGGCTTTTATTTCAATATTGTTATCGTCAATCTGAGAGCCAATGGTACGGCGATCGTTCGCTGCAGTTACTGCACTGGCTGTACCTGCTACAACAGCAGCTGCGCAGCCTTGTAGTAATACAACAGTACCTAAAACAATAAGAGAGCGTTTAAACATAATTTTCATCCTGAGGGAAAAGCGTTAAATCAACCAGTTCGCTTAAACAATGTAAGTTAACTAAATGGGATTCGATAATGCGGCTAGGGCGTTTAGATGGAGATCTAATTTCAACATCGTTAGGGCCAAGTAGGCCAACCAACTCGCCACCATCATCACCAACCATAACTATGACCTTCATATCTTTAGTTAGTGCAGCTTCAACGGCAGAAATAACATGTTTTTCGTTACCGTTAATAGCCAGTACGAGCAATAAATCGCCTTGCTGAGCAAAAGCGCGGACTTGGCGAGCAAATGTATCGTGATCGTCTACCTGAGTACTTTGTCCAAGGTTAACGTTTTCTTGCGATAGAGCAATTGCCGGCAAACAAGGACGCTCGGTTTCATAGTGATTAACCAATACACCCGCCATGTGCTGGGCGAGCATGTGGCAATTAGCAGTACCGCAGCAAATGAGTTTATTTCCGTTGATCAGACTTTGTGCAATAGTAAATGCAGCTGACTCAAGCGCACTAGGTAGCACTTCACCAGCAGCGATTTGAACTTGAATGCTTTCTGTAAAAATTTCTTTAATTGTGTCTTGCATAGCCTACCAATAATTTATCTTTGTATTTGCGTTTAAAATACATTTTTAAGCCAATTAATATTAGGAGATGCTTCTCCTGTAATGGCTACATAATCAATTCTTAGTGCTTGGTTAGTTAAATTTTTAGCTGCTAAGTAATGATAAATACTACGTTTTAATCGAGCTTGTTTTTGTGGGCTAAGTGCATAGTTGGCACCGCCACGGGCATTATTTTTGCGAAACTTGACCTCAATGAATACAAGGGTATCGCCTTCTTTCATAATGACATCAAGCTCGCCAAAGGGGCAGTAATAATTACGTTCAATGGGTGTTAAGCCCTGAGTAACTAAGTATTTTTGCGCTTCAAGCTCATAATACAGGCCTTTTTCGCGACTATTGTGCCACAGCTCTTTAAACCACGACATGCCGCCCCCTTAACTTAATAAAGTTTAATTTATAGTTTGTATATCACCCGCTGATTGCATAAACAATGGTACCGGGCGTTGTGTTTCTAATTGCACAGGCTTAATGCGACGGTTTGTATATTGAGCCCAGTCGAGCATACGTTCTATATGGCCGCTGGTATTAACAGACAACTTACCACTTAAGCCACTATATTGATTGCCTGGCATTACGCTTAACTGTCTAATGTCATGTAATATTGATACTGCATCGTACGCCATTGCAAATAAGCGTTGGCTAATATCAATTTGCTCTGGCCATAGAGAGTTGTACTGCTGGCGTAAATTATGTTGTTTAATTTGTGAATCAAGCATCCACGGTAATTCAGTGAAGTATAGGCCGTCTAAGTCGCCTTTGTCTGTACTGTCAATTTGTTTACTATGACTTTTAGAGCTTGCATAAAGTGGAATGCGATCAGCAAATGTACTGACGTTTACATCAAGGTAAGGTTTAATTAAGCGAGTTTCTATTGCATCACCCAAAATATAAATAACGTCTATATCACTGCGTGAACGCGTTTCGTTTTCTACTTCTTGCTTAAATAATGCTTTAACTGTTTGTATGCGATCTTTTGACTTATCAACTTCTAATAAGCTGGTAATTGTGTTCGGCATATCTTTTTTATCGTTATAAAAACCGATTTGTGGCTTGGTTTCGCTGTAGCGTTGCCACTGTAGGTTAAAATAATCAACTAAACGTTGGCCATTTGCATTATTTGGCGCAAGCAGCATAGGCTTTTGATAGCCCTTAGTTAAAAAGTGTTCCAGAGCTTGTTGTACTTCGTGCTCAGGGTTTAATGCAAAGTAATAATGCTGAAGCGAAATGCGCTCACCATCAAAGGTGTTTAAATGCAGTACCGGAGTATCAATAAGAGTTTGTGCATTGGCTAGTTTATCAATATTTGCTTTAAGTAGAGGACCAATTACAAAATCAGGCTTTATTTCTTCAAGTTGCGCTGCGATTTCCTCAGTGCTTAGGTTTTCATCAATAAAAATAGTGTCGTTGATAGTTTGCGTATCAAGTGCAGCTAACACACCGGCTTTAAGCGCATCACCTAAGCGTTCGTTAGGGCCTGATTGTGGAAACAACACAACTAAACGCTCTATATTAATAGGGGCGAGCTCAGTAAGCATTTCGTCTTGTTCAGGTAATACAGAAAAAGCCGGATGCCCAATATAGCGCCTGCGCCAATTATTAATTGCTTGGTCTAGCTCCACGCCGCTACTTGCATATACTTGATAGTATAGACCAAGGTTTACCCAGCCTTGCTGGATAACCGAACCACGGTTAAAACGTTCAAGCGCATATGAAGAGAGCTGTTTTAAGTTATCCCACAAATTTTGATTGAGCTGAGGGATTTCTATATTGTTTTTTGTGGCTGTTTCAGAAGCTCTAAAGAAATAGGGGGCAGCTTTTTTAGGAAAGTTTTGCGATGCATAAATACTGGCTGTTAAAAACTGATGCCATGCAAAATGCTCAGGTTGAGTCAGTTGTCCGTCTAGCGATTGCAAAATCACCAAAGCTTGATCATTCTTATTCTGTTGTTTTTGTGCAAATGCAATATAAAGACGGTTTTGGATTTGATCAACACTTGCGGTTAATTCAAGCTCATTACCAATTTTCTCTAACAAAGGCCAGTTTTGCTCACTAATTGCAGCATCACGGGCGCTATACAATAACTGTATTTTATCGGCACCTTGGCGGTTTTGCGCCAATTGGTAGATAGATTGCGCACTGGTTGCCTGATTTTGCAGTGCATTAGTGCGGTTACTTACGTTATCGCTGTTTTTAGTTGGTTTTTCGGTTGTGCTACACGCCGATAACCCTGACAATATAATTAATAGACTAACTAGTTTAAGTCGCACAATGATTTCCCAATACGTTAACGCGATTTGCTTATATTACTGACTGACGCAGGAGACCTCAATGTTAAATGAGGAGAATTCACAGAAAATTGGCACTCTTTACATTGTTGCCACCCCAATTGGCAATTATGACGACTTAAGTCACCGTGCCATTGCGACATTATCGCAAGTTGACTTAATAGCTGCTGAAGACACTCGCCATACTGGCAAGCTACTTAGCCACTTTGGAATTAAGGCAAAAACGTTTGCATTACACGACCACAACGAAAAGCAAAAAGCACAACAAATTATTGATCAACTTAATCAAGGTTTAAATATTGCTTTAGTATCTGACGCTGGTACGCCACTAATTAGTGATCCAGGCTACGCTGTGGTAAATCTATGTCGCGAACAAGGTGCTCATGTTACACCTGTTCCAGGTGCATGTGCTGCAATTACAGCCGTATGTTGTTCAGGCTTACCAACCGACCGTTTTCAGTTTATTGGTTTTACGCCAGCTAAAAGCAAAGCTCGCCAAGACTTTTTTACCGAAGCTGTTAACTCAGGTATCACCAGTATAATGTACGAAAGTACGCACCGTATTATGGCAAGCCTTGATGATTTAGCACTAGCCCTTGGTGATGAGCAGCAAGTTGTATTTGCTAAAGAGCTAACCAAAACCTTTGAAACATTTTTTAATGGTAGTGTAAGTGAGCTTAAACAGTTTTTAACTGATGATCCTACCAAGCAGCGCGGCGAAATAGTGCTTATGCTTGCGGGTAAACCAAAGCAAATAGACGATGTTCCGCCAGAAGCGCGCAAAATGCTGGCACTTCTTGAGAGTGAAATGCCAATGAAAAAAGCCTGTGGCGTTGTAGCCGAATACTTTGGTATGAAGAAAAACGCTTTATATAAAACAATTATTGAAGAAAAAGAGTAAATTTTACTGCGCTTGTTATTAGCCTCATGTATACTGCGCGCCGAGTCAGCCAAGATGATCGCTGCCTGTGACGAAAATGATCAGGGGGAGGAAAGTCCGGGCTCCATAGGGCAGAGTGCCAGCTAACGGCTGGGGGGCGTGAGCCCACGACAAGTGCAGCAGAGAGGAGACCGCCAATCTCGATTGGTAAGGGTGAAAGGGTGCGGTAAGAGCGCACCGGGCCGCTAGTAATAGTCGGTTGCAAGGTAAACTCCACTCGGAGCAAGACCAAATAGGGTTCTATCATTTTAAATAATGAACGCGTGGCCCACGTGAGAACCGGGTAGGTTGCTTGAGCCATAGAGCGATTTATGGCCTAGACGAATGATTATCACTTTCTTCGGAAAGGACAAAACCCGGCTTACCGGCTGACTCACTCATTCAATTAAAAAGCCCGCAGTTAACGCTGCGGGCTTTTTTGTGCTTGTAAATTAAGGCAAGTAATTAGTTTTTGGCTATCTGTTTGCAGTACTCGTTAGAATTTCAACAAAGAGTGATAACCGGGCAGTGAGAAATTATGATGTATGAAGTCAAGATTTGGCCCCGTTGGCTTTTGCACATTGGCTTTTGTTAAATTTCACATAACACTAACAGCTTTACTTGTTAATAAAAAACCGCCATTTGGCGGTTTTTTTGTATAATTTCATTTTAGGAAGGTTTTGCTAATGCTATCGCTTCACCCGCAAGTGCGAAAATATTTTTAAGCATTAATTGTAAAATATGTCTAATCGAAGCGTAAGTAAAAGAAATTACCTTAAATGGATAGCCACAGAATGTTAGTATGTGCCCTAAAATCCCTTTTATATCTTTGGTACAGTTTTTAGAGAAGTCAATGCTATCAGCTAATGCTTTAGCTATCTGATCGTACACTGTGAGAGCGTTCGATAAATGATTTTGTATCGCATATAGCTTACCAGTATCACGTAAATGAGTTATTAAAGCTGCACCAATTTTCCTAGCCCATTTAGACGTGCGGCTACATTCGAGCCGTCTATCATAATCAAGCCTTACCTCTTCTTGAATTCGTTTTTCCATTCCTTTGTTGATAGCAGAGTAACTTTTGAAGTTGCTTGCTGTATGTAAATATCCTGGCGTCTCATTAGTCATACTATGTGCTTTTGGAGTAATAGTGGCAGCACCGTGTAAAATATATTCTTGTTCAGTATGCATAAATGGCCACACAGGCACTAAAGGAACTGGATCTGCGGCATGTACGCAACGATAGATGTTGTTATCTGTTGCGGACTCTGTTTTTACAGCAAAGCTATTATAACCAACGCGCGGCGCACCAAAAGTATATAATTTTACATTGGCACCGAAACGTTGCTTTAGCCAGTTAGCAGCTAAGTTTGCTAAAGCCCCACCTAAACTATGACCTACAACATGAATGTTTAACTTTTTCTTAGTGCTTTTTTTAAAGTATAGTTCTAACTGATTTTTGAAAGAGTTAAATGTATGGTTAAAGCCTGCATGTACAGGTTGATTATTACTACAAGTACTTAAACCACAATGTAAATCAGTGACAACATCACGAACTTTAGCCGTGCCTCGTAAAGCTAAAACATAATCATCTTCATATGCTCCTTTCTTACCCTTTGCAATGCAGCCAAAATTGGTCGAGTGGTTAAAAACTCGTTCGAGAATAGAACCACTTACACCTTTTATAGATTCTGATTCGAATGAAAATAAAGAGCTAATTCTTTCAAAATATGGATTAGCTCTCAAGCCTCTTTTGTCAAGGCTTTCGTATGAGATAGCTGCAAAATTAGCAGCTATTGCAGGGCTTAAAACATTCATTAATATTTCCTTATAATTTAGTTTTTGATTTATTAATTATTATCCGTTTCAATTTCTGAAAGGTCAAAATAAGCATTTTGTTCCACTACTTCAAAATCATCAGACCAACGACAAATACTTAAAGCCTCAAATTTATAGCCTTCAGTTTTCTTATTCTGAAATTTAAAAAGAACCTTTCCATTAGAGATGTCGGCTATTAATTGCCTTAACTTTCTTGCATATTCCTCTCGATATTTAACGCCTGATAATCTAGAACCCCAAAGGCAATATTCTTCATTATTGTAGGATAGATAAATAGCTTGAGAAGTGAAAATCTCAGCAAGTGGGACTGCTGGTTGATTAGAACGGATATTAATTTCAGGTAATGAGAAGCCCCCATTATTATCTGTGTAAGTGAAATCTTCAACACTTTTACCATCAGAAAAATTCAATACTCTCTCTATTTTTACATTCGATAAAGGTTTGCCTTTTTCACTAGCTTGGCCTTTTACCTCAGGGCACAAGTGCACTTTGTAAGCACCAATATGATTACCAAACTTTTTAAGTGTTGTTAAAAATGACATAAACAAGAAGCCTTAAAAATAGGCTGTGAATTTGTTGTGGGGAGGCTACATGATTCCCTTGCAAACTTTAATATTCACATGCCTTTGTAAATAGATCTCATATGATAAACAAGCTTATATAAAATACAATAGTTAAAACTTAAGATGTATAGATAAAGCGAAAGATGAAGCTGGGCGCGAAGAAAATGACTTTGAGCTAAGGTCATTAATATAAAGGTAGGAGGGTATTAACTGCTTTTTAGCGATTCGGCAGGGTCAAATCTTACCTTCATACATCAATGATCTAGATTTATAGTTTATTGCTCATTGAGTTTATTATTATGGCTAGACCACTACGAATAGAGTATGAAAATGTGTTTTATCATGTGATGAATCGCGGAAGAGGGCGTGAAAACACCTTTTTGAGTGATGACGATTCTAAGCATTTTTTATACTGCATTGAGGAAGCCAGTTTTCGTTTTAATATTGAAGTGCATTCGTATTATTTAATGACCGATCATTACCACCTACTAATAAAAATCCCTGATGCAAACATGGGCAGAGCCATGAAACATATTAATGGTCTCTATACGCAATATTCTAATAGAACACGTAATACAGATGGTGAACTGTTTAGAGGTCGATACAAGGCGGTGTTGGTGGATTGTAGTAGTAACTAGACCAGACTAGCTGTGGGCATCTGACCAATGAAGTAAATTTAAATCCAGAGAAAAAAGAAGCAATGCGGGCGGCATAAAATTTTATTTGATGCGACAACTAACTTGAAAAACTCCGCAAACAAAGGGCAAAAGTCGATTAATATCCTATAAAGCCTTTTGCCTTTTCATAAGATACTTCCTAACCAGCGTTAATATATATTAGCGTTGATTACTTATTTTGCTTATTGGGTCGAGAGTATTAATATTGAGCTAAATACTAATATATACAACTTCAGCATTATTAAATAATATTTTTACCTTGTTCTGGGTCTCTTGATTGCTCTGCTTGTTCACGTATTTCGTCGGTATCACTGCTCACATCATCAAGTGTTTTAGTTTGATCAACTGTTTCACTTTTTTCGCTTTGCACTTGCGATGGTTGTTTTTCCTCTAAATTAGAAACATTTTCACTAGGGTCGGTGAGTATAATTCTTTCTCGTGCATCATCAGGCATGCTGATGTTTTGTTTTGTGAACTCATTGACTAATTCGCGCATAAGCTGGGAAGCTACTTTTAATGGACTGTGTTGCTCGCTATTAACCCAAAAATACAAAACGAAGTTAATAGTAGATGAGCCTAAGTTTTTTATTAAAACCTGCGCAGGTGGATCGCTAAGCACCGCATTTTGTTGATTGGCAATAGCTAGGGCAAGAGTTTGTGCGCTGCGTATATCGTTATCATAGCCAATACCAATTTCTACTTTTCCGCGCATTTTTGGATTGGCAGTCAGGTTTTTAATAGTATTTTTATATACCGTCGCATTGGGTATTTGAATATGATTGCCATCGTAATCAACAAGTGTGGTTGCTCTTGCGGTTACTTTTTTAACAACGCCTAAACGATTGTCTACTTCAATTACATCGTCGATTTTAAAAGGCCTTTGTATGCTCAGTAATAAACTAGCGATAAAGTTCTCAGCTATGTCTCTAAAGGCAAAACCTAATATAAGTCCTATTAGTCCCGTGCCACTCATAATGGCAACAGCAAACTCGGTAAGCCCTGCTAAACGCAGGAATAAGTAAACGCCAAATAAAATAATCAAAGTGCTTATACTACGCCTTACAACTAGATGAACTAGTTTACTGTCAGTCATGTAGTCAATAGGCTTTATAAGCAATCGAGAAAGTGGCCCTGCAATTAAATAGCTTAATGCTAAAAGTATTATACCGAGTAATAGTGTGGGTAATATTTGCGCTGTTGCATGAAGTAATTGCACAGCTTGTTCATGAAAAAACTGCCACGTAAACACATCGCCTTGAAAACTTTGCGTGCTGGGAGGCGTATTGTTTAAAGCTATAATGTTTGATTGGCTACTAGGCATGGCTTATCGTCCGTGTTTGGTTTTTATAATCGCTAATATTAGGTAACAGCAAGTTTAGTAGCAAATACTTTATTTAACTTGGCAAACATTTTGCTGTAGTAATGTAATACAAATATTGAGGTTTAGAATGAAAGAAGCTAAACGAGGACAGCAAGCTGAGCAGCCTGGTCATATCCCTTTTATAGGTTGGTGGGATATTGTTAAGCGCATTTTTAAGCAAATGAGTGAAGATAACTTATCTATAGTGGCAGCGGGTGTGGCATTTTATGCGTTACTTGCTATTTTTCCGGCCATTGCGGCGATGGTATCTGTGTATGCGTACTTTTCATCCCCCGCAGATATTAGTGATCATTTAAGTAAAATAGTTACTTTGCTCCCACCAAGTACCAGTGAACTAATTTTATCTCAGGTTTCTAGCCTTGCAAAAACATCAAGTGCAAGCTTGAGCTTAAGTGCAATCGGTACGCTTATACTTACTATTTGGAGTAGTTCTAAGGGCAGCCAAGCACTTATTACTGCGTGTAATATTAGTTATCGTGAATATGAAAAGCGTTCATTTTTTAAAGCTCAATTAGTACGCTTTTTATTTTCGGTAGGGGCGATTGTTGTCGCAATTTTTGCGTTATTAATTATTGGTATTTTACCTATTGTACTTAATTTAGTGGGACTAAAAGAAAGTATAGATTTATTAATTAAACTCATCTCTTGGCCATTATTAGCTTTTACCTTTAATTTTGCATTGGTACTTTTATATCGTTATGCCCCACATCGTAAACCGGCCAAATGGCGTTGGATCACGATGGGTTCGTCTATTGCTACTGTACTTTGGATTTTGGCATCTATAGGTTTTTCTTTTTATGTGTCGCGTTTTTCTAGTTACAACGAAACTTACGGCTCACTAGGTGGTGTAGTGATCATGTTGATGTGGTTGTATATCAGCGCTTATATAATCACATTAGGTGCTGTTATTAATGCAGCTACTGAGCAGCAAACAGGTAAAGACAGTACTATAGGCCCAGCTAAAGAGCGTGGGCAGCGAGGCGCCTATGTGGCAGATCACCTCGATGTAAAAAACGAATAGCTATTAGCTAAAGTTAGTGAGAGCTATAAGCTGCTCTTTAAACTCTTGTGCTGCAGGACCAAGCCTGTCGTTGTCGTTGCACATTAAATATAAATTAAGGGTACGGGTTGTACCTTGGTCTAAATTAAGTGGGATGAGCGTTTTATCTTCAATTAAATGTGCTATTTGTGTTTTTGGCAGCCAAGCGTAACCCAAATTTTGACTAACCATATCAATAGAGTTGCGTAAATGGCTGACTGTCCAGCGCATATCAGCACCTAACCAGCCATCATTGTGACTGGTGTGGGTTGCTGAGTCGCGAACTACTATTTGCCGGTGTAGCTTTAAATCGCGAAAGTTGAGTTGTTCAGTTTGTTGGTGTAATACATGGTCTTTATGCGCAACGGCTATAAACTCTATATCGCATAACGTACTGCAACTAATTCCATAGATAGGAATTGATGAAATGGCTAAATCAACCACTGAGTTATGTAGTAATTCGTTTGCACCGGTTAGCACGCTTTCTACTAAATCAATCTTTAAAAGCGGGTAAAGTTCACTCGTTTTAGCAAGTCCCTGGTATAAAATGGTGTGTGGTAAAACTTCATCAACAGCTATTTTTAATGTGCTTTCTACGCCTTCGCTTAGTGTGCTCGCTACCGATTCTATTTTAGTTGCTTCTTCAATTAAAAATTCAGCTCTGCGTAAAATTAGTTTACCGCTATCGGTTAAAAATGCTTTACGACCTTTTACTTCAAGCAACTTAATTTGCAAGGCGGCTTCAAGTTTTTGAACAGCATGGTGTACGGTTGACTGACTTTTATGTACAGCCGCACTTGCGCCTGCAAATCCGCCGTGATCCACAACCGCTTTAAACATTCGCCATTGCTCTAATGTTGCTTTTGCCATTTTTAAATCCTGTTACTACTTATATCTGATTGCTTAACTTGACCGCGCAGACGCATTATTTATTGCGTAACAGTAATTTTTTGTTTATTTATTTTAATAAAGCGACTTTTTTATCAGCTAGAAGTGCCATAAAACTGCTTTTATTTAAAGGTCTTGAAAATAAATAACCTTGTCCGTAATCACATCCGGCTTCAAGTAATAGCTGCATTTGTAATTTAGTTTCAATTCCTTCGGCGATTACTTTTAAGCCCAGTTGATGCGCCATAACAATTATTGCTTCACACAGTGCAAGTTCTTGACTGCCTACTTGGATATTATCAACAAAACGTTTATCTATTTTTAAATAGTCGGTATCCATTTCTTGTAAGTAAGCGAGTGACGAATATCCTGTACCAAAATCATCAAGGGCAAGCTGCATACCTGATTTTACTATTTCTTTTAAGCGACGTTGCGTTAATGCTTCGGGGTTAATCATTAGGCCTTCAGTTATTTCTGCCACAATTGAGGATGCAGGTAATTTTGCAGCTTTTAGCATATCGTACCATTCATCTATACCACTCTCTGGCGTGGATAACTGCACTGGCGACACGTTTACACTTATTTGAAAAGTGTCATCGGTTAGGGTTTTTATATCGTTAAGCGTTTGCAAGGTTTGAGCAAATACAAATTGGCCAATTGCATTTATTTGCCTAGTTTCTTCAGCAAGAGGAATAAATGCGACAGGGCTAATTAGGCCTTTTTCGGGATGTTGCCAACGAATAAGTGCTTCAGCTTTATGAATATGTAAATCATTCAAAGCAACAATGGGCTGATAAAACAACTCAAACTGTTCAAGTTCAATGGCACTTCGTAAGTCTTTTAATAGCACCATGCGCGCGTGTGCATATTCGCGCATGTCAGCAGAGAAAAATTCAAAACAGTTACGACCATTACTTTTTGCTTTATACATAGCCTGATCGGCTGCCTTTAAAAGTTGTTCAGTATTTTCACCATCATTAGGGGCGCATGCTATGCCCATGCTGGCGCTAATAAATAACTCTTCGTTTTCAAGATGCAAAGCCGACGATAGGCTAAGCAAAATATTACTGGCAATTTGATTAATATGACGCGTACTTTTTATACGATTAAACACAATAACAAACTCATCACCACCAATACGTGCCACAAACTCAGCATTTTTTGCCGACTGGACTATACGCTGAGATACGAGTTTTAATAAGTTATCACCATAGTGATGGCCTAATGTGTCATTAATATCTTTAAAGTGATCTATATCTAAAAGCATGACAACCAATTGATTGTCGGGAGTAACAATGTTTGAAAATCGTTGATTTAATCGCTCCTTTAACTCTAAACGATTTGGTAAGTCAGTTAGGTGATCATAGTGAGCTTGTCGCCAAATTGTTTCATCGGCTTGTTTTTTCTCAGTGAGGTCTGTAAATATCGCGATTCGACGAATAGGTGCGTTGTTTGTATCATAAACCGTATCGATTGTGAGCCACTCAGAGTATAGCTGCCCGTTCTTTTTACGGTTAATAACCTCGCCTTGCCAGCGGCCTGTTTGCTGTAATTCAGACCACATTTTATTGTAAAAATTCTTATCATGTTTTCCTGATGAAAGAATTGAAGAGGAGCGCCCAATAACTTCTTCTTTACTATATAAAGTCGTTTTGCAAAACGCAGGGTTTACATCAAATATTATACCCGCTGGATCGGTGATTGCCATGCCTTCACTACTGTTGTTATACACTAGCGAGGCAAGGTGGAGTGCTTCTTCATTTATTTTTCGTTGTGTTATATCTCTTAGCACAACAACGTATTCATTTTTACTTTGCATTGCACTAATACGTGCTTCAAAGCTGCGTTTAGGATCTGATTTTTCGAGTGTGAATTCTAAATTGCTCGAAACATCAAGTTTAGATAACTGCGATAACAAAAGCTGCACATTGTTGTGAGAAAGTATTGATGATAAATGAGGTACTACAGTGCTGTTAGGATTTACTTGAGGCTTAAACTGCCCTGTTATGTTGAGAATATCGCCATGGATGTTAATTCTAACGTAGCTATCGGGCAGAGTATTAAGCAAGCTAGTAAGCTCATCGTGCTTGTTTTTTAAATTAGCCTCGGCGGTTAACCTAGTTTGCGCCATTGATTTAAAACGCTGATAGAGAGTATTGAGCTCTGGATTATTTGGCTGTATTTTTTGTGACGGCATTTCGCCCTTGGCCAATACGTTTGTTGCATTTGTTAGATTATTAATTGGGTCGATAATGCTGGTTTTAAGCAGCTTACGTGCAATTAAACATAGCACTAGCAGTGATAAAATAAACACACCAATCGCTATAAAAAAATTATTATTTATTTGCTTTAAAGCATGCGTAATAGGAAGTGCAATATGTATATTTAAGCTGTTATTACTCGGATCTTTATAAATAATAGAGTGATGAAGCATTCGATCTTCACCCTCAATAGATTTTATTTTTGTTGATGACTCATTATCAATCGAAGAATCAGTTGCTAATAAAGTCTTTGCAATATTATCGCCAAGGGCTGCAGTTGTTGGTGGGTAACGCGCTAAAATTTTTCCATTAGAATCAGCGATTGCAGCAATAGAGCCAGTCGGCAGTTCAATATTATTAAAAGCATTGTTCCACCAGTCAAGCGCAACAACGATAACTACAACGCCCTGAATTACATTTTTTTTATTAATGATAGGCAACGCAAAGTTAAGGGTGTTTTTTTGCAAGTTTCTATCGTGCTGAAAATAACCTACCGACAATTGGTTACTTTTTAAGGCATTTTGAAAATACGCACGATCTGCAATACTTATTGTTTTGGTTAATCCGCTTGTTGTACACATAACAATGCCATTTGGATCTATAATCCCGATATTGGCAACATGGGCATAAATAGCTCTAAATTGATTAAAATAATTAGGGCAGGACGTTGCTATATTTTCTTTCTTACTTTCCTCTTTAGCCAAATAACGCGCTAAACGGTCAATATCATCGACTAAGTGCTTTTGCTGTAAAATTAACTGCTTAGCAATGTTTTCTACTTTTTTTTCACTTTGCTCAATAGAGTGGTGGCGTTCAAGCAGCAGAGTAAAAATAATTACAGCGGTGCCCGGAATACTTAGCAATATAAGCAAACGATAAAGCTGATGTTTGAGAGAATAAGTAAAAATAACCATTCCTTAGTTTCGTATTTTGCAATAACAATTGTAGCCAAATTCACTCCAAATAACCATAGTAATTATAAGGTTGAAAATGTAACCAATGAATCAATGTCGTTCTATTTTTTAGAACCTTAAGCTCGATTTAAAGACATAGTTGTTTTGTTTAATGAATGATTTAATAGCCTCATAAACTTATTCTTTAGAGTGAATTAAAAAATGAAAATATCAAAAATACTTACAGCTTATGCAACTCAAGATGGCGATGGCGTGAGCATTAGCCGCATACCTGGGTTTGATGGTAAATATTTAGATCCGTTTTTGATGATTGATGAACTTAAGTCAGACGACAAAAAAGATTATATGGGAGGCTTTCCAGAGCATCCGCACCGAGGAATTGAAACGTTTACTTATATTCTAAAAGGTGGCTTTGAGCATCGTGACCAAATGGGTAACAAAGAAGCAATTAAAGCAGGCGATGTGCAATGGATGAGCACAGGGCGCGGCGTCATGCACAGTGAAATGCCACTCGCTGATGCTATAGATGGTCTGCATGGCTTTCAAATTTGGATAAACATGCCAAGCGCAGAAAAAATGCGTGATTCACGTTATCAAGATACGACTAAAAACCCAGCTCCTAGTTTTACAAATACGCAAGGCGTGACGTTAAAAGCACTTGCGGGATCGTGGCAGTTCGAAAGTGAAACGCTTGCAAGCGAGCTGCAAAGTTTAGCTGCTAATGCGGCGCTCGCTGATATTACATTACCTGCTGGTAAAAGCATTTATTTAGAGCCTCTTAGCCAACAAAAAGTAATGCTTTATATTCATAGCGGCTCACTAATAATGAGCGACAATCAAATAATACCAGCGGGTAAGTTACTTATTTTAGAACCAGGCAGTGATATTAATATTAGCTCTGAACAAGGCGCTGGCGTTTTGGTTTTAGCAGGCGATCCACTTAATCAGCCAATTGCTCATATGGGTCCGTTTGTAATGACGACGCAAGCTGAAGTACAGCAAGCAGTGCGTGATTATCAAAGCGGCGAGTTTGGCAAAATATAACGGTATTTTTAGGAGAGTTTTATGGGATTATTAGTTAACGGCCAATGGCAAGATAAATGGTACGACACAGATTCAAGTAACGGTAAGTTTGAACGCGAAACGGCGCAGTTACGTCACTGGGTAACTGTTGATGGTAGCGCTGGAATAACGGGCGAGGCTGGTTTTAAAGCACAAGCGAACAGGTATCATTTATATGTATCACTTGCGTGTCCTTGGGCGCATCGAACGCTTATATTTAGAGCTTTAAAAGGGTTGCAAGATTTAATTACGGTGTCGGTTGTTAGCCCTGATATGCTTGATAGTGGTTGGGCTTTTGATACGCAAAACCACAGTACTGGTGATGCTTTATTTAATAGTAACTACTTACATCAAGTGTATACAAAAAATAATCCTAAGTATTCCGGGCGAGTTACAGTACCCGTATTGTGGGATAAAAAGCTAAATAAAATTGTCAGTAATGAGTCTGCCGATATTATACGTATGTTCAATAGTGCGTTTAATGAGTTAACAGGTAATAACGATGACTACTACCCAGAGGCACTACGACCAAAAATTGATGAATTAAATGCGTTGATTTATCCAAATATAAATAATGGTGTTTATCGTACGGGATTCGCAACAACTCAAGATGCATACGAAGAGGCGTTTAACGATTTATTCAAAGCACTCGATGAAGTAGAAGGGATACTGAGCAAGCAGCGTTATTTAACAGATAATAGGCTCACCGAGGCAGATTGGCGATTATTCACTACACTCATTCGGTTTGATAGTGTGTACGTTGGCCATTTTAAATGTAATTTACGCACAATTGAAAGCTATCCTGCATTAAGTGGATACCTTAGGGAGCTATATCAAGTTAAAGGAGTGGCTGAAACAGTTGATTTTTATCATATTAAGCGACACTACTATTTTAGTCACACAATGATCAACCCAACACAAGTTGTGCCAAGTGGTCCAAGTATTGATTACTTATCTGATCACGGTAGAAATGTTTAGCGCTTAAACTATCAAGTTCACTAGCCAGCCGTATTTTCTTACGAAGCTGGTTTCGCTTTTACCCGCTTGTACTGCTGCACCTGCGATAAAGGCACTTGAAAGCCCAACTTTGGTTACGGCAAAACGCTTTAGTCTATATTGGAACGCTGCATGATGTTGGCGTTTCAATTCACTGCGCGTATCCATTTGCTTACTTAGAGCATTAACGTTTTCATTAGGTGCTTTAATTAAGTAGTTAACTAACATACTAATTTCCTTGTAAGTTAAATAGCTGCTTTAAACTTTTAAGCGTTTTACTAAAGCCAATTTTATTGCTTAAGTAAACTGTATTTTTCCAAAGCCATATTAAACAAGCAACTTGTAGTAAAGTAGCTGTTGCAATACTTAGCCATACCGACCCAAAAACATCGTATACACCGTATCCAACAGCACCTAGAAATCCTGCCCACAACAAAACCAAACCACTGGCAAAGCATCCTAAAAATATAGTGATCAATGCAAGCGATCTAAGCGATAACCTCCATTCAGCTTTAGCAAGCTGGTGGGTGATCTTTCCTTGAGTTTGGTAATCATCCTTGAGCTGCTTAGAGTACTCTAAAAGCATTGCAACATGATCTTGCCAATCGTCCTTTTGGCTATGTTGCTCAGTAGTTTGGTCTTGTACATTACCATCCTTGGTTGCTGTTGTTTGTGGGTTATTCATCACTAATTACTTACGACGAAGTAGTGATGTGATTAACATACCCGCAGCAAAAGCAATACCCGCCGTTGCTAATGGGTTTTCAGAAGCAAAAGCACGAGTTTTTGCAGTACATTCACTTAATTTTTCACGTGCAATAAGTTGTTTTTCGCTTAATGCATCTGCTGAGCTAGAAGCTCCTTTACGCACACTGCTTTCAGCTGTTGCAGCTTTACTAGAAAGTGCATCTACAGCATCGTGCGCCGCTGATGTTGCTTTCTCTGTAAGAGGAGACTCAGTATTTGTTAGTTTAACGTCAGGCTTAACATCTGAAGTTGTATTTGGTTTCGTATTCGTTGCAGTAGCCATAATCAATCCTTAATAAGTTAAAAATTTAAATAGTGATTTAGATGATGCAATGATTAAACCAAACTTGTTATTCATTTTAACTACCTGAATTTGATAGGTTTTGTTTGTATTTTTTAATTTTTGATAATGAGTATTTTAAAATAAACAGTAACTATTACTACACGGCTAGGTAAATTTTACAAAGAGGATAAAAACGCCTTAAAAATTGTAAATATTCATTGGTTATTCAGTAAGCAATGCATGTAAACAGAAAGTTATAAAAGCAAAGCTGATATTTTTCTTTACCTCAATCCCACTTTTTCCCACGTAATTCAAATGCTTCGCTTGAGCCCTTATTTTTTCTAGCTTTGAGACTCACTAAAGCTGGTCAGCTTACTTGACAAAATGGCTTGTCAAGCCCTAAACTGGAGCACTGTGGTAAAAAGTGGTTTTTAGTGGATCTCATTGGATAAAATAAACAAAAAATTGAATAAAACAATTTCAAAGTAGGTTTTTTATGTTTCGTGGCGCGAGTTCACTGAGTTTGGATGATAAGGGGCGTTTTGCGGTACCGACAAAGTACCGAGAATCTCTGTTGTCTGAAGATCAGGGGACAGTTATTTGTACCGTCGCATTAAATGAACCGTGTTTATGGTTATATCCATTGGCTGAGTGGCTCGAAATAGAAAGCCGTTTAGCGAAAATATCTAATATGAATCCACGAGCTCGACGAATGCAACGTATGTTGCTAGGTAACGCTACAGAGTATCAACTTGATAAAAATGGTCGAATTTTGCTTGCGCCGTCATTACGTGCCCATGCATCTCTTGGCAAAAAAATCATGCTGGTTGGTTTGATGAATAAGTTTGAAATTTGGGACGAGGCGCGTTGGCACGAGCAAATGCAGCAAGATACTGAGCTTGAAAGGCTTGGTGATTTTGAACCTAACCAAGATTTAGATAATTTTACACTCTAACGGCACAAAAAAAGGCACACAATAGCTAATGACAGCGCAATTTGAACACGTATCCGTATTAATGGATGAGACCATCGATGCCCTTGCAATTAAGCCAGACGGTATATACATGGATGGTACATTTGGACGTGGTGGCCACTCTGGGCAAATTTTAGCACGCCTTGGTGATGAAGGTCGCCTGCAAGCAATTGACCAAGATCCACAAGCAATACAATCAGCTGAAAAATTTGCTGATGACCCACGTTTTGCAATTGCACATACTCGCTTTTCAAACCTATACGAAGTAGCACAGCAAAACGATCTAATTGGTAAAGTCGATGGCATTTTATTAGACATTGGTGTTTCGTCACCACAATTAGATGACGCTGAGCGTGGCTTTAGTTTTATGAAAGACGGCCCACTCGATATGCGTATGGACCCTACAACAGGTCGCAGTGCAGCACAGTGGTTAGCAGAGGCTGAGTTGGATGATATTACCCACGTAATTAAAAAATTGGGCGAAGAAAAGTTTGGTAAACGCATTGCACACAGAGTACTTGAAGTTCGTGAGCACACGCCAATCACAACTACCAAGCAGCTTGCTGACCTTGTTGATGAAGCTGTACCGGTAAAAGATAAGTTTAAACACCCAGCTACCCGTACTTTTCAGGCTATTCGTATTTACATTAATAGTGAGCTTGAAGAGATTCAAACTGCGCTACAGTCTGCAGTTAAAGTGCTAAAGCCAGGCGGACGTTTAGTAGTGATTTCGTTTCATTCTTTAGAAGACCGTATTGTAAAACAGTTTATTAGAAAACAGAGTAAGGGAGAAGCATTACCCAGAGGTTTGCCTTTAACTGATGCACAAATAAATAAAAATCTGACGTTAAAAGCAGTGGGTAAAGCTATTAAGCCAAGTGCTGCAGAAGTAGAGCGTAATCCACGTTCTCGTAGTTCTGTACTTAGGATTGCACAGAGGTTGGGATGAGTAAAAAAGCGAGCTATCGGCAACCTAATTTATTCTTTGAAATATTAAAAGGCCTAGGAGCTAATAAGCTAACCTCGGCCTTGTTGGTTGTGATATTCGCTTCTAGTTTAGCTGTTGTGCAAACAACCCACTTAGCTCGTGGCCAACTTATACAGCAAGATCAATTATTACAAGAACGCGATGAGCTCGATTTAGAGTGGCGCTACTTACTTGTTGAAGAAGAATTTTATTCGCAACATGCACGCATTGAAGAAGTAGCTACATCACAATTGAAAATGAAAAGACCTACGAGTCAAGATGAGCAGGTAATAATAGTACAATGAGAAATAGAGGCAAAAAACCAGTCACTAATTTAATCACATGGCGCTTTATGCTGGTGTGTGCAGTTGTGTTTATGGTGTTTGTAACACTCGTATCTCGCGCTGCTTATTTACAAGTAATAGAACCTGATAAAGCACGTTCAGAAAGTGACAAACGTACCGTGCGCGTTGAAAAACTACATGTGCAACGCGGGATGATTTTTGACCGTAATGGTAAAGAGTTAGCGGTAAGTGTGCCTGTTGTAAGTGTATATGCTGATCCTAAAGCATTGCACAAGTCGCTAGTCTCTAAAGTAATTAAACAAGCACGTAAAAGCGGCGAAGATCATTTATCTTTAGCTGAAAATACCGCTGAGCTTGATAAGCGTACTGCACTTTATTATAAAAACGATTTACGCTGGCGTGAGCTTGCTGATGTATTGCGCATTGATCCTAAGAAGATTAACTCTCGACTATTAAACGATCCCTCGCGTCGCTTTGTTTATTTAAAGCGCCAAGTTACTCCTGCTGTAGCAAATTATATTGGCGATTTACGCCTACCAGGTATTCATTTACTAGATGAATCTAAACGCTATTACCCCGCCGGTGAGGTTACCGCGCATGTTATTGGTTTTACTAATATAGACGGTAAAGGCATTGAAGGTATTGAAAAGCTATACGAAAACGCTTTAACGGGCGAGGAAGGCCGCCGCACTATACGTAAAGACGCACAAGGGCGTGAAGTAGAAGTGCTTGACGAGCGTGAGCGCGTAGAGCCAGAAAGTATAGAACTAAGTATTGACCAACGAATTCAAGCTATTGCCTACAAAGCTGTAAAATCAGCTGTACTGACTTACAAAGCCACATCGGGCTCAGCTATGGTAGTTGATGTTAAAACCGGTGAAGTGCTGGCAATGGTAAATAGTCCTTCATTTAATCCAAATAACTTAAGCGATGCTGCACCTCATAAGCGTCGTAATCGCGCAATTACAGATTTGTTTGAACCAGGCTCAACTGTTAAGCCTCTAGCCATTTTAGCTGGGCTAGACTACGGCGCCATTCAGGCAGATGACACGATTGATACCTACCCAGGTTGGATGCGTTTAGGTGGTAGTTTAGTTAGAGATACTCGTAATCACGGCGAACTAACACTGCGCGAAATACTAAAGTACTCCTCAAATATGGGGGTTGCGAAGGTTACTCAGTTAGTGCCTAAAGATTACCTTGTTGGCTTATATCAAAAAGTAGGCTTTGGCAGTGACACCGGTACTGGAATGGTAGGTGAAAGCAGCGGTTTGTTTTATCCAAATCGTCGTTGGTCTGACTTTGAAATTGCCACTTTATCATTTGGTTATGCAATTTCGGTAAGTACTGCGCAAATGGCGCGCTTTTATACCATGTTAGGCGCTGGTGGAGTTAATCGACCACTGACTATTTTAAAGCAAGATAATATACCTGAAGGCGAACGTATTTTTAAACAAAAAGACGTAGAAGCCGTAGTCCACATGATGGAAAGTGTATTTGAAAAAGACGGTACTGCTCGCAACATAAAAGTTGATGGGTATCGTGCTGCCGGTAAAACAGGTACATCTAAAAAAGCCGTAGCAGGTGGTTATGGTGATGAATATGTAGGTTACTTTGCAGGTGTAGCACCGGCAAGTAATCCTCGTTTAGCCGTGGTAGTTATGATTAATGAACCAGGTGGTGATGTGTACTATGGAGGTGCCACCGCTGGCCCTGCATTTGCAGAAATCATCTCTAACGCATTAAGAATATTAAACGTAGCGCCTGACAAGGAAGAGGTTGCGTACGTACAAGGTAAAGATAACGATGCGTGATTTAAAGGATATTTTAAAATACATCGAAATAGATGCGCCCTCGCAACTGGTAAAGCATTTACGCCTTGATAGCCGTGAAGTAACGCCAGGTGATGTATTTGTTGCTATTAAAGGCCATACACTTGATGGCGGACAATTTATTGCTAAAGCAATTGAAAATGGCGCAATAGCTATCATTGCTGACAGATTATGTGAATTTGAAAGCAGTTTTGAGCCACTGTATTTAGTCTCAGAGCTTGATAAAAAGCTTCCAGAATTAGCTAGTCGCTTTTATAGCCAACCAAGTCAGACTCTTGATTTAATTGGTGTAACAGGTACAAATGGTAAATCGACTACCACAGCAATGATTGCCCACTTAGCGCAATTTTGTAGTACTGATTCGGCTATTATAGGCACTTTAGGTTATGGCCATCCTGATAACTTAATTCCACTGATAAACACAACGCCTTCAACAGCTGATTTACAGCATATTTTGAGCGATTTAAATTCGCAGCATAAAAAGCTGATAGCCATGGAAGTATCATCTCATGGGTTAGTGCAACAACGCGTTGCTAAATGTCAGTTTAAAGCGGCTGTGTTTACTAATCTTTCGCGCGATCACTTAGATTACCATGGTGATATGGCAAGTTACGGTGATGCGAAATTAATGCTTTTCCGTGATTTTGAGCCGCAAGTTGTAGTGCTCAATCAAGATGACTTTCAAGCTGAGCAATGGCTTGAAAAGTATGATTTTAATAACCTAATTTGTTATGGCCGCAAAAACTTAGCTCCTAAGAATGCCCGATACGTTTATTTTTCTGATGTTGAATATTCAAGTGAAGGTATTTCGGCGCAGTTGTCGACAAGTTGGGGTGATATTTCTATTAAATCGCCTCTGTTTGGCGAATTCAACTTATATAACTTAACGGCAGCGCTCGCTACATTACTAGGGCTAGGTTATCCGCTTGAGCAATTAGTTGCTGGTTGTGCGCAGTTACAGCCAGTCGCTGGTCGAATGCAAGCTTTTAGCCAAGCTGGCATGCCAACGTGTGTTGTTGATTACGCCCATACACCCGATGCACTTGCACTTGCATTACAAGCATTGCAGTTGCATGTGCCAGGTGGTGTAAGTTGTGTATTTGGTTGCGGTGGCGACAGAGATAAAGGTAAGCGCGCATTAATGGCGCAAGCTGCAGAGCAAAACGCTAATAAAGTGATTATTACCAGCGATAACCCTCGAACAGAAAATCCTGATGACATTATTGCAGATGTAGCAGGCGGTCTAACCCATCCTCAAAATGCACATCTAGAGACTGATAGAGCAACTGCAATTCGTTTTGCTATAGAAAATGCTACAGCTGATGATGTTATTTTGATTGCAGGTAAAGGCCACGAAGATTATCAAATTATAGGCGATAAGCGCATCGACTTTTGCGATCGCCGCTATGTACAAGAACAACTAAAAAAAGCAGTAAGAGGGATAACACAATGATCCCAATGGATTTTGATTGGTTAGCTAATGTGCTAACAACTGATTATCAAGGTGATAATCAACACGTGCTAAATATAAATACTGATACTCGCACAGTGTGCGATGGCGAAGTGTTTTTAGCACTTAAAGGGCCAAATTTTGATGGCCATAAATTTATAGCTGAGGCTAAACAAAAAGGCGCTATAGGCGTTATTGTTCAGCACAAAGTTGATGTAGATATTCCACAATTTATAGTAAGCGATACACGTATTGCACTAGGTACAATTGGCACCGCTGTTATGGCCCAAGTGGCGCCTAAAACAATTGCAATTACAGGGAGTGTAGGCAAAACCACCGTAAAAGAAATGTGTGCAGCAATTTTGTCGGTTCACGGTGATGTATTAGCTACTAAAGGTAATTTTAACAACGATATTGGCGTCCCTCTTACGTTATTGCGCTTAGAGCCTCAACATCGTTTTGCTGTTATTGAGCTAGGTGCAAATCACTTAGGTGAAATTGCTTACACAACGGCAATGACAAAACCAGATGTGGCCGTTGTATGTAATGTTGCAGCAGCTCACTTGGAAGGTTTTGGTAGCTTAATGGGCGTTGCAAAAGCTAAAGGTGAGATTTTTGATGGCCTTAAAGATGACGGCGTTGCCATTGTTAATTGCGATAGTGAATTTAGCCAGTATTGGTTAGATAAACTTGAAGGGCGTAATGTTAAACGCTTTTCTACAACCGAAAAACTCGATATTTGGGCAGAGAACATCACGCTTGATGCCAATGCACGTGCAAGCTTTACGCTTTGCACTAAAAACAAGCAAGTACCTGTTACTTTGGCACTACCTGGTAAGCATAATATTAGTAATGCACTTATTGCAGCAGCACTGACCAGTGAATTTGATGTAACCCTTGAAGAAATAGCCAATGCACTTGCCACAATGGGTGATGTAAAAGGGCGCGTTAATTTAATTGAAGTGTCTGATTTACTTACCGTGGTTGATGACACCTATAATGCCAATGTTAAGTCGGTAAAGGCTGCAATTGACTTGTTAAGTGATATGCAAGGTCACCGCATTTTAGCACTCGGAGATATGGGTGAGCTTGGTGAAGATGCACGTAAGTACCATCAAGAAGTTGGCGAGTATGCACTTGAACAAGGGATTGATGAGTTATTTACATTAGGCGTGTTAAGTAAATACGCAAGTGATGTGTTTGAACTCCCTAATCGTCACTTTTCGAGCCGCGAACAGATGCAGCAAAAAATTCAAGAAAGCATTAATAAAGTGAATAAAAAAACAACAATAGTAGTGAAAGGATCGCGCAGTTCTCGCATGGAATTATTAGTAACCGATTTAGTTAATGGCCAGCAACAAGCCATCAATGGAGTATCATAATGTTAGTTTGGCTGGCAGAGTATTTAACACAGTATTTTAGTGGTTTTCATGTTTTTTCGTATTTAACGCTACGTGCCATTTTAGGTATTTTAACTGCGCTAATTATGTCTCTTTATTTGGGGCCTAAATTAATTCGTGGTTTGCAACGTATGCAAATAGGTCAAACAGTTCGCGACGATGGTCCGCAATCGCATTTGTCTAAGTCGGGTACACCGACAATGGGTGGCTTACTTATTTTAGCGGCTATTTTTACCAGCACGCTACTTTGGGCCGATTTATCAAATAAATATGTGTGGGCAACACTGTTTGTAATTGGCTCATTAGGTATTGTTGGCTTTGTTGATGATTACCGTAAAGTTATTCGTAAAGACCCAAAAGGTTTAATTGCTAAGTGGAAGTACTTTTGGCAATCGGTCATTGCATTAGTTGTAGCTACTGCTTTGTACTTTACCAGTGCACAAGCATCTGAGACATCTCTTGTTGTTCCATTTTTTAAAGACGTATTACCGCAATTAGGTTTGTTTTATATTGTGCTTACGTACTTTGCGATAGTCGGTACATCAAACGCAGTAAACCTGACCGATGGTTTAGATGGCTTGGCGATTGTGCCAATTATTTTGGTGGCTGCAGCATTGGCAATTATTGCTTACTTAACAGGTAATATTAACTTTTCGGCTTACTTACATATTCCACATTTACCTCTAGCGAGTGAGCTTGTGGTTGTGTGTACTGCCATTGTGGGCGCAGGGCTTGGCTTTTTATGGTTTAACACTTACCCAGCACAAGTATTTATGGGCGATGTTGGCTCATTAGCACTTGGTGGCGCATTAGGTATTATTGCTGTTTTAGTACGCCAAGAGTTACTACTTATTATTATGGGCGGTGTATTTGTAATGGAAGCACTATCGGTAATATTACAAGTGGGGTCGTATAAATTACGCGGTCAACGCATTTTTAGAATGGCGCCGATTCATCATCATTATGAATTAAAAGGTTGGCCAGAGCCTCGCGTTATTGTGCGCTTTTGGATTATTTCTGTTGTGCTAGTGCTTGCTGGCTTAGCTACTTTAAAGATTCGATAAATGCAGTATTTAAACGAGATAAAAAACAAACAAATAACAGTGCTCGGACTCGGTGTAACCGGTCTGGGCATTGTGCGTTTTCTATTATCTCATGGCCTCGCCCCCAAGGTCGTTGATAGCCGAGCAACCCCGCCGGGGATTGATTGGTTAAAAGAGCATGCGCCAAATCTAGATACCCACTTTGGTAATTTAGATGACGCTGAGCTTTGTTCAAGCAATATGATTATTATAAGCCCTGGGCTTAGCTTAAAAATACCAGCTGTTGCAAATGCAATTAACGCAGGTGTTGAAGTGATTGGCGACGTTGAGTTATTTGCACGTATTAATACAAAACCGGTTGTTGCTGTTACGGGCTCTAACGGTAAATCAACCGTGGTTACCCTCGCTTATGAAGTATTAAAAGAAGCCGGCTATAAAGTTGCTTTGGGTGGGAATATTGGCACAGCGGTGCTTGATTTACTCAACGATGATTTTGATGTGTATGTACTTGAGTTATCTAGTTTTCAGCTAGATACCACAACGAGTTTAAAACCTGTGAGTGCAACGGTATTAAATGTGTCAGAAGATCACCTTGACCGATACGACAGTTACCAAGCTTATATAGACTCAAAGCTAAGTATTTATGACGGTGCAGAGCTTATTGTTGTCAATGCCGACGATATTCAAACACATCCAGTTGAGCGTGGTACAGCCCCCCTAATCAGCTTTGGTGCTCAACAAGGTGATTACCATTTAGCGCAGCATAATGGCGAAACTCATTTTATGCTTAAAGGCGATGCCTTTTTACCTGTTGATACGCTTGCGGTAGTGGGTAAACACAATTATTTAAATACGCTTGCAGTAATGGCGCTTTTAAGTCCGTTTGAAGTAAGTAAAGATCAATATAAGAACGCGTTAGGTCAATTTAATGGGTTGGCTCATCGCTGCCAATTTGTAGCTGAGCTTAACGGTGTAAAGTATTTTAACGATTCAAAGGCAACGAATGTTGGAGCGACCATTTCTGCAATAGATAGTTTAGCTAGTGACGGTGAAAACCTGATTGTTATTGCAGGTGGCGATGCAAAAGGCGCTGATTTAAACGCACTTAAACCCTACATAGAACAGCATGTAAAAGCATTAATTTGTTTTGGTAAAGATGCAAGTGACTTAGCTGCGATTACCAATAAGAGCTATTTAACTAACAACATGGAAGAAGCCGTTGCTTTGGCCAACGTACTTAGTAGTACAGGCAATATTGTTTTGTTAGCACCTGCATGTGCCAGCATTGATATGTATAACAACTATATGCAACGTGGTGATGACTTTATTCAATGTGTTATGGCAGGGCAACTATGATTGCTTTTGCCGATATAAGAGATGCATTAACACCAAAACCTTCAGGTCAGTTGTATGATGTACCGCTGTTGTACTGCGTAATTATGTTAATTGGTGTTGGTTTTATCATGGTAACCAGCGCTTCAATGCCGACCGCTGAGCGGTTATTTGATGACCCATACCATATTACTATTCGCCACAGCATGTTTTTGGCAATGTCTTTTGTGCTTTTTTGGATAAGTGTTTGTGTGCCAATGGATTGGTGGAAACGATCCAACCCTTATTTATTAATACTAGGTATGGTGCTGTTAATAGCGGTATTAATTGTTGGGCGTGAAGTGAATGGTGCTAAACGATGGATACCTATTGGTCCTGTTGGTTTTCAGGTTGCTGAGGCCGCTAAATTATACTTTTTTAGTTATATTGCGGGTTATTTGGTAAGAAAACGCGAAGAAGTACAAGAAAATATTAAAGGCTTTGCAAAGCCAATAGCTGTATTTGCAGTGTATGCGCTACTTATTTTGCTGCAACCTGATTTAGGCACAGTGGTTGTTATGTTTGTAACAACGGTTGGTTTACTGTTTTTAGCTGGCGCTAAATTATGGCAGTTCTTTGTGCTTATTCTAACTGGCGTCGGTTTAGTTGTATTACTGATTATTGTTGAACCATATCGAATGGCGCGTGTTGTCGGCTTTTTGGACCCTTGGGATGATCCTTTTGGTAAAGGTTATCAGTTAGTTCAATCGCTAATGGCTTATAGCCAAGGTGGTTGGTTTGGCCAAGGCTTAGGTAACAGTGTACAAAAACTGCAATATTTACCTGAAGCGCATAACGATTTTATTTTTGCTGTAATAGGTGAAGAACTTGGTTTAATAGGCGTTGTAAGTATTTTAATGGTATTAGCTACTTTAGTATTTAGAGCGTTATTAATAGGCCAACAAGCGCTTAAATGTGGCAAAGAATACGAAGGCTATTTTTCGTTTGCCATTGGTATTTGGTTTGCATTTCAAACCATGGTGAATGTGGGTGCGAGCGCGGGTATTTTGCCAACTAAGGGTTTAACCCTGCCATTTATTTCTTATGGTGGTTCAAGCTTGTTAATTATGACCATTGCCACAGGCATTTTATTGCGCGTAGATTTTGAAACCAAAATGGCAACCAAACAAGCCACCTCTCGTGGAGGCAAGCGATGAGTAAAAAATTAGTAGTAGTGGCTGGTGGAACTGGCGGACACATTTTTCCTGGTATTGCAGTGGCTGATTATTTAAAACAGCAGGGCTGGCAAGTTAGCTGGATTGGCACACCAGATCGAATGGAAGCAAGCGTTGTACCTAAGCATAATATAGATATTGATTTTATTAATGTAAAAGGTGTTCGTGGTAACGGATTAAAACGTCTTATTAAAGCCCCATTCATGGTAGTTAATGCAGTATTGCAAGCGCGTAAGGTATTGAAAGAACAGCGTCCTGATGTAGTACTCGCAATGGGCGGTTATGTTACGGGACCCACGGGAATTGCCGCAAAGAGTTTAGGTATTCCGTTAGTTATTCACGAGCAAAACGCTGTAGCGGGTATGAGCAATAAACTGCTAGCTAAGGTGGCTACACGTGTATTAGCAGCATTTCCAAGTGCTTTTGCACAGGGTCAAGCCGAGCTAGTAGGTAACCCAGTTCGCCAAAGCGTTATGAATATAGCCAAACGCGATGTATCAAGCCCTATTAATATTTTAGTAGTGGGCGGCTCGCTTGGTGCACAAGTGCTTAATCAAACATTACCAGAAGCATTTAAAGTACTAAATAACACAGCTCCTATAAGCGTATGGCATCAAACAGGTAAAGGTCATTTATCTACTGTAGAAACAGCTTATAAAATGCATGGCTTTGCGGATGGTAGTACAAAAATAGCTGAATTTATTGATGATATGGACGCGGCGTATAGCTGGGCTGATATTGTTGTTTGCCGTGCTGGTGCGTTAACTGTTAGCGAAATTGCAGCAGCAGGTAAAATGGCTGTTTTTGTCCCTTTTCCACATGCTGTGGACGACCATCAAACAGCAAACGCACAATATTTAGTGATGGCTAATGGCGCATTATTAATGTCACAAGGGCAGTTTAATAAACAATCAATTGTTGAACTATTAAGCCCATATTTAGCCCAACCTTTATTAATTACTGAAATGGCTACAAATGCAAAAAAACAAGCCATTTTAGATGCCACAGCAAGCGTAGCAACGCACTGTGAGCAAGTAACAAATAAGAGAAAATAAGTGAAAGAAACGTCAGTACAAGAAAAACACACGCGCCCAGCAATGCGCCGAATAGAAACCATTCACTTTATTGGTATTGGTGGAGCCGGTATGGGCGGTATTGCTGAAGTACTCGCTTTTGAAGGCTACCGTATTACAGGTTCTGACATTGCTCATAGCGCTATGACAGATCGCTTAATTAAAGCCGGTGCTGAGGTATTTATTGGCCATCATGAAAATAACGTGAAAGATGCCAATGTAGTGGTTGTTTCAAGCGCGATTGATGAAACAAATCCTGAAATTATTGCAGCTAAAGCCGCAAGAATCCCTGTTGTGCGCCGCGCAGAAATGCTCGCAGAGCTAATGCGTTTTCGCCACGGTATAGCGATTGCGGGAACGCATGGTAAAACAACGACAACAAGCCTAATTGCAAGTATTTATGGACAAGCAGGGCTCGATCCAACTTTTATTATTGGTGGCTTGTTAAATAGCGCAGGTAGTAACGCAAAAGTAGGTAAAAGTGATTTTTTAATAGCAGAAGCTGATGAAAGCGATGCGTCGTTTTTACACTTGCAGCCAATGGTCTCGGTGATCACAAATATTGAAGAAGATCACATGGATACTTATGGCGGCAGTCTTGAAAAAATGAAAGACACGTATGTCGATTTCATTCATAACTTGCCGTTTTATGGTTTAGCTGTTGTATGTATTGACTCTGAAGTTGCAGCTGAGCTTATCCCGCGCTTTGGTCGCCCAGTTATTACGTATGGCGAATCGAAGGATGCTGATTATCGCATGAGCGACTTTAGCCAATCAGCTAATACGTGCACATTTACAGTAACTAACAAGCAAGGTGAGTGTTTAACTGCCACGTTGAATATGCCAGGTAGACACAACGCACTTAATGCAACCGCTGCGATTGCTGTGGCAAAAGATCAAAACATTGCGAATCATGCAATTTTAGAAGCGCTGCAGAAGTTTGAAGGCATTGGCCGTCGTTTTCAGCACTATGGTGAATTTGAAAACGAGCGGGGCAATGTGATGTTAGTTGATGACTACGGGCATCACCCTTCAGAGGTTGCAGCAACAATTGCAGCAGTACGTGAAGGTTGGCCTGATAAGCGTTTAGTAATGGTATATCAACCTCATAGATTTTCTCGTACACGCGACTTATACGAAGATTTTGTAAAAGTACTTGCTGATGTAGATCAGTTGCTATTGCTTGATGTGTATAGCGCTGGTGAAGATCCTATTGTAGGGGCCGACAGCAAAAGCTTATGTCGTAGCCTTCGTCAACGTGGCAAAGAGCCGCTACACGTAGCAACAAATGCTGAGCTTGCAGGTGTTTTGGCCGCAAATTTACAAAACAATGATTTAGTATTAACCCAAGGCGCTGGTAATATAGGTCAGTTAGTTAAAACATTAGCTGCAACGGGTATGTCGATAGAAAAACTTAAGCAAGGTGAAGTATGACTCAGGTAAACACACAATTTGGTAAAGTAGCGGTACTGCTAGGTGGTAACTCAGCAGAGCGTGAAGTGTCTTTACGATCGGGTCAGGCTGTTTTAAATGCGCTGCAAAATAGTGGTATTGAAGCAATTGCATTTGACCCACAAAGTCGTTCTTTGTGGGAGTTAAAAGAATTAAATGTAGATCGCGTTTTTATCGCTTTGCATGGCCGTGGTGGCGAAGACGGCACAGTGCAGGGAGCACTTGAATTTATGGACTTGCCTTACACGGGCAGTAATGTACTAGGTTCAGCACTTGCTATGGATAAAGTACGTTGTAAGCACTTATTTAAATCAGCGGGTTTAAGCACTGCACCTTATACCGTAGTTGATGCTAAAAAAGGCTTTGATGCTGCAGCCATTATGGATGAATTTAAAAAGGTCATGGTTAAGCCATCGCATGAAGGTTCAAGCATAGGTATGGCGCAAGCAAGTACAACACAAGAGCTTGAAGATGCACTAGCTAATGCATTTAAGTTTGATAACCAAGTACTTGTAGAGCAGTGGATCACTGGTCGTGAATTTACAATCACGGTGCTTGGCGACGATGTACAACCAGTCATTGAGATGACGACACCTAATGGCTTTTACGATTACCAAGCTAAGTATCAATCAAATACAACCCAGTATCATTGCCCTGCAGATTTATCAGAGCAAGATACTAAGTACTTACAAGCCATATCGCTAGATGCGTTTGATTTAGTGGGTGCAAGTGGTTGGGGTCGTGTTGATGCTATGCAAGACGAGCAAGGGAATTTTTACCTGCTTGAAGTAAATACAGTACCAGGCATGACTGAAAAGTCACTAGTACCGATGGCTGCAAAAGCGAACGGGGCAACTTTTGAGCAATTAGTTGTTCGCATTTTAGAGCAAACGCTTTAATATGCATCCCCTTTTAGAAAAAGCTCAACAACTAAAACAGCAACTTAACTTTAATTGGTCGCTGATTTTTGGAGTGAGTTTTTTTCTGGTTGTGGTTATAGGCTTAGTACAAATAACCACAGGTGTATCTGATTGGTTAGTTGAAAATAAAGATGCTCAAATTAAGCACCTTACAGTGCAAGGGCATCCCAAATACACAGATGAAACGGCAATTATAAAAGCAATTAAAAAAGCCGATTTAAGTAGTTTTTTTGAACTTGATGTTAAGCACGTGCAGCAGCTAGTTCAAGACTTGCCTTGGGTTGCTACCGCTTCGGTACGTAAACAATGGCCTGATACTATACAGGTGTATGTAGTTGAACATGAAGTAGTTGCTCACTGGAATAGCGACTTGTTGCTCAACCAAAGTGGCCAAGCATTTCAAGCCAGCAGCGATAAGTTAGATGATAACTTACCGCAGTTATATGGCCCAGAAGGTAGCGAAGAAGAGGCGTGGGTTGCTTTTAAGCAATTTGATGAAATGCTCAGAGTTAATGGTTTAACATTAACAAGTTTGGCATTATCGGAGCGTTTTTCGTGGCAACTTTGGCTAGATAACGGGATTCGCTTAAATTTAGGGCGTAAAGATAAAGCCAAGCGTGTACAACGTTTTATAGACGTTTATCCACGAATGGAACAACGTGCAGATGCACAAGTAGATACAATCGATTTACGGTATGATACCGGCCTTGCAGTAAGCTTTAAGCCAATGCAAGAAGAACAATTACAAAATAAGAGTAAGGCATGACTAAGTCAGCAGAAAGAAACCTAGTAATAGGATTAGACGTTGGCACCTCGAAAGTGGTTGCCACGGTAGGTGAAATCACCGCAGATAACAAGCTCAGCATTGTTGGTGTGGGCAGCCAAGTATCTCATGGTATGGATAAAGGCGGCGTTAACGATTTAAACTTAGTGTCTGAGTCTATTCGACGAGCAATAGACGAGGCCGAGTTAATGGCTGATTGTCGTATAAGCTCTGTGTATTTGGGTATTTCTGGCAAACATATACAGTGTCAAAACGAAAGTGGTGTGGTGGCAATTAATAACACCGAAGTCACTGACGAAGACATTGAAAACGTAATACATATTGCGCGTTCTGTGCCTATTTCAGCAGAGCGTAAAATGCTACATGCATTGCCACAAGAATACAGCATTGATATGCAAGAGGGCATTAAAAACCCACTAGGCATGAGCGGCGTTCGTATGGAAGCGCGTGCACATATCATTACGTGCTCAAACGACATGGCAAAAAATATCGAAAAATGTGTAGAACGCTGTGGTCTTGAAGTCGATCAACTTATCTTTACTGCCCTTGCGTCTTGCTATTCTGTACTAACAGATGACGAAAAAGAGCTAGGTGTTGCAGTACTTGATATTGGTGGCGGTACTATGGATATCACCATTTATATTAATGGCGCACTTCGTCACTCTGCCGTTATACCTGTAGCGGGTAACCAAGTTACTGGTGATATTGCAAAAATATTTCGCACACCTATATCACATGCAGAGTCACTCAAAGTACAATACGCATGTGCTAGTAGCCAAATGGCAAGTAGCGAAGACACAATTGAAGTACCAAGTGTAGGCGGGCGACCAGCAAGGTTGATGTCGCGCCATACATTATCTGAGGTGGTAGAGCCTCGTTTTAGAGAATTATTTGAGCTTGCGATGGAAGAAATTCGTCGTTCAGGCTTAGAAGACCAAATTGCGGCAGGTCTCGTTATAACAGGCGGAACTGCTAAAATGACTGGCGCTATGGAAGTGGCAGAAGACATCTTCCAAATGCCAGTAAGAATAGGCAAACCAATCGGGATGGTTGGTTTGACAGACTATGTAGATGATCCTTCGTACGCAACCGCTGTTGGTTTGTTACAATACGGGCGTACCATGCAATCGATGAATGCACAAAAGTCGAAAGCAGAGGATAACAATAATTGGTGGAACCGCATTACTAAATGGTTCCAAGGCGAGTTTTAAGACTCAAGTCGGAGAGTAAACATGTTTGATATAATGGAACAACACAGCGAAGAAGCTGTAATAAAAGTAATCGGCGTGGGCGGTGGTGGCGGTAACGCTGTTGAGCACATGGTAAAACAACAAATAGAAGGCGTGCGTTTTATAGCCGCTAATACGGATGCGCAAGCATTACGTAACTCTGCTGCCGATATTACAGTTCAACTAGGCACGCAAATAACCTCTGGGTTAGGTGCGGGCGCAAACCCTGAAGTAGGCCGTAAGTCGGCTGAAGAAGATGCAGATACAATTCGTGCCAGCCTTGAAGGCGCCGATATGGTATTTATTGCAGCCGGTATGGGCGGTGGTACAGGTACTGGTGCAGCACCGGTAGTTGCTAAAATTGCTAAAGAACTCGGTATTTTAACCGTTGCAGTTGTAACACGTCCTTTTGATTTTGAAGGTAAAAAACGTGCAGCAGCCGCTGAACAAGGCATTAATGAATTGTCAGAAATTGTAGATTCACTTATTACAATTCCTAACAATAAATTGCTTAAAGTTTTAGGGAAAGGGACTACACTTCTAGATGCCTTCGCTAAAGCTAATGACGTATTATTTGGTGCGGTACAAGGTATAGCAGAGCTAATTACACGTTCTGGTTTAATTAACGTGGATTTCGCCGATGTTAGAACAGTAATGTCTGCAATGGGTACTGCAATGATGGGAACGGCGTCTGCGTCAGGTCCTGATCGTGCACAAGAAGCTGCAGAAGCCGCTATCTCAAGCCCACTACTAGAAGACGTTGATTTAACAGGTGCTAAAGGTATCTTAGTTAATATTACCGCTGGTATGGACATTGCGATTGAAGAATTTGAAATTGTTGGTAATCACGTTAAAGCACTTGCGTCAGAAAACGCAACGGTTGTTGTTGGTGCGGTAATCGACCCAGAGATGACTGATGAGCTACGTGTAACGGTTGTTGCAACTGGTTTAGGCGGCGATCGCCGTCCACAGTTTGGTATTGTTGATAACGGCTTTAAAAAAGCATCAGGTTCTGATGTTGCAAGCACATCAAACCAAACGAGCAGTATGTACGTACCAAGCTTTGCAAGCCAAGATACAAACGCTGAAGAAAATACGACTAAAGAGCAAGCGCAAAGTAAAGAAAAAGCGCCTTCAACGAGTTCAAGTAGTTCAAGTTCTTCAGCGCAAAATAGTAAAAAAGCAGATAAATCAGAAGGTGGTGATTATTTTGATATTCCCGCTTTTTTACGTAAGCAGGCAGATTAACATTTAATAATACTTTTGTTTGAAATATGTACAAATATTGAAAGGCAAAAGGATTTATGTTAAACTCCGCCGTCTAACTGTAACTGATTTAAAAGTGAGCATACCTATGATTAAACAGCGTACGATTGCACAAGTAGTCAAAGCCATAGGAATTGGACTTCATAAAGGTGAGAAGGTCACAATAACTCTCCGACCTGCGAGCGCAAATACTGGGATTGTATTTCGTCGTGTCGACCTTGATCCGGTTGTTGATTTTGAAACAACACCTGAAGCCGTTGGTGATACGCAGTTGTGTACCTGTTTAATTAACAAAGATGGTGTTCGCTTATCAACTACTGAGCATCTTATTGCAGCTGTTGCTGCAATGGGCATTGATAATCTAATTGTAGAATTAGACAGCTCAGAGGTGCCGATTATGGATGGTAGTGCATTACCATTCATATATCTGTTACAAAAAGGCGGAATTGAAGAACAAAACGTTGCTAAACGCTTTATCCGTATTAAAGAAAAAGTACGCATTGAAGAAGATGGTAAGTGGGCTGAAGTTGAACCATATGATGGTTTTCATATCGATTTTGAGATTGCATTTAACCACCCAGCTATCAATGAAAGTCGCCAACGCATTGGGTTGGATATAACAACGCAAAGCTTTATTGAAGAAATTAGCCGTGCGCGTACTTTTGGATTTATGAAAGATATTGAATACATGCATGCAAACAACCTAGCGCTAGGTGGTAGCATGGATAGTGCTGTGGTACTTGATGAATTCAAAGTTTTAAATCCTAATGGCTTACGTTATAGCGATGAGTTTGTTAAGCACAAGATATTAGACTGTGTTGGTGACATGTTTATGACAGGTCATAACCTTTTGGGTAAAGTAACTGCATTTAAATCGGGTCATGATTTAAATAATAAATTACTACGTAAAATTATGGCTACAGAGTCAGCATGGGAGTGGGCAACATTTGAAACGCCTGTGACGATGCCTGCACCCGGTCTTGAGTTAGCTCCAGCCTAAAAGCAGTAAAAGAACAGCTCACAAACAGTTATAAAAAATGACGCTAATTAGCGTCATTTTTTTTGCGTAAAATTTACTCTATTATAACTCTAAAAGAGCTTGTAACTGATTTAAATGAGTTACTGTATAGGTTGGTTTTATTCCATCGGCTAATTGCTCACCAGGGTGTTGTAACCAGCAAGTATCAATACCTGCATTGTTGCCGCCAAGTATGTCACTTGCAGCAGTATCACCCACCATAAGTATCTCGCTTTTATCTGGGTTACCCATTAGCTCAAATGTGTGCTCAAAAATCGCTTTATTTGGTTTTGCTATACCCACAAGTTCAGATATTACTAACCATTCAAACATATCTTTTAAGCCAGTATGCTCAAGGCGTACGGTTTGTAAGCGGGCAAATCCGTTAGTAATAATACCTAATCGAGCATTTGGCTTAAGTTTATTTAAAAGCTCAATAGCACCAGGTAATGGCTCGCAAATTTGCGCCATAGCATCTAAAAAAGCATCGTTTAGCTCTTTTGCGGGCACATTGAGTTTTGAAGCCCATTCATTAAAGCGTGTTACTTGTAAGTAATCTGCGCTAATAGTGCCATTTTGATAATCAACCCACAGCTGCTTATTGGTTTTTTGATAATGAATATAGTCGTCTTGGCTAAAATCTACGTTGTAAGCTTTAAACATGCGAGTCATGCCCGCTAAAATATCAAACCTAAATAAGGTTTCGTCTGCATCAAACAATACATAGTTGTATTTCATTAAACTTCCTAAATTAATTTGTTTGGCTGTAGAGATCTACGTGTAGAAAGGGCGCCATAGCTAAAGTGAGTGCTTGTGTATAGGTGCTTTCGCGCGTGGCGTGATTGTTTGTAAGTAACCCAATAGCGCCCCCTTTTTGTTTAACGTTGGTGGTATTAAATGCTTTGTCCATTACATCGCCAAGCTCTTCGCCGTTAAGTAATGCGTTATAAAGCACTTGAGGCAAGGGGAGGTTGCTGCTGCGCCCTACAACCTGATTTAAGGCATTATCAATAACTACGTAAGCAAAGGTTGCTGCACCATAGCTAAATTGCTTTGCACCGCCTTCCATTGCCACGTAGTAGTGAGCTTGGTAATGCTCTTTGCAATAATTAACACGGTTTTGTGCGCCAACACGTGTTTCTTCTTCGCCAATAGGTTGATCTGGCACATTGGATAGGGCATCAACACCTTGGCAATCAATTTCATGTTCAGGGAAATACATTGCAAAAATATGTTTAGCCGCGTTAATTTTTACAGGGTTTTTAGAACCCACAATAATTTTTAATGAGTACAACACAATGTCCCTTATTGTTACTAAAATCAGCAGTGTACGTGAGAGAGCTCAATCTTAGAAGAGGAGTTAAATAGGTATATCCAAAGGTGCTAAGTTTTCCAGTGCACGCTTTTTCAAAATAATATCTTTAATAAGTGGAGTAAGAACCAGCTCCATAGCTAAGCCCATTTTGCCCCCTGGTACTACAAGCGTATTAATACGAGACATAAAACTGCCTTCGATCATCCGTAAATAATAAGGAAAATCAACATCATCAATCCCCCTAAAGCGAATAACTACAAAGCTTTCATCAAGAGATGGAATATCTTTGGCGCTAAATGGGTTTGATGTATCAACGGTCGGCACGCGTTGAAAATTAATATGGGTACGAGAAAACTGCGGGGTAATATGATTTATATAGTCATCCATACTGCGCACAATAGAGCCCATAACCGCTTCGCGAGAATGGCCTCGTTCGGATGTATCGCGTATTAATTTTTGAATCCATTCAAGGTTAATAATTGGAACCATGCCTATTAATAAATCGACATGCTTTGCAACGTCTACATCTTGATCAACTACACCACCGTGTAACCCTTCATAAAACAAAATGTCAGTATTATGGTCAAGATCTTGCCAAGGTGTAAATGTACCTGGTAATTGATTGTACGGAACGGCTTCATCAAAGGTATGTAAGTAGCGGCGTAACTTTCCTTGACCTGTTTCGCTATAGTTTTCAAACAGCGTTTTTAAAGCGCCAAAGTCATTGGCCTCTCTGCCAAAGTAACTAATATGTTTACCTTCTTGTTGTGCTTCTCGAACTTTTTTATCCATTTCGGGGCGAGTGTAACGATGAAAGCTATCTCCTTCGACAAAAGCCGCTTGAATATTAAGGCTACGGAAAATATGTTTAATTGCATTCGTTGTGGTGGTTGTACCCGCACCAGATGAACCCGTAATCGCAATAATAGGATTTTTAGCTGACATGTTAATTCTCTTTTTTAGGACCAGGTTTTATAACCAGACTAAACTTAACATTATTTTAAGTCGTTTGGGTATCTTAAGAGTTGACTGACTTAGCTCAAGTGACGCCATCAGCAAATAACGTTATCATGAGGTGCTTAAAATTAAAACGAGAGAAAGCATGAAACTTATTAAACCATTACTTGGATTATTTTCTATAGCAGCGCTGAACCCAATAGTGGTGCAGGCTAGCATGCCAAAAAGCCAAGTATTACTTGCTGATTTAAATACACCTTTCGGGGTACAAGTTAGTATTGTGAGCGATAAAAATAGTTATAACAACCAACCGCACTTAACAAGTACAGGTTTATACTTTACTCATGAAGTAATTAATAAAGGGCAAAGCCAAACTGATATTGCTTATTATGATTTCACGTCAAAAAAAGTTACCAATATAACTAACTCTCCCGTAAGCGAATACTCACCAACAGTTATGCCAAGTGGTGATGCGATATCAGCGATTGTTGTAGAAGCTGACGGTAAGCAAAAATTGTGGCAATACCCACTCAAAAATGAAGATGCGCCACGTCGTATTTTTGATTGGATTGAACCTGTTGGATACCATGCATGGGGTGTCCAAAATGATTTAGTGATGTTTATTTTAGGAAAGCCTCACACGCTTCAATATACTTCTGTTGCACAAGCGAAGGGGGAAATAGCTGCCAGTAATATTGGCCGAACGCTTATTTATAACAACTCAATGGCTGCATTTTTATTTAGTTACACTAAAAACGAGCAACACATTTTAGCGAGTTTTAATCCACAAGATAAACAAGTTGAAGACCTATTAAGGTTACCGGCTCAAGTTCAAGATTTTATTTTAAAAGATAATGCGACCATTGCTTATGCTATTAAAAACCGCGTTTATCAGCGTAAACTTGATGGAAGTGATGAAGTATCGCAATGGCTTAATTTAAGCACCTACTGCGAAACAAATATAACAAGAATGAGTTACAACAATGAAAAACTCGCTTTTGTATGTGATATAACAAAGTGAAGCAGACAAATAAATTCAGATTTTATTGTGTGTATGCGTTAATCTAATACGCAAATTAACTAATAGGGATTACACGTGGCTTATAGTGCAGACGAGCTGACAGAACAGCTCATTAAATTACAGTGCAGAAGTAATTTTAAGATTAAAAATATTGCAGAGTACATGTTAGTAAACTCTAAAGAAGCATTTTATACCCACAGCGAAAGCGGCAAGGGTAAAATAGTAATTCGCCCAGCATTTGAAGTGTTTAGCGATGATTTTAATGATATAGATGGCGTAACGCGTGCGCAAGGGTACTTCCATAGCAGTGAGATGACACGCTTTCCTACGCGCATTTTTAAAAGCGCTCAACCTATTCACTACGGTGTTGCGTTTAAAATAAATTCTGAGCAAGCAGCCAAAGATTTTATAGCCAAGCTAACTATGATTATTGGTAATTAATAAAGCAAAAATATAAACGTAAAAAGCCGCTGAATTTATTTTCAGCGGCTTTTGTATTTTTATAGCTCAATAAACCTAATAATTACTTACTTTTTAAAAAGCTATTAACCGATTCAAGTTCACGTGTTTTAAGCGCGATACAATCGTTTGTGCTTTCTTCAAGCTTACTTAATGTACGAGCGTAACCAGCTACATCAGCTACTTTTTCGTTAAAGAAGGTTTTTGTTGTCGCTAAACTTTCTGCATCACAGCTTGCAGTTGTAAAGTACGGCAAGTTAGGTATAAAGAACGGCGGTAAGCTTGCTGTTACTTTATCGTAGTTACTGTAAACCCAATTAATAAATAATGCTTGGCGCTCATCTGTGTAACTTTGACCTGACAAAATAGTACGCATGTCAGATGCCGTTACTTCATCCGTTAAGCTATAAGCTAATACCGCTTTTTGTAACTCAGGTTTACCAAAAAAGCCCATAGCTGCAAGCATGTTTGTGCGTACTTGCGGATCTTTAGTCGTTTTAAACGTTGTCATGAATTGATCAAGCAGTGCTTTATCACCATGAAAAGCAGCAAGAGTTAAGTACGTACCCGCTAAGTATGGGTCTACTTTTTGTGGATCATTTAAATAAACTTGCGTTTGTTCTTTGGCTTTATTGATGACGTTTTGATCTTCACCATCAAAACCTAAGCGTGATACAACGGCCGCACGAAGTTGTGCAATAGCTCCATCTTCACCCGCTTTTGCTTCTAAACCATATTTTTTAGCAGCAGGCGTTACTGCACCGCGAATAAATTCAGGCCATAGGTCTTTATTGCTATCGTCTTTAAAAGTGCGCTGTTGCGATACTAAGTAACCTAGTGCGGTATTTGCTACGCGAGGGTGGCTATCGCTTACGAACACTTCAAGTGTTTGCATTAACTTAGCAGCAGATATAACACCAGCATCAAGTAGCGCATCAGTAGCAGATAGTAACGCTAAGCGTTCACGGTCACTCAGTACGCTTGGCGCCTTTTTAACAAGTGCGCTAAATTGTGCATCATCCATTACCCAGCGGTAGTAGCCTAATGCACCTTGGTCGGGATAAATCCACTCTGGTTCAAAGTCTAAATCTAGTGTTTGGCTTTGTTTATTAAGTAATACGTTTGCTGTTTTCACTTTATCGCCAGCACCATATTTAATTGCCACCGGTACATTCCATAACTGCTTTGGCGCATCAACGCCTGCGTTTACAAAGCGGCTTTGTGAAATAGTTACTTTGCTACCTTGTTGAGTTACTTTAACTAGTGGGAAAGAAGATTGCTCAATAAACGATTTTAAAACACTCGCTACGTCTTTATTTGACGCTTTACCAAGTGCTTCCCATAAGTCGGCCGCTTCAGCATTTTTATATGAAAACTCTTTTAAGTAGCTTTGAATACCTTTTTGAAATGCATCTTCGCCAATCCAGTTTTCAACCATAGCAAGTACTGAGCTGCCTTTACTGTAAGCAAGACCTAAACCGTCCATAATGTCGGCTTCAGTTTTAATTGGCTTACGAATAGGCTTGGTGCTTAGGCGTGCATCAAGTGCCATTACGTTGTTTTGTGGCAGGTCTAAGTGCGATTCAAACTCAGGGTTAAGCTGTTTAGTAATTTTTGCAGCCATCCAGCTAGCAAATGCTTCGTTTAACCATAAGTCGTTCCACCATTTCATGGTTACTAAATTACCGTACCATTGGTGAGCAAGTTCATGAGCAATAATTGATACATTACGCTGTTTTTTACTGCGTGTTGCTGCAGCTAAATCAACTAATAAAATATCTTCTCGGTAGGTTACTAAGCCTGAGTTTTCCATTGCGCCAAATGGAAACTCTGGTACCGCTACTGAGTCTAATTTTTTGTAAACGTAAGGAATACCAAAATACGCTTCAAGTGCGCCCAGTACTTTTGGCATGTTTTCTTTTGCGTATTGGGCTAAGTGAATTTTACCTTGAGGGGTAATTACACGACCAGGAATTGGCATGCCTTTAATATCTAATTCTTCAAATGGGCCAACAGCCATCGCGACTAAGTATGAAGGAATTGGCGGCGTTTTATCAAAAAAGTGTGTGGTCATATCGCCATCAACCGTTGTTTTTAGTTCTGGCGTATTTGAATATACTTTTTGTGATGTAGGCGCGGTAATCGTTAACTGAAATGGAATTTTGTAACTTGGCTCATCAAAAACAGGAAATGCACGGCGTGCATCACTCATTTCAAATTGAGTAAATAAGTAAGGTGTGCCTTGGTCTAACGTTTTGTATAAACCAACACTTTGACGGTTATATGGCGCTGAAAAATCAACTTTAAGGGTGTATTTACCTGGTTGAATTTGCTCATCACAGCTAAATTTAACTTTACCTGTTTTAAGCATTTCGTTGTTTAAGTCACAGTTTTCGTCGCCAAGCAGTTGCGCCATTTTAACAGCGTAAGCTACGCCATTTAATTCAATGTATTTTGTTGGTTTTAGTACTTCTAGGGAAATCTCAGTCATCCCTGTGAATGTATCTTGGCTCGGATCGAGTGTTAACGATACCTGTTGTGAACTTGGTTTTGCGAGTTTTTCAATAACGAATTCGTTAGCGTTTGCAGCACCCATTGCCAAAGCAACGCTCACTGTTAAGAGGCTTTTAAGAAACATAGTGATCCCTAGATTGTTGTTGTTAGAAACTACCCTAAATAGGCTTTTTTATGCTCATATTATTAGGGGGTTAGATATCCTAACAGTTTTTTTTTAATAGAGTAATTGATTATAACGATGACTTTAAGGGGAAATAGTAACAAAGTTTGTCAGTGGCTTTCGCGTGTTATAAAACGCTGCCAATGCAGGTGTGAGTTAATAATACGTATTTTTTGGATCACGTTATTTAATAAAAGCACGTCCTTAAATTCATTATGTGGGTATTCGTTAAATCCCATGAGATAATTAAAGGCGTCTTTAGAGTTGGCTTGCAGAGCATGTATACGCACTTGTTGCTCAAAGTTAAGACGAAGGCTGCTTATGGCTGTTTTCATACCGAGTTGATCAACGTTTGGTATATCACACTTTTGTAAATAGCCGGCTCGCTCACCTTCACCTGAAAACCAAATACGGACTTTTTCACTGTATCTGCCAGTTTTAGCGGGTAAGTCGAACATTAATCGTTGTTGATTTTGTGATTTTATGAATGCTAAATATTCATTAAACCCGGCATCTATAAGTGCCTGATGCACTGGAACTAAGCGAGGTTTTATCTTACCGTGAGTATGAAAATTAAAACATAAGACATCTTTTTCAAGGGACAGATCATCAAGCGTTAGATAGCCAATTTCATCGCTATATGCACCACTGTAGTATGCAATTAGAGGAAGCCAAAAATGCCAGTGTTTTGGTTGCTCACGTGCAACTTTAAAATCACCGTATATATATCCATTATAAAGAGTGTGCAGTTCCATGGCTGAAAAGGGCCGGCGACCAAGATGGGTTTTCAACGTAATACCTTGAAAATAATGATGTGTTTTATTTTATACCCAACTAGCAGTAGATGCTAGTCGGGTTTTATCCGCTCTTAAAATAAAGCGTATAAAGTATTATTCACTTAATGCGCGAGCTAAACCAGTAGGTTCAATCTCTGTACATACTTGGTCATCATTCCAGTTAATGCCAACAAGTGCGTTATCTTCATTTAAATCTTCAACCCATGCATCTAAAAATTCATCAAGATTTATTTCTACAGGGCTGTAGTCTTTCCACTCTTCTTTACATTGCGCTTTAGCTGCTTCTTCACTTTCCCAAAGCAGTAGTACGTCAGTTTCGTCAAATTGGTTAGAATCGCACACTACAAAGCCATTATCTTCTGCACCAAGTGCCCAAATTACTTCGCTAACACGTACTTTTTCTACAAAGTTAACTAGTTGTGATTCAATTTCGATATCGCTCATGTGTTTACCTTTTTAAATTAGTGACGAGGATTAGTATCTATTGCTGCTTGACGCTTGCCATATTGCTTATGAAAAGCAACAAGCTCTGAATACTGACTAAAGTCAGTTAATTCACGAAAGCAAATCCAATCAAGCAGGCAGTATAAACTGATGTTGAGGTATTCACAGCTTTTAAATTCTTCATCGCTTAAATGGGTATTTAAAAAGCTTAATGTTTGTTCAATTCGTTCGTTTTGCAAATTAAAAAAGAGTTTATCGCTTTTGGTGTCAAATCCAGAGCGTTCACATAGCAACATTTCTACTAGCGAATCGTTACAGGCATTTATAGTCGTAAGTAAGTGCTCTTGCGGCCACGTTAGTTTTGGTTGACCTGTTTTTTCAAGTAAATAGCGCAATATAGAATTAGAGTCACTAAGTGTTAAGTCGCCATCTACCAGAATAGGAATCTTTCGAGCTGGATTTTTACTGGCCATAGTAGGGCGATCTTGCTCAGAAAATATATCAAGACTCACAAGCTCTAGTTTACAGTTGTTTTGTTGTGCCCAAATTCTAATTCGGCGCACGTAAGGTGAAGGTACAGAACCAATTAATTGCATAATTACTCCATAAAAAAGCCGCATAAGCGGCTTTTATAAAACGTTACTTACGATACAGTTAAATTTATTCTGAACGGCTAGTAACTTCAAGTAAATGATAACCAAATTGAGTTTGCACAGGGCCTTGTACTTGGTTAATTGGAGCTGAAAACACAACTTTATCAAACTCTGGAACCATCATACCAGGACCAAACTCACCAAGAGCACCGCCATCTTGACCTGATGGGCAGTTTGAATGCGCTTTGGCTAATTCAGCAAAGTCTTCGCCTTGCTCAATTTTTGTTTTTAAGTCTAAGCATTGTGCTTCACTGTCTACAAGTATATGTCGTGCGCTTGCTACTGTCATAAAATCTCCCGAGTATAGTGTGGTGTTTTTTTTAACCGAATTAAAATATCATTCTAGTTAGTTTCAACTAATTGTACCAGTATAAACTTATTTATCAGAAAGCACAGTTTCAATTGCAGCAATCATTTGTTCTGAATCAGGTGCTGCTTTGCTGTTAAACCGTAAAACCGTCTCACGATCAGCAGACACTAAGTACTTATAAAAGTTCCAATTTGGAGAGCTAGTTTGCTCATTCAAATATTTAAAAATTGGATTCGCTTTACTACCACGCACTTCGCTTGTAGCAAACATAGGGAAGGTTACACCATAATTTACAAAGCATACTTTTGCAGTTTCTTTTTCACTATCCTCTTCTTGAAAAAAATCATCAGAAGGGAACCCTAATACGACTAAACCTTGTTCTTTGTATCGTTGATATAGCGCTTCAAGGCCTTTAAATTGGGGTGTAAAACCACAGTTGCTTGCCGTGTTTACTATTAATAAAGGCTTATTTTTAAATTGGCATAAATTAATAGATTCTTTTGAGCGAAGCTTTCGAATATCGACATTGGTAAAATCTTGACAGTCTTGGGTAGAGGTTTGGTTAATAGTTGATGATGTTTCAGCGTGGAGTGGGGCATTAATAAATAAAGCCATTAATCCTATTATAATTTTTTTTAGCATTACATTACCTAAACTTTTCAATTGTTTGATTGGATAATCATACGCTAATATGAAACAAATTGATCAACCTTTGAATGACCTATGACAACCCGTTTAGCAACTATTGATGATCTTAGTGAAATTGTAGCCATTTATAACGAAACCATTGCAGGGCGAATGGTAACTGCAGATACCGAAGAAGTTACTGTTGACGAAAAGCGTGACTGGTTTAATAGCCATAACGATAAAAGGCCTATTTATGTTTACTGCGAAAATAACCAAGTACTTGCTTGGGTAAGTTATAAATCATTTTATGGGCGTCCTGCTTACGATGGCACAGTAGAGATGAGCATTTACATTACCCGTAAAGCACAAGGTAAAGGGCTTGGTAAAAAGCTAATGATATTTGCTCAAACACAAGCTAAGCAATTAAATATTAAAGTATTGCTTGGTTTTATTTTTAGTCATAATTTACCCAGTGTTAAATTGTTTAAGCATTTTGATTTTGAAATATGGGGCGAGCTACCAAGCGTTGCCATAATGGATAACAAGCCCTACAGCCTGACTATTTTTGGAAAGCATCTTAAATAAACTGTTTTATGAAACCTTGTAATATTTTTTTACAAAAAAACGATAGGGCTTTATGCCAATTAAATAAAAATAGACTACGCTGTTAGGATATTAAGTTTATTAATTTGAAGTGTGGCTTGATGATTCGAAAAATATTAATTATTGATAGTAGTAGTGTCATCGCGATGCGTGTGAAAGTGCTTTTAGAATTAATAGGGTGTGAGGTCGAATTAATTCATTTCAGCATGCTAGACATGTATACCAATATAGGCGATTACGACTTAGTTGTTGTTGCCCATGGTGTGCCTGTTGATTCTATAAAACCGCTTGTAAGCGAAGTAGCGCAAGAGCGCTTTATGCTGCTTGCGCCAAAAGCACAAAGCGGTGAACAACTAACTGCGTTTAGCGAGCTAAATCATATTGCGCCTGACGCAACCGTGGTCTACCCATTTTTTTCTAATAAAGAAATTACTTCTCTTTTAGAGAGCCTATTAGAATTGGGCTCTAACCATATTTTGCAATTACCTACTATTTTACTCGTCGATCATGTTCCTGAACGTCTCGAAAAAATGAAAAGCAGCTTGATCGGTGCTCATATCGAGACTCATACAGCAACCACCTCTGCAGAAGCTTTAGAAATTACGAAAGAAAAGCAAATAGATATACTGATAAGCGATTTTATTTTAGATGACGGAACAGGTTTAGGAATTTTTTCAAATTTAAAAGTAACCCAACCGCATTGTCGTTGTTTGTTATTTACCTCACGCCCTGATCAAGTTTCAATGATTGAAGCTATTCGTCAAGGTGTAGAAGACGTACTTATTAAGCCATTGAACGACAGCTCATTATTACAATCAATACATAAACTGTGGCAAACAGAGCTATTAAAACGCCATAACGCAGAACTTGTCGAAAGGCTACAAGATACGGTTGATGCCCTAATAGAAAAAGACAGCCTACTTCAGGTTATTTATAAACATACGCCCGATGCAATTATGTTATTTGAAAAGTGCGGTAGAGTGATAGAAGCTAATGATGCTTGCTTGAGACTATTTAACTTACCGTTTAATGAACTCGAAGGTAAATCAGTATTTGATTTTTTAGATGATGATTCAATTTTAGGTATTAAAGATAAGATTTCGACATTAAATAGTAATCGACAATTTAGCTGCGATTTACGTTTATCTAAAACAGCAGGAGGTTACATACCCTTAGTTGGCTCTTTTAATGAGATAGATCACCATGGCGAAATAGCACTTGCGGTCATATTTAAAAATGTAACCCATCTTAAGCAAAAAGAGGATTTATTACTTGAAGCAAAAGATGTTCTTGAAGAGCAAGTAAGAGCGCGTACTTCACAACTCGAGCATGCTAAAAATGTGGCTGAGGCTGCAAACTTAAGTAAATCAGAATTTTTAGCAAACATGTCGCATGAACTTCGAACACCTATGCACTCTATTTTAAGCTTTTCTCGTTTTGGTTTAAGTAAATTAGAAGCTGGAGATTTTGCAAAAGAAAAACTCATTAAGTATTTATCGCGAATAGAGAGTAGTGGTGAGCGTTTACTGTCGTTACTAAATAATTTACTCGACCTATCTAAGCTAGATGTAGGCAAGTTTCCATTTAACCCTCGTCCCTATAATTTAGCGAATATTATTAAAACAAGTATTGATGATGTGTCTGGTACGGCAATGGAAAAAGAAATTGAGATTATATTTACCGCACAGCCATTACCTGTAATTGCACAATGTGATGAAGAGCAAATAAACCAGTTACTTCGAAACGTACTAGGTAACGCACTTAAATTTAGCGAACCTAAAAGTAAAATACGGGTAAATTTAGAGTCAGATAATAAGCTTGCTACTATAGAGGTTACCGATAATGGGGTCGGTATACCAGAAGATGAGTTGGAGCATATTTTTACTAAGTTTGTGCAAAGCAGTAAAACAAATAGTGGTGCTGGTGGCACAGGGTTAGGCCTTGCATTGTGTAGAGAGTTTGTATCTTTACACCAAGGTGAAATCACTGCACGTAACAACGAAAATGGTGGTGCAACTATATCTATACAAGTGCCATTAGAAATAAACTTAGACGAGCATTTAGCTGAAGATCAGTTAATACAACACACTAATTAATTGTTTTTTGGCATACCAAGTAACTTTTTAAAGAATTTGAATGGATGATAAATTATGGCCTTAACTAAAATACTTGCCGTTGATGACGAACCCTTTAACCTTGAAATTATTGAGGAAATTTTAGAGGAGCTTGATTTTGAATTACAAGTAGCAACAAATGGTCCTGAGTGTTTAAACATGGTTGAAGGTTATATGCCTCAGGTTATATTACTCGACGTAAGTATGCCGCAAATGAACGGCTATGAAGTATGTAAAGCACTTAAAGCAAATCCAAATACCGCACACATTATTGTTATGTTTGTTTCTGCTCGCGGCACTGTTGAAGAACGCATGGAAGGCTATTCTGTTGGCGCAGAAGATTATATTGTAAAACCTTTTGGCCATGACGAACTTAAATCTAAGCTTAAAAATTTAAATCAAGTACTCGTTGAAAAGCAAAGCCTAGAAAAGCAAGTTGAAGATGCAACATCAACTGCATTTAATGCAATGGCCAATAGCAGTGAAATGGGGCAAATAGTTAACTACGTTGAAAACATAGGCTTTATTAACGATCCTCAAGAGCTAGGTAAAGCGCTTGTAGATTGCCTTCAGTCTTTTGATTTACAAAGCAATGTAGAATTTAGAGAAAATAATGAAATTAGCCACTTTGCGCTAAACGGCGTGTGTTCACCTATTGTGGTGGAGCTATTTGAAATGCTGAAAAACAAAGGGCGCTTACATGAGTTTTCGCACCGAATTTTAGTTAACTATGAATTGATTAGCTTACTCATTTTAAATATGCCCGATCATGACCCTGACAAGCATGGTCGTATACGCGACCACGTATGTTTTATTGTCAGTGTTACCGAGCAGCAGCTACGCGCCATCATGACCAAGAAAATGCTTGAATCACAACGAGCGAAACTTAATGCCGTAGCAAGTACTGTTCATAGTAAGTTTCATAGCTTAATTAGCTTGTTGAATGAAAACCGTCAAAACAACGAAAAAGTGTTTAAACAGTTACAAGAAGAGCTCGAAGAACGTATCCCATCAATGGGACTGGATGAAGATCAGGAGGTGTTTATTTATAAAAAAGTAGATGAAACTATCCAAAACTCAGTAGCAAGAGAAGAGTCTGTTAAACAAGTCAAAGCAGCCTTTACAGAGATAGAACAAGATCTATTGTTACTTTTGAAAAACTAGTTACTTCGCAATATAAAGGTTTACTTAAGCGGTGCTATGCATCCCTTGGTAAGCCTTTTTCTACAATTCTAATTAACCTAGCTGTTTTACGAATTTGTAATCGTTGTTTATCGTTTTGCTGAGCAAGTGCCCATTCAATATGTTCTAAAACAAGTTCGCTGCATATTTGGCTTTTATCTTGTAGGGCATTAATAATAGCGGGGCTGAACTCTGCATTACCTAAACCAACTGCTAAATTACGTAACCAACGTTCGTGGCCAATGCGACGAATAGGGCTGCCTTCGGTGTTTTTTAAAAATGTAGGCTCATCCCAAGCAAACAGCTCAAGTAAATCTTTATCTTTTAATTGAGTGCGAGGATGAAAATCATTTTCGTCAGTTATTTGTCCATAACGATTCCAAGGACATACCAACTGGCAATCATCACAACCATAAACACGATTGCCTAATAAAGTTCGGTACTGCTCTGGTATTGGCCCTTGGTGTTCTATGGTTAAATACGATATACATTTACGTGCATCAACAACGTAGGGCTCTACAATTGCACCTGTTGGGCAAAGAGTAATACAAGCAACGCATTTACCGCAGCCTTCAAAGGTGTTTTCTGCATCAATTGGTAGAGGTAAATCAATAAATAGCTCGCCTAAAAAAAACCACGACCCAGCTTCTTGGTTAATTAATAACGAATGCTTACCACGCCACCCTAAGCCGGCTTTTTCGGCAAGTTGACGCTCAAGTACAGGGGCTGAATCTACAAAGGGTCTAAAGCCATACTCGCCAATTTCTTGCTCTATTTTTTGGCCGAGTTTTTTTAAACGATTACGCATTAATTTATGGTAATCACGACCTAATGCATAGCGGCTTATATATGCTTTTTCTTTATTTTTTAAGGTTTTTGCAAAGCCAGCATCGGGAGGCAGATAATTCATTTTTACGGATATAACACGTTGTGTACCAGGCACTAATTCAGCAGGGCGGGCGCGTTTCATACCGTGGGCAGCCATATAATCCATCGAGCCGTGGTAGCCTGCATCAAGCCAACGTTGCAATTGGGCTTCGTGCTTAGATAAGTCAATATCAGTAATGCCCACTTCGCTAAAGCCAAGCTCTTGCCCCCAGGTTTTTATTTGCAGGGCTAATTTTTCATAGTCTGGGGTAGGGTTGCTCACACGCTTTACACACTTAAATTAATAGCTGCGTAATTTACCATATTTATCTGAGCCCGAAAACGCTTCTTAGTGCACAAAGCGCTTTAACTGTTGTTGGGTTTGTAAGCTAAGCTGTTGAGATTGCTCGCTATCGGCTAATGCCGTATCTATTTGTTGTTTAGCTTGCTCCCCTAAAGCTACGATTTGCTCTACCGATTGGTGAGTCGTACTTTGGGTGCCCTCAAGCAAATGTACAGCACTGGCTATTTGTTGCAGCTGCTGCTGGTTGTGCTCAAACTCACTAAGCATTTTAGTAAAGCCATCACAGGTTGCACTAATTGAGCTTTGTGCGTTATTAGAGTGAGTCATTAATTGCTCTGACTCTTTATTTGTCTCGTTTACCAAATCATTCATCTGACTTATAAAGTCGCTAATCTGCCTAGTTGCGCCACTTACCTTTATTGAAAGCGTGCGTACTTCGTCTGCAACTACGGCAAATCCTCTGCCAGCTTCACCCGCTCTAGCTGCTTCTATTGCGGCGTTGAGGGCTAACAAATTAGTTTGATCAGAAAACTCTTCAACCATTTTTAAAATACTACGAATGTTTTCACTGTTCTCTTTTAGCCCCGCAATTGTATTTGAAAAGCTACCTAGCATATTAGTAATAAGTTTTACCTGCTCTACTAAAGCAGCGAGTTCTGACGCAGATAGTTTTACAAAGTTAAGGTGTTCATTATTAACGTTATGTACGCTATCTGTATTATTTACTATGCCTTGTAAGCTTTGGGTTATTTGCATACTGGCATTAATAATACTGTGGCTTAACTGTATTTGTTGCTCACTTGATTGCTCAGTATTTTTCATTGATTCAGTGACTTGTGTATTGCTGTGTGCACTCGCTTGAGCACTGTTATATGTTGTGCTGAGTAACTCACTTAAATGGGCAGTAAATATATTGTATTGTGAACTTAAATCTTTAAATTCGTCATACGAAAAGTGGGGAAGTTTTGCTGCTAAATTTGCATCTTGTTGGTTTATTTCTATCAAAGTATCGCGCATAGCAGTAACAGGGCGAACAATTAAAAAACGCATATAAAAAAGAGTAAAAATAAAACCAGATATAATCACAAGCGTAAGCAGCCAAAATAGCCCTGTACTTTGCTGTTGTTCGCTTAAACTCTGATGCAGCCAAAATAACGTAATTGCTTGGAACAATAATACAAAACTTAAATTACCGACTATTTTACGGGTTAACGTAAAAAAGAATGTTTGCTCTATATAGTTATAAATTTTCATGAAACCACTCATTATGCTCAAGCCCTACGATTGTTATTTAAGTGAGGGGAATGTAAGTTAGCCTTTTTGTAACGACAACAAGTAAGCTTTGGTTCGCGCTGGGTAATTTGTAAAAATTCCGTCTATGCCATACTCAAGCATTAGCGCTATATCTTCTTTCCTATCGACTGTATAAGCATAAATCTTTAGGCCTCTTTTTTTTGCATCCTCTGCAAAGGCCTTATTTATAAAGGTTTTATCTGCATGTACGCTATAAGCGTTTAAATCACTAGCAAACTTTGCATAGTTAATTGGAATAGAAGAAGTAAGGGCGCCTATTTTAAGCCATGGTAGCTTGTTTTTAAGCCACTGTAGTTGATGATGATCAAACGATGATACTAAAATATTGGTTCTCGATATTTTTTTAGCTTCAATGTTTTGTTCTAATTGAGCCACAAACCTTTCTAGTGCAAACGTGTGTTTAAGCTCAATATTTAATAAAGATTTATTGTTATTCCAATCAAACAGCTGCTGAAGAGTAGGAATTTTTTCACCATTTCCAGCATCAAGCTTAGAGAGCTCATGAGCGGTAAAGTTACTCACCCTGCCTTTACCGCTGGTGGTTCTATCAAGCCATGAATCGTGTATTACCATGTAATCATCGAAGGAACTTTGAATATCTACTTCAATACCATCAACACCTACTTTTAACGCTTCTAAAATAGCGCTTTTGGTGTTTTCAGGAAAATCCCCACTGGCACCACGGTGTGCAAATACTTTCATTGTCGAGCCTTTTTAGTGATTGACCACGTTTCAAAACAAGCGGCACTCACTATGAGTGCTCCACCAACTAACGTCATAACAGTAGGACGTTCATGAATAATTACTATAGCCAGTATGGTGCCATAAAGTGGCTGCAAGCAAGAAATTAACCCCGCAGTTGCCGCTGATAAATGCTTTAAACTTGCTGCAAATAACGAGTGCGGTGTAGCTGTAAATATAACACCCGCTACAGCAATTAAAATCAGGTCATGATTACTAACCTCATACACTGGTACTTCTATAAATGCACACAACATAATGCTTGCCACTAAGGTTTGATAAAACATCGTTTGCGGCCCGCCATATTGGCTAAAGTAGCGCTTATGAGTAATGTTTCTTATTGAAAAAAACAATGCTGATATCACACCTGTTATTACACCTAGGGTTACATCATCGCCCAAGTTTGCACTTGGTACTAATAAGTAAATACCTAAAACAACCACCGCTGCACTTATTATATCTTTTGCTTTTGGCCTGCATTTATTAAATAAGGGTTCTAAAAACACCGTCATTACGGGGTAGCTAAAAAATGCCAGCATTCCAATAGTTATACCGGCCATTTGCATACCAGCAAAATAGGTAACCCAGTGAATACCCACCGCAACACCTAAAAATAACGCAATAAGATAGTCTTTAGGTTTGTTGAGTTTAATTTGTTTTTTTTGAAAATAAAGCATGGCTAAAATAGCCATTCCTGCAATTGCAGTTCTGTAAACGGTAATATCTAAAGCATTTAAACCAATAAGTTTGGCAAATAGAGCGGTCCCGCCAAAAAGTAATACCGCTATGTGTAAATAAATTAAACTTTGTTGCTGAGGCTGCATTTAGTTTCCTTGTTGTACTTTTTGAATATATTAACATTGCTTAAAAATTCTTAAGATGAATTTTTTACCGCATGACAAAAGTCATTAAAGTTGATGACACTTCACACTCTTATTATTTTTGTACGCGGGCATAGTTACCTTACTCAACAGGAGGTAATTATGAATTCTTTAATTTTAATCAGCTTAACTATTAATGAAGTGCTAGAGGCGTTAAGTTTTACTATTACGTACGCAGATTGCTTTATGCTGGTATGCATTTTTATGTTATTTATATTTATTAATAAAAATAGTGCTATAAGTAAAAATAATATGCCTGAGGTATTAGTATGAGCTCGTTAAGCAGCTTTTCTCAACAAAGCGATAAAGGTTTTTGGAAATATGGACATTTAATTTTTACCGGCTTTTATTTACTCCCGCTAATAATTAATTTTTCGAGCTTTACCGTTAACCAAATTGTTATGTCTTTAGCCTTCTATGTTGCTTTTATTCTTTTGTATATAAAAGCAATAAACTGTAAAAGTGCAGGGGTGACTAAGTTATTTGTAGCCATGCTTTTAATTTGTTTTTGCGCTACTTTTTACACCACAGGTACGCCTACTTTATTTGGTTTCGTAGCCTACATAGCAGGCTACTCTTACAGCTACCGTCAAAGAATTTATGCTGCGATCGCAATTATATTCACGGTTTTATTAAGCACATATATTGGAGATATAGGTAAGGTTCAATACTTTTTAGGCGTTGCTTTGATTCTTTGCGCCACATTATTTAGTTACGGTATTGCAGCAAAAAGAGAAAGCTTATACAAAAAGCGCGAACAAGAAAGCGCTAACCAACTAGAGCAATTAGCAGCTATTGCAGAGCGAGAACGAATAGCTCGCGACTTGCATGATATTTTAGGCCACTCATTGTCATCTATTGCTCTAAAGGCTGAGCTTGCTAATAAATTAAACCAAGGAGAGCGATACGCTCAAGCAAATAGCGAAATTGCACAAGTGGCCGATTTGGCAAGGCAGTTGCTTAGCGATGTAAGAAGCGCCGTAAGTGATTTAAAACAGCTTAATCTTGTCAGCCAAGTAGCACAGTTAAAGCAAAGGTTAATAGAGCAAGGATTTAACGTTTCATTTAATGTGGTTTTAAATGCTCTGCCCGCTAAAGTAGAGGGTATAGCAGGCCTTATAATTAAAGAGGCAGTTACTAACTTATTACGCCATAGCAACACAAAAAATTGCGAAATAAATATAGAACAAACAGCGCAGCAGTTACTTATAACCGTAATTGACCATGGTCCGTGCAGTACATTGAATTCGGGCAATGGCCTAAATGGTATTAAAGAGCGAGCAGAGCAACTAAATGGCAGTGCAGCATTTACCTGTGGCGATAATTTTACTTTAAAAGTAGTGCTGCCAATTACAGCTAAGGATTTATAATGATCAGAGTATATTTAGTGGAAGATCAGGCGCTTGTACGCGACGCAGTAGCAGCATTGTTAGGGCTTGATTTTAATATTGAGATTATTGGGCAAGCAAGTAACGGGCAAGATGCACTTAATGCAATTGAGGCACTTGATAGTGATTTACATCCCGATATAATTTTAACCGATATAGAAATGCCAACCATGAATGGTATAGAGCTTAGCGAAAAAATAGCCGCTAAATTTCCTGCTATAAAAATGGTTATTATGACTACATTTTCTCGTGCGGGTTATATTAGGCGAGCGCTTACGACTGGCGTTAAAGGTTTTATTTTAAAAGAAGCACCAAGTGAAGAGTTAATAAATGCGCTTAAAAAAGTAATGCAGGGACAAAAGGTAATTGACCCAGAGCTTGCTATTAATGCATTAGGCGACGCAGATCCACTTACCGATAAAGAGCGCAAAGCCCTTAAACTTGCAAGCGATGGCCTTAAAACAAGCGACATAGCTAAGCAGTTATTTATTAGCGAAGGGACTACGCGTAACTACTTATCTGATGCCATTGCAAAATTAAACGCTACTAACCGCATAGATGCTGCGCGTATAGCTAAACAAAAAGGGTGGCTTTAATCAGTGGGTTTATAAATTATAAGCAAAGTATTACTATGATATGTAAAAGTAACGAACAGCGCTTAAAATTAGCTTAAAACGCGCTAAAAGAGGTTTTAATGGCAAATTTAATAGAACTAACAACTAAAAATAATATCGCTATACTCACCATGAATACCGCTGAAAACCGCCACAACCCAGCGTTTTTGGCTGAGTTTAATTTACACCTAGACCACATTGAAGCAGAACAAAATATTAAGTCAGTTATTTTAACGTCTTCAAGTGATAAAAAATGGTCATTGGGTATCGACCTCCAATGGATGTCTAATCCAAGTATTTTACCTGCAGCAATTTCAGACTTTATGATTCAAATAAGTGACTTATTTAAACGCATAGTTACTTTTCCTATGCCTATTATTGCTGCGTTAAACGGGCATACCTATGGTAATGGTTCTGTACTTGCGTGTGCGTGCGACTTTAGATTTATGAAATCAGACAAAGGCTTTTTTTGTTTTCCTGAAGTGGATGTAATGGTGCCGTTTGTTCCATCGATGTTTCCTATAATTAATAAGGCTATTTCGCAAACCTTCTTTAATCGTCTAGCTATGTCAGGAGAGCGGGTTGGTGCACAGCAGTTGCTAGAGAACAAAGTAGTTGAAGCTGTGTTTGCAAATAACGACGAACTTCAAGCGGGTGCACTTGAGTTTGCCCAGCAATTTAATAAAAATCGTTGGATTTACGCTCAAAATAAAACACAAATGAATAAGCAGATTTTACTTACAATGAAAGAAGAAGATCCAAGCTTTATTGATAATATAAGTAAACTGCTGTGGAAAAACCTACAAAAAAAATAGTATAGATTTTAGCATTGCTACGAGATGACTAAACACTTTGCAGTTAAGGGATCGTTAAGCCCCATTGCGCTAGATTTTTAAACTATACAGCAAGGTAAACAGCAAGGTAAAAGTGCTTTCTTAAAAGTTTAATAGCTTTTACCTGTCTCATTATAACTATATGGGTTAAAATACCTACATAACCAACTAACAAGATAGTGAATGTCAAACCAAGATCCAAATCTCAGTCGAGAACAAGAAAAGTACGAAAACCCAGTCCCTAGTCGTGAGTTTATACTTACTCACCTTCAAGAGCGTTCAAAGCCTGCTAACTACGCGCAATTATGTGAAGAACTAGCAGTAAACGATGACGAACGCCAAATAGCATTTAAACGCCGCCTTCGCGCTATGGAGCGTGACGGACAGCTGTATTTCAATAAATTTAAATGCTACGCCCTAATTGACGAAGCCGGTTTAACCAAAGGCAAAGTAATAGGCCACAGAGACGGTTTCGGCTTTTTAGAAGTTGAAGGCGAGAGTAAAGATTGGTTTATTGCTAAGCACCAAATGAATATGGTGTTACATGGCGACATTGTACTAGCTAAAGGCACTAAACGTGGTTCTGGCTCAAAATGCGATGCACGTATTATAAAAGTGCTTACTAACGAGCGCGCGCCAATTGTTGGCCGTTACTTTGTTGAGCACGGTGTTGCTGTTGTAGTCGCTGAAGACCCGCGCATAACGCAAGATATAATGATTTTACCAGGCAACGAAAACGGTGCCCGCCATAACCAAATGGTGCAGGTTAAAATTACGCAAAATCCAAGCCGTAACATGAACGCGGTAGGTAAAGTTATAGATGTACTTGGTGAGCATTTAGCCCCAGGTATGGAAATTGAAGTTGCACTGCGCAATCACGATATTCCACATGTATGGCCAGAAGAAGTTGAAGCACAAGTTGCTCATCTAGGTGAATTTGTTGAAGAAGCTGACAAAAAAGGTCGCGTAGATTTACGTGATTTACCACTTGTAACTATTGATGGCGAAGATGCACGCGACTTTGATGACGCCGTATATTGTGAACCTAAAAAATCAGGTGGCTGGCGCTTATGGGTTGCCATTGCTGATGTATCGCATTACGTAGGAATGAACACGCCGCTTAACAAAGAAGCAATTTTGCGTGGTAACTCAGTGTATTTCCCTGAGCAAGTAATTCCGATGCTACCAAAAGTGCTTTCTAACGGATTATGTTCGCTTAATCCAAAAGTAGATCGCTTATGTATGGTTGCCGAAATGACCGTGTCGAGTGCGGGTAAACTTTCGGGTTATAAGTTTTACGAAGCGATAATGAACTCGCATGCACGTTTAACTTACACCAAAGTAAATGCCATTTTACAAAACGACGAAAAACTACGCGAAGAATACTCAGCCGTTGTGCCACATTTAACTGATTTACAGCAAATGTACATGGCACTTAAAGCTGCACGCCAAGACCGTGGTGCCATAGAGTTTGAAACCCTAGAAACACGTTTTGTATTTAACGCTCAGCGTAAAATAGAATCAATAGTGCCTGTTATTCGTAACGACGCGCACAAACTCATTGAAGAATGTATGATTTTAGCCAACGTATCAGCGGCTAAAATTCTTGAAAAGCACGAAGCAAGCGCGCTTTATCGTGTGCATGACGAACCAGACCAAGAAAAACTAGGTAACTTTACTAAGTTTTTAGGCGAGTTAGGTATTGAAAGTACATTAAGCGACGAGCCAACACCAAAAGAAATAACGCAAGTATTAGCGCGACTAGGTGACCGCCCAGAAGCTGAACTTATTCAAACTATGTTACTGCGTTCAATGAAACAAGCTGTATATCAGCCAGATAACATTGGTCACTTTGGTTTAGCGTTATCGGCTTACGCGCATTTTACATCGCCAATACGTCGTTACCCAGATTTAGTAGTGCATCGTGCTATTAAAGCAGTAATAAAAGCACAAGGTCAGCAAACGTCTGGCGAATACGCTTATACCGACGATGAAGTTGATCAACTAGGTGAGCAGTGTTCTACAACAGAGCGTCGTGCTGACGATGCAACTCGCGAAGTAGCTGATTGGCTTAAATGTGAGTTTATGCAAGACCATGTAGGTGAAGAGTTTGATGGTGTTATTTCATCGGTTACCAATTTTGGTTTGTTTATTCGTTTAGACGATTTACAAATTGATGGGCTTATTCACGTTACTAATTTAGGCGACGAGTTTTTTGCGCATGATGCTGCAAAACACACCCTAATAGGTGAGCACTCTCACAAAATTTATCGCCTTGGCGATAAAGTAACAGTAAAAGTTGCGTCGGTTAGTTTAGACGATCGCCGTATAAACTTAACGCTTAAAGGCGATGTTGCACAAGACAGATACTCACGTCGTCGTGCACCAAAAAAAGGTTCAGGTAAGTCTGAGCATGCGCCAGCAAGTGTGCGTTCGCAATTAAAAGCAGGCAAAGTACCAGGTAAAAAGTCGCACAGCGATGACAAACCAAAAGGTAAAAAAAAGCCAGCAAATAAAGATAAAGGCAAGCCTGCAAATAAGTCTGCAACAAAACCTGCAGATAAAAAAGCAGCAGACTCTGCCGTAAAGAAAAAACCAAAGAAGAAGGCCGTTAAAAAGCCTAAAAGAGCAGGCAAAAATGCCCGCAAACGTACTAGCCCAGGAGCAGACAATACGTGAGTAATGAATTAATTTTTGGCTTTCATTCTGTTGAAGCAATTTTAGAAAGCGAACCAGAGCGCTTTGTAGAAATTTACGCCCTTAAAGGTCGTGACGACAAACGCTCAACTCCGATTATTGATGAAGCACGTAAATTTGGTATTTCAGTACAGTTTATGCAGCGTAAAGCCCTTGATAGCAAATCAAAAGGTGAGCAGCATCAAGGTATTATTGCTAACGTAAAAGCAGCGCCAACGTTTAATGAAAAAGATCTTGATGCGATAATCGCTCGTGAAGACACACCGTTTTTACTTGTGCTTGATGGTATTACCGATCCGCATAACTTAGGCGCATGCCTACGTAGTGCAGACGCGGCAGGTGTCCACGCTGTGATTGTACCTAAAGATAAGTCGGCTAAGCTTAACGGTACTGCACGTAAAGTGGCCTGTGGTGCAGCCGAAACAGTACCGCTTATTCAAGTGACTAACCTTGCACGTACGCTTCGCGAAATTAAAGATGCAGGCGTATGGGTTGTAGGTACCGCTGGCGAAACTGATAATCACGTATTTGATGCAAGCTTAACAGGGCCAATGGCTATTGTTATGGGCGCAGAAGGCGAGGGCATGCGACGCTTAACGCGTGAGCATTGCGATATGCTCGTTAAAATCCCAATGGCGGGTACTGTTTCAAGCTTAAACGTATCGGTAGCCACGGGTATTTGTTTGTTTGAAGTATTACGCCAACGTAACGCAAATAACTAATATATAAAACGATAAGTTTTATGTATTAAAAAGCCGAGATTGAAATTCAATCTCGGCTTTTTTGTGTCTGTAATTTACGCTTTTAATTTTATATCAATTGATACTCTATTATAGCGATAGGAAAATAACTCTATAGCAAGACAAAAATAACGAAATATAGTTGTTCTTATATGAGTTATTTTTAACGCAGCTAGAGAGCTATTTAACTCGTTAGAATGAGTAAGTGTAGCCCATCTGTACAGTCCTCGGCTTACCTGGCTGAATGCCACCGTTTGAACGGTTAGCAACGTATGTTTTATCAAACAAGTTATCAACGCTTAGGTATACTTTTTGATTTTCATCGATTAAGTATTTAGCAGCTAAATCCCATACTACGCGGCTATCAATTGCGTTTAAGCCCGCCTCAGTTAAGTTAGCATGCGCATCAGATACGTAACGTATTTGGCTGTTAACTACAAACGCAGAAAACTCAGCACCTAACGATAACGCTACTTGGTTTTCTGGTACGTAAGGCATTGCATCGCCTTTTTCTACCGCGCCCCAAATTTCTGAATCAAAATCGTTTTTAAACTCAGAGTCTGTGTAGGTATACGTTAATTTAACTGGGAACATAGCTGTATCAGTTGCAAACGTACGTGCTGCACTAAATTCAAAACCCGCTACTTCTACTTCACCGTAGTTGTATTGGTCGCCAATGTTGTCGTCGCTACAACCAACCGCTGCAGTACAGTTACCGTGCATGTTGTCGTAGTCTGAGTAAAAGGCAATTACTTCACCGCTAAAGCCATCCATATTAAAGCGAGAGCCAAACTCAATGTTTACACTTTCTTCTTCTTCTTGGTCAGCATTACCAGGTGCTGCTGGTGCATACCCTTTTTGAATGCCCGCAAGTAGCGTTACGTTTTCGTTAAGCGTGTAAGTAGCACCTAGTGACGGCACTAAAATTTCAGTGTCGTTCGACACATCTTTAGTTAAACCGTTGCTGCGTGTTGGATCTGATTTAGACCACTCTTCACGCGTAATAGTAATGTCTTCATAACGAAGGCCTGCACTTACTACTAATGCATCAATTGTCCACTCGTCTTGAATAAACAAGGTGCTTGCTTCTGCGCTATCTACGCGGTTGCTGTCTGAGCCCGGAACGCCTTGCTCTGTAAGTGTTAAGCTTAGGTCTTGATTAAGTGTGTATTTGTCTTCCCACTGAAAACGATCCATTTCGTCTTCGTGGTAACGTACGCCAACAGTCACATAGTGATCGCCTGCAGGAATATGTAATTCAGACTGAATACCTTTAGCTTGGTAGTCGCGGTTATTAGCTTTAACGCCAATACCTTCAATACCTTCGCTTGTAGGGTTTGCTTCAAAATCGCTGTACTGCTCAAGAGTACTTAAGCCTACGCTGCTGGCTTTATACCAGTTACGATGAAAATCGTTTAAGTAAGCCGTAGCTAAAAACTCATAGCCATCACCAAAACGGTACGCGTAGTTAAGTTGGTATGCGTTGTGGCGCGTATTCATTTCATCGTTTTGCGATGCAGCATAACGACGGTAAGGACTTTCTTGATAGTCTTCGTCAGTTAAGCCCATGTATGTTTCGTCTGATGTTTCGTCAGAGTACTTAATTTTTAGCTCAAGATTATGCGCATCGTTTTGACCAAACGTATGGCCAAACTTTAATAGTAAATCTGTTTTTTCAAAGCCGGTGTTGTCATTGCCTACTGGCAGCTCTTTAAAGCCGTCTGCGCCGTAAGTAAATACTTCAATTAAACCCGCTGTGTTATTTTTTTCTTTACCAAAGTAAGCGTGGCCTTTGTAGTAACCGTCGCTACCAAGGGCTGCATCTACCATACCTTTTGAGCTATTTGGCTCAGTTGGTAAACTGCGCGAAAGTAAGTTTAAAACACCACCTGTAGTACGCGGGCCGTACTTAACTGAGGCTGCGCCTTTTAATACTTCAATAGATTCCATACGACCCATAGTAGGGAAGTAGTATGCAGAAGGTGCTGAATATGGTGCTGGTGCAACTAATACACCGTCTTCCATTACTGATATTTTATCGTTACGGCCAGTACCTGTACCGCGCATACCAATATTAGGACGAAGGCCATAACCGTCTTCTTCTTGCACGTAAACGCCCGGAACAGACGCTAAAACGCGAGAAATATCGGTAAACTGGAATTTTTGAAGATCTTCTTCAGAAATAAACGTAGCCGAACCAGGAATATCGTTAATTGCTTGCTGAGAGCCAATAACAGTAATTTGTTCAAAGCGTTGTTCTTTATTGCTGGTGTCTTTTGCTATTGCAGTAGCACTAAAAGACAAAGCAACCGCAGTTGCTAAAGTAGATACTAAAAACTTAGGGTTCATTGTGTTCCTAATCATGTCAATTATCTTAATTGGCGCAATTTGAACACGTTAACGAATACGAATCAATGTTATTAACTATTTAATTATTCAGTTTAATAGAACTAAAAACACCTGCTTATGCAACTTAATTAACTAAATTGTTTCTTTTGTATTATTTTGTAATTGCTTTACTAGCTATAAAGGCTGAACGAATTATATGTGCTACGTAAGCGCTAGCCCAAGCGTAGAGCTATAAATTCAGCGAGTTTATCTACCGCATTTTCCGACTCACCCGAACTTTTAACCAAACTAATACCAATATTACCAAGAGCTGGTAAATGCTTGGTTTGAACCTGATAGTTAAGCTCACTCGGTACTGTACTTTTGGCAAGTACCGTAATACCTAAGCCTTCTTTTAATGCAGCAATAAGGCCGGTTAAATCGGCGTTGCTATAAACTATTCGGTATTTAATGCCTGCACTTTTTAATGCATCAGTAGCACGGCGACGATAAATACATCCCTCTGGTGCGGTAACTAGGGTAACCACCTCATTATGCGCAAGTGACAGGTCGCCCACCCACACTAGTTCGTCTTGCATAAAAATAGGAAACTTATCAGAGTTGAGTCGCTCATTTAGCGCAAGTACTAAATCAAACTGATCTTGGCGAGAAGCCGAAAGCAAATGCTTACTTAAACGCGACTTAACCTCTAACGACACCTCAGGGTAGAGCGCCACAAAGTCGCCAATAATTGAGGGTAAAATACGCGCTGCAAATTCGCTCGGAATACCCAAGCGCACTTTACCTGCAATGTTTTCTGAGGTGAACTGCTGCAAAATAGCATCGTTGTGTTGCATCATTTGTTTTGCCATAGGCAATAATAGCTCGCCGTACTGGTTTAATACTTGGCGCTGCCCTTGTTTTTTAAATAGTTTATAGCCAAGCACGTCTTCTAAGCGCTTGATTTGCAAACTTACAGCAGGTTGCGACAGGCCAAGTAAATCGCCTGCTTTAGCAAAGCCACCTATTTCAACTACCATTACAAAAGTACGTAAACCGTCTGTTGATATGTTTTTCATATTTAAAATTACAATTTATATAGCCATATATATAAGTATTATTTATCAATTGATAAATAATTACAATTTGTTGTTGATAGACGTGGGCAATATACTTTTGTAATCGAAAATACACAGGTGTCTGTTATGACTTTTAACCCAATAATGTTTGCCCGCCACAGCAACGCAAGTAGTGCGGTTACTAACGCTTTGCAAACTAACAACAATCACGTTGTAATGGATTTTAGCGGAACCGAAACCAGTGTATTTTTAAGCACTATTTTAGGCCTTGATTTAACTAAGCTTACCGCCAGCGGTTTAGGCTTAAAAGGCACGCTTGATGGCGACTATAATTCTGACTACAGTTTTGCTGTTTATTACTTTAGCGAAACCGCCTTTAGATTCGTACTACCACACAACGCAAGCCTTCAACTACAAGCGCTTATAAACGAGCAGCAATTACGTTTTGATATTGATTATGTAGTACGCACCGACCTAGCAAGCTTTATTTTAAGTGGCGACAACGCATTTGATACCCTAGTTAATGCTTTTAAATTAACACCAGGTTTGCGCCTTTCTGACGCGCAACTTTGCTACGGTGCACAAAGCGGTGATGTATTTATTACCGCCATTGATAAAAACGACGAACAACACTTTGTATTAGTAGCTAAACAACAAGAATTACAAAAATGGCAAAGCTACATGCAAGCGCAAGGCTTTGCACTTATGCATAGTGAAGCCGCATAACGAATAAAAACAACAGGCGAGCATAACAATGTTTACCTGTTTTTATATCTATTTAAGCCACGCCCTAAACAGGGTTAATTTAAACGTGAAGGAATGTTATGACTTCTAAAACTGTACTACATGCTAAGCACCTAGAAGCGGGCGCAAAAATGGTTGATTTTCATGGCTGGGAAATGCCAATCAACTACGGCTCACAAATAGAAGAACACAATAGCGTACGTACCGACGCTGGTATGTTTGACGTATCACACATGACTATTGTTGATATTGAAGGGCCTCAAGCAAAAGCATTTTTACGTAAGCTAGTAGCTAACGACGTTGCAAAATTAACCGTACCAGGCAAAGCGCTTTACACAGGCATGCTTAACGAGCAAGGCGGTGTAATAGACGACTTAATTATTTATTTCTTTAGTGAAACGTTTTACCGCCTAGTTGTTAACTCAGCGACGCGCGAAAAAGACCTAGCGCATTTAGCTAACGTATCGAGCGACTTTGACGTAACTGTTACAGAGCGCCCAGAGTTTGCAATGATTGCAGTGCAAGGCCCTAACGCTAAAGCAAAAACAGCTACTCTTTTAAATGCTGAGCAACAAGCCGCTGTTGAAGGTATGAAGCCATTTTTTGGTGTTCAAGTAGATGATTTATTTATTGCCACAACGGGTTATACTGGCGAAGACGGTTACGAAATAGTAGTACCGAACGACCAAGCAGCCGATTTATGGCAACAACTGCTAGACGCAGGTGTTAAGCCTGCTGGTTTAGGTGCACGCGACACGCTACGTTTAGAAGCAGGTATGAACCTTTATGGCCTAGATATGGACGAAAGCGTATCACCACTTGCAGCTAACATGGCATGGACCATTGCATGGGAACCAGAAGATCGTGACTTTATTGGTCGTGACGTACTTGTTAAGCAACGCGCAGAAAAAAGCACTGACAAACTAGTTGGCTTAGTGTTTGAAGAAAAAGGCGTTTTGCGTAGCGGTTCTAAAGTAATTGTTGATGGTGGTGAAGGTATTATTACTTCTGGTACTTTTTCACCAACACTTGGTTTTAGTGTAGCCCTTGCACGTGTACCACGTTCAACAGGCGATACAGCTCAAGTAGAAATGCGTAAAAAATTAGTAAACGTTAAAGTAGTAAAGCCTAGCTTTGTACGTAACGGTAAATCAATAATTTAAATAATTTGGTTATATCAATCAGTGTAATTACAGTGATTGATATCCTCCCAATATAAACCAAAGGACAAATAAAATGAGCAACATTCCTAGCGAGTTAAAATACGCACCTTCACACGAGTGGGTTCGTAACGAAGGCGACGGTACATTTACTGTTGGTATTTCTGAGCATGCACAAGAACTTCTTGGCGACATGGTATTTGTTGAATTACCAGAAGTTGGCGACGAAGTAGACGCTGGCGAAGACTGTGCAGTAGCAGAGTCAGTTAAAGCAGCATCAGACATTTACGCACCTATCAGTGGCGAAATTGTTGCTATTAACGAAGAACTTGAAGACTCACCAGAAACAGTAAACAACGACGCTTACGGCGACGGTTGGTTATTCCGTATTAAAGCATCTGACGAGTCTGAGCTAGACAACTTATTAGACGCTGAAGGTTACTCGCACACTATCGACGAAGAATAATTATTCTTTGTAGATAACTAAAAGCCCCGTGTGTTTTATTTAGATATCGGGGCTTTTATGATTTTACAGTTAACTTTTCCATACAAAGTAAGCTGTTAAATTATAAGAATTTTAAGTTATTGCTGTTTACCCATCAGCAGTAGCCACATTTTTTGGATCATAGGAATCTGGACACATGTCAAACGCCAAATCTCTTGAAGAACTAGAGCAAAAGCAAGATTTTATTCGCCGCCATATTGGGCCAAGCCCAGCACAAGTAAGCGATATGCTAAGTGCTTTAGAAGTATCGAGTGTGCAAGAGCTCATTGACCAAACTGTACCGGCTAGCATTCGTCTAGAGCAACCGTTAACAGTTGGACAAAGCCGTACTGAAGTTGAAACACTAAGCTACTTAAAATCAGTAGCAAGCAAAAATAAAGTTTTCAAATCGTACATTGGCCAAGGCTACCACCCAACTAACGTACCGCACGTAATTTTACGTAACGTACTAGAAAATCCAGGTTGGTATACAGCGTACACACCGTATCAGCCAGAGATTGCACAAGGGCGTTTAGAATCATTATTAAACTTCCAAACTATGACCCTAGATTTAACCGGTCTTGATTTAGCAAGTGCGTCACTACTTGACGAATCAACAGCGGCTGCAGAGGCTATGGGCCTTGCAAAACGCGTATCAAAAGCTAAAAAAGCCAATGCCTTTTTTATTGCCGACGACGTACACACACAAACAATCGACGTAGTAACAACGCGTGCCGAGCAGTTTGGATTTGAAATAATTGTAGGTAAAGCAGAAGATGCCGTAAACCACGACATTTTTGGCGCATTGTTCCAATACCCAACTACATCGGGCGAAGTGGTAGACATAACTGACCTAATTGCTGGCGTACAAAGCAAAAAGGCGATTGCCTGTGTTGCTGCCGACATAATGAGTTTATTACTGTTAAAAGCGCCGGGTAAACTAGGTGCAGACGTAGTACTTGGTTCGGCTCAACGTTTTGGCGTACCTATGGGTTACGGCGGTCCACACGCTGCATTTTTTGCAACACGTGACGCATACAAGCGTTCATTACCAGGTCGTATTATTGGTGTATCTAAAGACCGTTTAGGTAACGACGCACTACGTATGGCAATGCAAACGCGCGAACAACACATTCGCCGCGACAAAGCCAATTCAAACATTTGTACAGCACAAGTATTACTTGCCAACATGGCAGCGTTTTACGCGGTGTACCACGGCCCACAAGGCTTAAAAACTATCGCGCAGCGTATACATCGCTTTGCTGATATTTTAGCAAGTGGCCTTAAAGCTAAAGGCATTGCACTTAAGCACAGCACTTGGTTTGATACGCTAACAGTAGTAAGCGATAGCAAAGACGACGTAATAGCGCGTGCAATTGCAAAAGGCGTAAACTTTGCAACAAACCACGAAGGCGAGTACTCAATTTCGGTATCAGAGACTACAACACGTGCCGATATTACTGAGTTATTCGATATTATTTTAGGCGAAGGCCATGGCCTAAGTGTTGACGCTATTGCAGCAGACGTTGAAGCAAATGGCAGCGAGTCTATCCCTGCAAGTTTAGTACGTGACGACGAAGTACTAACGCATCCAAACTTTAACAGCTACCACAGCGAAACAGACATGCTTCGCTACATTAAGCGACTAGAAAGCAAAGACTTATCGCTTAATCACTCAATGATCTCGTTAGGCTCATGTACCATGAAACTAAACGCGACTGCCGAGATGATCCCAATTACGTGGCCTGAGTTTGCAAACCTTCACCCATTCTGCCCGCTAGATCAAGCAGAGGGTTACCAAATAATGATTGGCGAGCTACACGACTGGCTAGTAAACATTACCGGTTACGATGCAGTATCACTTCAGCCAAACTCTGGCGCGCAAGGTGAATACGCAGGCTTAATCGCGATTCGTAAATACCACGAATCACGAGGGGATGCACACCGTAATGTATGTTTAATACCAAGCTCTGCGCACGGTACTAATCCTGCATCAGCGCAAATGGCGAGCATGAAAATTGTAGTAGTTAACTGCGACAAAAACGGTAACGTAGACATGGTTGACCTTAAAGCGAAAGCTGAGGAAGTGTCTGAAAACTTATCGTGTATTATGATCACATACCCGTCTACGCACGGCGTATACGAAGAAACAATTCGCGAAATTTGTGACATTATTCATGAGCACGGCGGCCAAGTTTACATGGATGGCGCAAACATGAACGCGCAAGTTGGCGTAACAAGCCCAGGCTTTATTGGCTCAGACGTATCGCACTTAAACTTGCATAAAACATTTTGTATTCCACACGGTGGCGGTGGTCCAGGTGTTGGCCCAATTGGTGTTAAATCGCATCTTGCGCCGTTTATGCCAAACCACAGCGTAATTAACGTACCAGGTACTAACATCGGTAACGGTGCGGTATCGGCAGCGCCTTACGGCTCAGCCGCTATTTTACCTATTTCATGGGCTTACATCACCATGATGGGGTCAGAGGGCTTAAAACAAGCTACTGAAATGGCAATTGTTAATGCTAACTACTTAACGCATGAGCTAAGCAAGCACTTCCCAATTTTATACCGTGGTCGTAACAACCGTGTTGCTCACGAGTGTATTGTTGACTTACGCCCGCTTAAAGAGCAATCAGGCATTACTGAAATGGACGTAGCTAAGCGCTTGCAAGATTACGGCTTCCATTCACCAACTATGTCGTTCCCAGTAGCTGGCACATTAATGATTGAGCCAACAGAGTCTGAATCAAAAGGTGAGATTGACCGCTTTATCGAAGCAATGGTGTCAATTAAAGGCGAAATTGAAAAAGTAATCTCTGGCGAATGGTCAATCGAAAACAACCCGCTAGTGTTTGCACCGCATACACAAGGCGATGTGTTAGGTAACGAATGGGACCGCGCGTACGACCGTTTTTACGCTGCATTCCCAGTGCCTGCAGTGGCTAAAAACAAGTTCTGGCCAACCGTTACACGTATTGATGACGTATACGGCGACCGTAACTTAGTATGTTCATGCCCAGCGGTTGAGACATATAGAGATTGATAATTTTTAAAATTTCCAATTAAAGATTGGGAATTTATAAAATTGAAAAAGCCGTTGCAGCAATGTAGCGGCTTTTTTATGTGTGGTGATTCGCTATAAATAATATGGGCGTAGGTTGGGTAGAGTGAAACGAAACCCAACAAATCACAAATATACTTACTCGCTCAAAAGCCAAGAGTATGTGTTATTTATGTAGGCGTTTAGCTTGCTGACGCGCGGGCGGCAGCCCGAATAAGTATTTAAATAGGTACTTGGAATTACTATTACAGATAACGCGAATACGTTTGGCACTTCTAGAGATTAGAAACCTTATTCAAGGTTTTGTCGCGCTGGCGACCGCAGCCAAAGAGGGGCTGCCGCTGGTCCCTCTTTGGACACTCTCAGCGCACCCGAGCATCACGCTATTTCCTTCAAACCACAATTGATGTGAATGTAAACGCCATGAAAGCACATCCATGTGCAAGCATGGCTTTCATTTCATCCATGAAATGCATTACTCATCAATTGCTTATTTTCAGGGGTGATGACGGGGGAGGGTGTTAAACGTGAGGTTGGTGTTTGGTCTTGGCAAGAAGCAAGACTGACCCTCTGTATTTCCTCTAGGTAGAGTGAAACGAAACCCAGCGAATCACAAATATACTTACTCGCTTAAAAGCCAAGAGTGTGTGTTATTTAATGTAGGCGTTTAGCTTGCTGACGCGCGGGCGGCAGCCTGAATAAGTATTTAAATAGGTGCTTGAGGTTACTATTACAGATAACGCGAATACGTTTGGCACTTCTAGAAATTAGAAACCTTATTCAAGGTTTTGTCGCGCTGGCGACGGCAGCCAAAGAGGGGCTGCCGCTGGTCCCTCTCTGGACACTCTCAGCGCACCCGAGCATCACGCTATTTCCTTCAAATAATTAATTGATGTGAACGTAAGCGGCGAAGATAGGCCATCCATGGCCTAGTTTCGCCTTATCGCGCATCCATGCGCGACATTACTTATCAATTGCTTATTTTCAGGGCGTAATGACGGGGGGAGGGTGTTAAACGTGAGATTGGTGTTTGGTCTTGGCAATAAATAATAGCTGACCCTCTGTATTTTAAGATATTAGACAATGTCGCAGATCCTCTCCACATTCAAGAAGTGTTAGGCCATGCTAGCATTCTCACACCACAACTTTACACGCATGTTAGTCGTATAAAGCTCTCCGAAGTATATAAAGCAACTTACCCTTTTGCTGTTGGTAGAAGTGGGTTATTTTTAGCTCACATAGGACACTAACTTATTTTACAAAAATATATGGCATCATTACTAGTGAAATATTCCATTAAGTATTTGTAATACATGTATAAACTCTATAGTTTAGCAGAAAGAATTTTGATACGAAGTTAAGTGGTATATTTTAGTTATGAGTAAGCGAGATAGAGATAGAGTTGTATTTCACTCAATACACGACATGTCGAGTGGTCACTATTTATCAAAAGCAGAGCCTCTATTGAATAGCGAATTATTGGAAGATATCAAAGATATAAACGATATACTTGAACTGTACAATATATCGCTGTTTTTTGAAAAAGCGATATACCTTAAAAATTGGTCTGAAAAAGACATTGCTGCTTATAAAGAAAAAGTTAATGGTTTCAGAACTGTAATTGGTAAGTTTATAACTAATATTGATGATAGTAACTTCCTACCACATTTTGAAAGTATATTTCACGGTTACTATGAAAGCTTCTGGGTATTAATAAGTAATTATCAACAGTTTAAAAGAATATCACCATCTCAAATAGAAGAGGTTATAAAGAAAAACCCACATCAAATTAGGTACTTGTTGAGTCAAAAAAAATTGGTTAATAAATATAAGATTACCCTTTGCGAATATTTTAAAAGTGCCCAGCAAAGTGCTGAGATCCTTTTGTCTATATATGAAGTTGAAGATAGCTTTAATAAAACTCAATTGTACCTCCCTAGTTGTTTAACTGTTCAAGACAAAGAAAATATTATTTATTCGTACATCGACTCAGAGCATTGTAATACTAACTATCTGCCTATAATACAGAATGCTAAAAGACATAGTGACTTCCGCATCTCAGATAAAACTAAACTGGCGGCTAAGAGAAAATATCAACAGTCTATTAAAGACTTTTTCGATAATGGTTCTAGTTCATCATTTGAATACGGGGTAGCTATTAGTTATCCAGAAAATGCTTCTAAAATTAAACATGCTTGGATTGAGCAGGGTATAATCCATTACGAATTTAGCTTAGATTACATTAAAGAAAATAATCACCCATATATTCTGTATAGAAACTTCAAGACACTTTTTGAGTACGTGGATGAACAGAATATCGTATCTCTAACGAGCAAAGAAAATCAGCTTGGAATTTTTGAAAGAACTTTAGGAATTCGGTCAAAAACTGAATACGTTTATGGTGTTGCGTTCACACAATTAGAAATGGCATCTATGGCCCAAATTTATACATATTCTAATATACTAAAAGGGCTTAAATATTCATTAGAGGATATTCTAAAAACAGTTTTCATTGATACTTTACCGGAATTATTTGACTTACCGAGTAACGCCAATTTTACAGTCCCTACTCAAAATGCTTCTGCTTTAGAGAAAATAAGAACAATCGCACCTGAGTTTGAATCGATATTAAAGCAATATAAATTATTCGTAGAAAATGAATATATTGATTTTGAACTCCTGCAAATGTCATCTGGCCCTACAGCAATCAAAGATATTCCAAGCTTAAATAATAATAAGTACATATACATTAACAAAGGTAATCAAGAAGTTGATTCGCTAACCCATCTGTTATTTTCGGATCAGACTTTGTTGACTTATGTTGACCCTTTCAAAGATAAGCAATACAGAAATTTTGTTGATTTGTTGGTGAGTGAAGAAGAAATAAAGTTTGGAAATTATGAAGAACATCAGCATGAGCATTTAAATTATTTGATAGATAAGAATCATATATCTGTCGATGAAAATAATTGCGTTCAAGTCACAAATTGGAACCGAATATTAATATTAAGAGATATCTTTGAAAATGAGGTTGCCTCGTTTCACCATTATCCTGCCGATATTCAAGGCGAAGTTATGAATATGAGTAAGGATGGAATAGTGTTTTTTGGAAGTTCACTTTTCGCAATACCTGAGCAAAACTATTTCAATTACTACTTAAACAAAAGTGAGTTTACAAACGGGCACGACTTAAGAAATAGCTATTTACATGGTACACAGGCTAACCCAACTGAAGTTTATCTGCATGAAAATTCGTATTTACTTTACTTAAAGCTTTTAATATTAGTTATTTTTAAAATAGAAGATGATCTTTTTATTTATAAAAAGCTTAAGGCTACCGAAGAATAACTGTTAACGGTCAAAAATCAGCAGGGTCAGGTCTTTCTTTTTGCCATTTGTGATTAAGGAAAAATGCAAAACCTGCCCTAGTAACCCCATTTAAAAAAGGGCAATATTATTGCCCTTTTTATGCGCTTAAACTAGTAGTTATAAACTATAGCGCTACTAAGCTTTGCTCTAGCATTGCCTTTATTTGTTTTACTATTTTAGCTTCTGTTTCAGGTTCGAACTGTTGTATACGTGGGGTGTGAATATGCCCTGTAGGTATACTTGAATTAAGCGCATCGCGCAGGCGAATACTTCGGTACGATATTTCGTTAGACAGGTAACCACCGCCGCCGCCATTTACCGCAATACTATTTTTAACCTCGCCGTACGAACCCGCTTTATAGGTTTTTTCAAGCGTGGTGACTTCGTGATTGTCGATAACCTTATAAGGGCCTTTAGCTTGTTGCATGTAACTTACAGGCAAGCTAAATTTTACAAACTCGTTGCCTGGGAGTGGTCGACCATTTAGTTTTGGTATTACTGGGCTCGTTTGCGTTCCACCATACACAATATTGGCATTATCGGGAGCGGTTACACTGCGGCGTTTACCTGGGAAACGCTCTAAATCAAATTCTGTTCTGCCCATACTTACGGTTACTACCATGTCTACATTATTAAGTGCGTAGTAGGGGGCAAGTAGTGATTCTATTATACCTTGATCAAAGTCTTCGTAGCGTACAGGCACCATAACGGTGTTAATTTCTGCGCTTATGCCGTTGTAATTAATAACTTGGCCGTCGAGTAATAACGCCGCAACACCTGAGGGGTTACTTTGGTTTATGTTTTTATCGAGTAAAAAAGGGTCAAAGCCTGTTAGTAATATTTTTTTAGTGCTGCCTGATGAAAAAGCAAGGTCGGTACGGCCTCTGCTGCCTTCTTCAAGTAGGGTTAGTAAAGTATTTAGTTGAGCCTGCGTAATTGAAAACTTAGGCGAAGTTGTGCGTATTACTTTGCTTGAAAGCAGGCGTGCCCAGTAGAGCTCTCGGTCGTCGTAGTTACTGGTTTTTATTATGCGTTGCTTGGCGTTTTCCCACAGTTCAAAGCTAAAGTTTTGTACTAATGCTTTTGCACTTTTAAAGTCGTTTAATTCTTTAAATTGTTGCTCAAAACTTGATACTTGTGGGGTAAATGCATTTAAAACATTTGGCATTGCTGATTGTGCTTTGTTGATACGCTGTTCTTCAACAGTTAAAGGATTACTTAAAGCAGCGAATGAAGAGGCAATTAAGCTGGTCGCTAATAATACTTTGATCATAATACTCCTAAGATAAAGCTATTGTTTTATATGTAATTTACTATCCTACTATTGCTAACTTAGGGCAACCAATTAACGTTGAATCGACTGAAATTTGCTTTTGTTGTTTGTTAAAAACCAAGGGGAGAGAAATTTTGCTTAATATATCAAGGGTCTAAATTATAGTTTATTGCTCATTGAGTTACTTACTATGTCTAGACCGCTATGAATAGAATAAAAAATACACTTTTTAAGTGATGACGTTTTTTAACTGTTTTTTACACTGTATTTGTCCACTTACATCGTTCTCTCTTCTTTAATGATTATTGAGTATGTTAGCCAACTATCGCTGGGTACCAACTTGCAAACACTACACCAAATAAGCCGACTAAAAATACAATGGATATCAACATCATTAAAGCAGCGGTGGCGATTATTATTACTCTATTAGACGTTTTACCTGCATACCTGACTAACTCAGCTATGAGCAGCGGCATAATATAAGAACATACGCTAATAGTTAACACGGTTGGACCTGTAAACGTTGCAGTATCAATTCCTAGTGAGCCGAACATTAAAAACCAGGCAAAAATCATCAGCCTAAAAAATAAAACGCCGTTTGCTGCAAGATATAAACGTATCGCCCAAATTTTATGTTTAGTGATATTACGCTTTCTGGCCGCTTGTACGGCTAATATACTCGCTAAAATAACCACGCAACCACTAAGCATAGTCAACGCATGCATTAAGGTGTTACCAACGGTTCCTCTGGCTATCATAAGGTACATACCTGCTAAAGAGATGGTACAGGCTAACATTACGAACACGCGACCATTGTAGCGGTGAAACTTAGTATACTTTGCTCTTATTGTAGGTATTAGCTGTAAGCTACCACCAATTATCATTATGATGGCGAGTAACACATGCAGAGCGTACATTGAATTACCGGTGGGATCGCTGGCAACATAGGCGGAGCTATTTATACGACTCCAGCCAGATATTCCCGTAGTGACCCCCGTAAGCCCGTATCCCAAGGAGAGGTAAATAACAAAGCAGGTTTGTGCCATTAAAAGGCACGTGAACCACATTTTTTTACTCATCTCAAGTAGCTCATTGGGCGTTTTTTTTATTGTTTGCATTAACATGTGCTTTTCCAGGAAATCTTTTCAATAGCCCAAATATAAAGACTTTCATGGTGATTTCTTCTCAAATTCGGAATTTGAGCAACGATATATTGATAATTTTTTGTAATTAGCTAGGGTGGTATAGACACATTCACTAACAAAGTTTTTTTGCCAACATACATGTTAATTTGTACCATGTAATTCAGGCCACGTTGTTGGTTAAAACGTCATTTTAAGAGCACGCTATTATGCAAAATTATTCCCCTTATTATCTTCTTCTTTTTGTTTGTATGGGGTTAATGTTTTTAAATGCGCTGAAAAAAGATAAGCAGCTGGTTAATTATTTATTTGTGATTTTTTGTGGTTCCCTTTGTATGGTGGCAGCACAAAAGCTCAGTGCGCAAAGTATTGGCGCGTATCAATATTTAATCGGGTTGTTCACTTGCGCAACATGTAATGTTTCATGGCTGATTGCAAGAACGTTATTTCGTGAGCATTCGCCAATTTCCCGCAGGCATGTGGCTTTTGCTGCAACCATTGCCGGCTTGATCATGTTTAATCAAACATGGCACTACTTAGTGAGCCTTGATCCTCAGCCTTTACCTACCAGTGATATAATGTGGCGCTTAAAGCAAGGGGTGAATGAGATCACCATATTGCTTTCATCAAGTATCCTTGCGCTTTCTTTTTGGGAGGCGTTTAGAGGTTATAGTAAAAAAACATAGTCACAAAAAATGCAATCAGTCATCTTTGGGAGCGCTTGGGTTTTAGCTGTGTTTAATGCAAGTATTTTTCCTAAGTTTATTTTTAGCGCGGCTGAAATTGAGCTGTATAACCCCATTATCATAACTTCATCTGCACTTTTAATAGTATTTGCAATGCAGGGAGTTATGCTGCTTCAAGCAATTACTACTAATAAGCAAAAGTTAAATCACAATAGTAAGAGCAAGACTGCTTTTGATACTGATGATGTAAAAGAGTCTTGTGGTAGTGTTCATCACCAAGAGCAAGTGCCCTCAGAATTAATAGGAGGTATTGCTGAACTGATGAGCGAGCAGCAGTTATTTTTACAAACTAGCCTTAAAATTTCGGATTTTGCACAAGCGCTCAAAGTGCCGGAATACAAAATTAGTAGAGCAATTCGCTATCACTATAAAGTAGCTAACTTTAATCTGTTTATTAACCAATACCGTGTAAATTATGCGAAGACATTATTAGCAAGTGAACAAGCCAAAGAGTGGAGTATTTTGAGCATTGCACTTGAAAGTGGTTTTTCTTCTCTTGCTACGTTTAATCGTGTGTTTAAAGATATTGTCGGCGGTATTCCTAACGAATATCGAAAACAAAACGATGACTACTATAATAAAGGTATACGGGAGCTTGTTGATTAGCCAGCTACGTTAAATTATCTGTAAATAAACCAAAAGGGTCTAATTTTAACTTCATATCAATGGTCTAGATTTATAGTTTATTGCTCATTGAGTTAATTATTATGTCTAGACCGCTGCGAATAGAGTATGAGAATACGTTTAACCGTGTAATGAAACGTTGAGAAGGCCGTGAAAATACCTTTTTAGTGATGAGGGTCTGAAGTGTTTTTGATACTGCATTGAGCAAGCAAGCCTTCGTTTTAATATTGAAGTGCATTCTTATTGTTTTATGGCCAATTACCATCATCTGCTAATAAAAATCCCCGAGTCGAAATTGGTTTTTATGGGTTCTATTTTAAGTGCTCATAAAAGTAAAAAGCCGTTGCAGTAATGCAACGCTTTTCATTATGGTTTTATGTGCTTAGGCAATACGAGCGTAAGGCTTTATAGTCCTTTAAGACCCTCTATTAATCATCTGGCCCTTTTAAGGTAAACACTAAATGTTTACGCATATCCTTTAAAATCACGCCTTTTTTAAGCATTGCGCCGCTTAAGCGTTTTTGCCATTTTAATAAATCTGGCTCTGCGGCTGCTAAGGCTTGCTCGTTTTCAAACTGAAAACACAGCAGTAGTGAACTTGGAAATAAGTGATATTCCACATCAAACCAGCATTGCAGCATGCCTGGGAGCTCAGCGCGGCCTTGCTCTTCTAATTTTTCAGCAGTATTGAGTACAAGCGCTTGCTGTTTTATTTGCACTGCAGAGAGTTTTTTCATTATTAAAATCCAAGTTAGCGGCTAAAAAATGCAGCCGGAATGTGGGCATTATACGCAAGCTTGTAGGCAGGCAACAACTTTGAAAGGGAGTTAATGTCCAATAGAGTGTATCTGCTTAAAATAAAGGGTCATGTTGCAAGGCACCTCCAGTTTTTCAACCTATGTAGATCGGATAAGTGGCGCAGCCGCGCCATCCGACTTTTTAAGTTTCATCACTGAACTCCGATTTGGGTATTAATATATTTTTTAGCTCAATAGTTAAGTAACCTTAACCTAAGCTTTTGCCAAGTTGCTTGCGACAACTGGGGAGTGGTTGTCGCAAGGCGCCTTTAGCGCCTCACCACACTACGCTTAATACTTATAAGAGGTATTAATTGGGTAGGTTTATTTGGAGCGGCGCTTGTCTAGTACGTAGCGTACGGCCATTCTTGCAACACCCGCACCAATACCTGAGACTACTGCCCATGTAACGGCCTCTTTAAGATCTGTTTCTTCGCTTGGTCTATCTTTTGGAGCTGGTTCGTTGGTAACCTTTTCCCACGATTTTTGTAAGGTTTTCCTTGTTAACATACCTGCAGATGCAGCGGCGAGACCTATACCTATTGTCGTAATTAGTTGTTTATTACTCATAATGTTCTCCTTTTTATAAATAACGGCAGCGTTATTTATGTATAACTCTTTAAGTAAGAATATTAATAACAGCAATTTACGTACCGATAGGCTGAGGCGTTTTTAAATCAGGGCGTTCTTGTTTTATGCAAATTAGTCGTTTAAAACCATACTCACATCACACTTTCACCACATTTACACACAAGCTAAATAACCACTGTAGAGCGTGCGCAACTCTGCTCAAAATCTTCTTTTTAGATATTAACTCTGCAATTTAACTTACCTTCTAGGCGGCTTATCGCACTCATTGCTGTACAGATAGTAAACACTTCCACCCTATGCTTTAATATTAAAAAACAAGGGAGGGCGTTATGAGTAAAAATCGATTTTTATTTAATAAATACGTTTTGGTAATGACAGTGTCGGGCACTTTGGCAGTGCCGCTACCAGTGCTGAGCAACGATAAGGGGCCGCTAGTTGAGCAGCTTTGTGCTAGTTGCCATAGTTTAACTAATCTTGAGCGCAGTGCGGGTTATAGCCAGCAGGACTGGCAAACATTAATAAGCTATATGGTTGATGCGGGCGCAGATACTGCGCTTAATAAAGATATAAGCGCTTATTTAGCTGAGCATTATCCTGTAAACACTAAGCGCGAATCTAAGGTTGTTACCGGCGATTTAAAGCTTAGCTTTAAGAACTGGCAAGTGCCAACGCTTGGGCAGCGCGCTCGCGATCCGGTGCAAGGTAAAAATGGCATTATTTGGTGGGTTGGCCAGTGGGGTAATATTTTAGGCCGGTTAGACCCTCAAACCGGCGATATGAAAGAGTATACACTGCCAAGTGGTACATATGCGCACAGTGTGTCGCTTGATAAAAATCAAACCCCTTGGTTTTTAGGCAATAAAAATGGCACGGTTGGATATTTAGACTTAAAAACCGAAAAATTTAAAGTGTATAAAATGCCAAATAAAAATGCCCGCGACCCGCATACTGGTGTATTTGATGAAGCCGGAATATTTTGGTTTACCCTCCAGCATAGCAATATGATTGGCAAGCTAGACCCTACAACTGGCGATATTCAATTGGCTACTTTACCCACTAAAGGCTCACGGCCATATGGTATTAAGCTTGATTCAAAAGGCACGCCGTGGGTGTCGTGTAATGGTAGTAACTGTTTGGTTAAAGTTGATAAAAATACCATGGAGCTTAGTGAGATAAAACTCCCAGGCGCTAAAACGCATACTAGGCGATTAGCCATTACGCCTGACGATATAGTTTTTTATGTTAACTCTGGTATGGGTAAACTTGGCCGCTATAACCCCAAAAACGGTAAAATAACGCAGTGGGATAATCCCAGTGGTGAAAACAGTCATCCGTATGCAATTGAATATGCCGATAACGCCATTTGGTTTAACGAGTCAGCCAAGCGTCCTGAAACCTTAGTAAGGTTCGACCTTAATACCGAAACTATGCAGAGCTGGCAAATTCCGAGTAAAGAAGGAGTTTACTCTGGCTTAATTAGGCATATGCGCATGGGGAATAATGGGCTGATCATTCATCAAACAGCAACTAACCAATTAGCTGAAATTACGTGGAGTAAGTAATAATTTATTTTATGTTAAAGCTGCGTACTGCTTACTAGTAAGTTTTCTTATATTAGGTAGGAGTTTTTTACAAAGCTTAGCAACTTTTACCTTTTAAATAAGTAAATTGATACAATTATTTATTTAAGATATTGATTTTTATTAGTTAAATTTGTGGTTTGGGTTTTGCTTGGTAGTAAGTGTATTTTCTTAAATAAAATAAAGGAGTTATTATGAGTACCGTTATTACTGGGTTATTTGAAAGTGCATCACAAGCAACACTCGCAATTTATAGATTAGAAGCTTTAGGTATTAATGAAGCTGACATAAGCATTGTAGCCAACGACTCATACGCAAAGGAAGATTTTGCTGTAGACGAAGGTACAAAAGCCGCTGAAGGTGGCCTTGTAGGCGCGGCTTCAGGTGGTATTCTTGCTGCAATTATTGGCGGTTTTACTGCAGTAGGTACTGTAGCAACAGGTGGTACGGGCTTATTAGTTGCCGGACCATTAGTCGCAGCATTTGCTGCTGGTGGCGCAGGCGCCGCAGTAGGTGGTACTTTAGGTGCTGCAATTGGTGCGTTTATTCCTGAGCACGAAATTAAATATTATGAAGATGCCATTGAAAAGGGCTCTATATTAATTGGTGTTAAGTACGATAGTGACAACAAAAACGCTATTGAAGAAATACTTAACAATGCAGGCGCAAGTAACGTTTCTACGGCTTAATGCTAACTAATTAGTTTCAAAATTAATTAAAAAGGTGAAACTTAGTTTCACCTTTTTTTTTCGTTTTTAACGGCGGAGCAATTATAAATATTAACGTAATTTTTTATCATTAAATAAACTCCATATATAAGTAAATTGGTTTTAAACATGCTTTGATTATAGAAAAGACTTATTTAGATAGGCGCTTTTTATTACATGTCGTAAGGCCTCTCTAACAACACCAACTCTCGAAACTACCGCCTATATAATAACGGCCTTTTTAATAGCTACTTTTTAACTTGGCTTGTCTTTTTGGGTTGGATCGTCGGTAATCTTCTTTTATGAGTTTTGTAAAGTTGCCATTCTGTTTGTAAATATGCCTTGGTTTTTGTTTAACTTTTGGGTGAAAGTCAGTTTTTTTAATTAACTAGCTATTTATTTAAAATTAATAAAAATTATAAATTTACTTTTTAATCAATAGATTAAAAATAAATAATACATAAATTCATGTTTACGCGTAGGGCTGGTATATACATTGAAACTACTTGTTTAATAGTCGCTTAATTTAGCGTTATTGCTTTATTAATTTGATACTAAACGAGGAGATGATGATGAATTGTTTGCAGTTTGATTCAAACGCTAAAAGACCTTTAACCCGCGTTTTAAAACCAGCTTTTGCGATACTACTTACCGGTGTGTTACTACAAAATAGTGCACTGGCTAATGTAAAAGTTCAAATGCACCAAGTAACTAAGTCCGGCCAAGGGCAATCACTAGGTACTATTACACTAACAGAAAATGATAACGGTGTTGTTTTTTCACCAAGTTTAAAAGGTTTAACACCGGGGCTGCATGGTTTTCATGTTCACCAATTTGCTAGTTGTGAACCCAAGAAAAAAGGCGAGAAAGTTGTGCCGGGGGGCGCCGCTGGTGGGCATTTCGATCCAAAAGCTAGCGAGCATCATGATGCTCCTTGGGGGGATGGCCATTTAGGCGATTTACCGGCGTTGTATGTAAATGAAAGTGGCCTAGCTAAATCGCCTGTTTTAGCGCCAAGGCTCACGCTTGAAAAACTTAAACAACACGCAGTAATGATTCACGAAGGAAGTGATAACTATGCAGATAAGCCAAAGCCATTAGGTGGCGGTGGCAAACGTGTTGCTTGTGGCGTAATTGAGTAAATCTAAGGAGGAAGTTATGCCATATAAAAATCGTGATGAATTACCTGAGTCGGTAAAAAGTAACTTACCTAAACATGCTCAAGAGATATATCAAGAGGCGTTTAATAGTGCGTGGGATACCTATAAGGACCCTAGCGATAGAAAAAACGATGATGACCGCGAAACAACAGCGCACAAAGTAGCTTGGTCGGCGGTTAAAAATAGTTATAGCAAAAATGATAATGGAAATTGGGTAAAGTCGAGTAACTAAACTAACAACAAAGCTTAAGCATTAAAAAGCCGCCATAGCTGATATAGCGGCTTTTTATATAGACGTTTTATAGTTGCGCTGTTTATACAATACTTTGCAGTCTGTTTGAGTAAAAACTGGTAAGCAAAACCATAAGTACTGCTTTAAACACGAATGTGAGTTTGGTTTAAATTTGCGTTATTATTTATTTGTATTAGCCAATCAGAGAACACTTTGAATTATTTAGCTCATCTTTATTTAGCGCAGCCCACAGCCGATTCTCACTTTGGGAACCTGTTGGGTGACTTTGGTGGAAAAAGACATGTAAAGCACTTACCAAACACAGTTAAAAATGGCCTCGATAACCATTATTTAGTTGATAAATTTACCGACTCTCACCGCGCAGTTAAACACGCTAAACAATACTTTTCACCCGAGCGTAAACGCTTTGCTGGTGTGGCTATTGATGTGGTGTTTGATCACTTTTTAATTGTGCATTGGCAACGATTTAGCAAGCAACCTTTAAGTGATTTTAAGTACACCAGCTATCAGCTTTTAAATAACCGTATACCTGTTATGCCAGCGCGAATGCAGCATGTTGTAACAAGTATGACTAAAAACGATTGGTTTAAAGAGTACGAAACCGTTGAGGGAGTAGGGCTTGCGCTTGATAATATAGCCAAACGCATTCGTTTTACGAACACTTTTGCGGGCGCGGCTGATGACATAGCACAGAATTACGATGAATTAGAAGCCGTGTTTTTAGCGTTCTTCCCGGAGCTAATTAAGCATGTGAATGAGTTTGACCTTGAAAGCCCCTCAAAAAATGGCATAAAGCGCATTATTTAAAGTTTTCATCAATTGTTAATCTTTTGTGATAAGTTAAGGTGAAAAACACGCTACTCTAATACAAATTAATTTTTGAGTGTTTTTAATGAATCGCAATTACTTGGTTATTGTGGGCTTTGCTGTTTTAGCGGCATTTCAATCCGGTGCTGTATTGGCTTTCGACTTCGACTTAAAATCGGTACGCACAACTATTTCAAACCCAAGCACTAGCCACGCGCTAATATACGATGACTTGGCGCAGAGTAATCAAAAAATACTGTTTTCGTTAGATCCCATAAATAACCAGCGTGTGGGTGTGTTTTTTGATATTAACGACATTGAAATTGGCTACTCTGCCGACATTTTTGAAGATGACGTTGAAACAAAAACACTAGATATACTGCTCTCGTATAGAAAATTTAAAAATTACAAAATCACATTTAACTATCAAACGCTTGAAGGGCTGCAAAGCACGGCTAGCAATTTAAGCGGCAATCAAACGGATCAAATTTTCTCGCAAAATACACGTTCAACCAAGTTTGAGCTATCTGGCCAACACAACTTTTATACCTTCAATAATAAAGAGTCTTTGTTTGAGCATTTTTTTCTTAATAGGCCAAAGCTAAGCAGCAAATTTGATTTGTCGTTAAGTGTTGTTGGCGCTTGGTCTTTCAAGCATGTATCTCTTGAGAATAAAGATAATATTGTGTTTCAGGCTGATTTTTTAAGTTCACCTGTGCCACAGATCACTAAGTTAATTTCTAATTCGTATGGGGCGAGTATTGGCTCGCTTTTATCATTTTCGTTACCGCATAATGTTCACGTATTTGCTGAATACAAAGTAGGTAAAGGGCATATTCAAAACACAAACCCTGGGCTGGGGTTAAAAGATTCGGGCGCCGAAAAAGTTGAAGCATACGGTGGTGGAATTTCTTGGACTTCCGACAATAAAAAACTTATGGTCGTACTACGCGCGTGGGAGCAAACAGGCCGGCATATAGATACTTCTTTTGGTGATTTGTCAGTAATTAAGTTTTTTTAGTATTGATCACCAAAATAGTAAATTTACCAGGAATACTATGAGTAAGAATAACGCAGTACCTCAGGCTTATGTGAAGCAAGAGGAAGGTTACCGAATTAAAGCCTTAAGATTGTACCCTTGGGTATGCGGGCGTTGTGCTCGTGAGTTTGAGTACTCTAATTTACGAGAGTTAACGGTGCATCATATAGATCATAACCATAGTAATAATCCAGAGGATGGCAGTAACTGGGAGTTATTGTGTATTTATTGCCACGACAATGAGCACAATAAATACCACGAACATATTATGTATGGCGGGTCGACTACAGAGCGAAAAGTTGAGGCTGCAACGCATTCTCCATTTGCCGATTTAAAAGCGATGCTTAATAAATCAAAGTAGCTACTATGATTTCAACTGTTTGGATAAAAACAAGGTTGTTACATCAGCTACTTTAATAAGTGACAGTTTATCTGCATGGCTCCATGAAATTTTTGAGCCAACACTTTCACAACAAATAACACCTAGCGGTTTGTTATCAATAAAGTAGATGTAATCAAGCAAGGAGTAAATGTTTGATGGTTCAAAATAAACCTTGGTTAAGTTTTTAGTGATTTCGTGGTTTCTCGCATCTGATGCGTCTAATACTTTATGCTCTAAAATATAGTCAAAGTATGCAGGAAAGTCTTCAGCTTTTAAAACTGCATTACTTACTATCTCATTTTTTTCATCAAGGCAAATTAAGCTATTAATGGCAGTATAGTCGTGATTAAACAACCATAGACTGACTCTGTCGGCATTTGAAATTAACTTTTTTAGCTCATTGCATATCTGTTTTAGCTTACGTTCACTCGTAATGTTTGGGTTACTAACTTTAACTGCTAAATTTTTGAGATTTGAGTTTTTTGGATTATAAACATTGAGCAAGCTATTTAAATGATCTTTATTAAATGGCTTCGTTAAATAGCCATCCATACCAATGTCTAAATAGTGTTCAATATCTGGTTTCATGGTGTTGGCTGTCATGGCAATAATTGGCGTTGTTTTACCTGTTTGTTGCTCCCTAATTATCTTAGTGGCTTGCACTCCATCCATCACTGGCATTTGAATGTCCATAAAAATTAAATCAACATGGTTGGCAAAAAAGTAATCAACGCATTCTTTGCCATTTTCGGTAAATATTACTTTCGCATTATGAGCTTGTAGCATTTTACTTACGACAACTTGATTTACTTTATTGTCTTCGGCAACCAAAATAGTACACCCTTGTAAATCGGTTATTTCTTTATTTGGTTTTAATAATTCATCGAGTTCTGATGTTTCAAAGCTTTGTTGGTAAGTAAATACAGAACCTTTATCTTCTTTACTCGTGAAGTTGATTTTGCCATTCATTAAATCACTTAGCTTGGTGCAAATGGAGAGGCCAAGTCCCGTGCCCCCGTACTTTCTAGATGTAGATGAATCTGCCTGATGAAACTCTTGAAATAAATTTTGCTGTGCAGCTTTACTAATACCAATACCCGTATCGATTATTTCAAATACAATATTTTGCGTGTTTAAGAGGTTCTCCTTTACAGTGACTTTAAACTCTACCTGGCCTTGTTGTGTAAATTTAATCGCATTTGAGCATAAGTTATTTAAAATTTGAGAAACTCTGACAGGGTCGCCTTTTAGGGTTGTAGCGATATTTTTATCTATAGATGGAATAAATTTTATGCCTTTATCTGTGGCTTGTTTCATTAGTGGATTAATTACATTGTTAATGACTTCGCTCAGGTTAAAGTTAATATTCTCAATATTTAACTTACCCGCTTCAATTTTTGAAAAGTCTAAAATGTCATTTACAATATTTGAGAGTATATTCGCGGAGCTTAAAATACTTTTTAGGGCGTTATCTTTTTGTATATTTGAAGTCTCTGCTAGTCCAAACTCAGCTAAATTTAAAATGCCGTGCAGCGGGGTTCTTAGCTCGTGAGACATATTTGCTAAAAATCGACCTTTTAGAGTGTTAGCTGTATCAGCTTCTTTTTTTAGTTCTTCAAGATTTTTATTATGTATTTGTTGTTGTTTTAATGCAGTCGCCAGCTTTCTGTTGTTTAACCTGAGCTCAAGTTGTGCGATAACTTCTTTGCCAAGTATTTTCAGTGCGTTAATTTGTGTTTGAGTTAGCTTTTTTGGCTGGTCGCTGATAACACATAATGTACCAATTGTGCTGCCACTAGGTGTAACTAGCGGTGTGCCCGCATAAAACCGAATGTTTGGATCGCTGGTTACTAGAGGGTTATCATAAAAACGTTCATCAAGCAGAGCGTTTTGTATTTCAAATACTTGGTCTTGCAGTATTGTATGAGAGCAAAATGCGATATCTCTTTCGGTGGAGTCTACATCGATACCATACTTTGATTTAAACCATTGCCTTTGTGGATCAACTAAGCTTATAAGTGATATGGGGGCTTCACAAATATCAGAAGCAAGTTGAGTTAAATCATCAAATACTTTTTCGGCTTCAGTATCTAATATTTCATACTCGTAAAGGGCCTTTAATCTAGATTCTTCGTCAGCTGGTATTTGTGCTTTTATCATAGTATTGCTCAATATTTATATAGATTCACTATAAGAGTAATTTAGTGATAATGACAACTTTAACATGTAGAACCGGCTAAAAAAAAGACATTGCATTTTGCTACTCTATTATTACTTTTTTGAAATGTTTTTTCTATTGTGACTAATATTGGTTTTTAAACTCGTATTTTAAAATCTGCTCTAAATACTTAAAAGTAACTTTGCTAAGCTTTTTAGTTGAGTAAGCTGTTATTAAAAAGGCCGAATCCCATTTAATGGTTCGGCCTTTTAAAGCTTTAGGTTAATAACAATAAGAGTTATTTTTTCTTTTCGCTTGGTGCTGGTTGGCCATAATTAGGTGAACGAGGTCCATATAATAAGCCGTTGTAAACATCTGAAGAAAGTAAGCGTGTTGAAGTCATTGCTGCGATTTCAAAGCCTTTATCGGTTACCGTTTCAGCAATTTGATTGATTGCTGCAATAACAAGCATACCTACAAGGCCACCACCGCCATTACTTTGTTGTTCAGCTGAAGAGGCTCTTGCTTTACCTTGCCATAATTGCTCGCCAGTGCGTAAATCAACTAGTGAGGCTGACACAGTTACAGCTGTTTCGCTAGAAATTACAACATAGCTAGTACCGTATTCTTTAATAGTGATGTAAAGCGCAGAGTCTGCACCAAAAATTTCATGTAATTTATTCACCGGTACTTGGTGTACGTCGCTTGCAACAGTGAGGCCATTACCTTTAAAGGTTTGATCAACTAAAGCAACAGGAAAAACATAAAAACCCGACTCAGCTATAGGCGCGACCATTTGAGTCATCACACTGTATGGTGCAATTACTTCAGGTGTATTATTTAGCGGAGGTAAAATAATAACTGAGTGAGGGTCTGCTTGTTTAAATGCTGTGTAGTCATGTGCTGGTGGAGGTGAAACACAACCAGCGAGTAATGCGACTAATACGATCGCTGTGTATGATTTTAAATTAAGCATATTAAGCGCCTTTCGCAGATTTTAGAAGGAAGTCGATGTAATGAACTGATTCTGGGAAAAGTGATTTCTCAGTTTCGAAGTGAGTAGTGCCTAATGAAGGATTACCCGTTTCAAAGTACAGCATACCTAGGTGAGCATGTAAGCCAGGTGCAACATTCTTACTTTTGTTTGCGGCATCGGCAATAATTTGCTCAAGCATACTAATTTGCTCTTCGGCTGTTACGTCATCTGCTTTTAAATAGGCGTATACGGCAGTGCTATAGTCGCCGTAATAGTAAATAGGTTCTTTCGTTGAGTTACAACCCGTTAGGGCTATACAAACAAATGCTAAGGTAATTAGCTTTTTCATTATTTATTGCCCCATTGGCCAGCTTCAAGACCAGTAACTAACTTGTTAACGACTTCGCGAATAGCTAGGTCAAGTACTTTGCCATTTAATGTGGCATCGTATGAAGCTGTGCTACCAAAACCAATAACTTCACGTTCTGATAGGCTATATTCACCAGCACCTTGCACTGAATAAATAACTTCTGATGTAGTAACATCAACAACATTAAGCGTTACTTTAGCATAAGCAATTTGCGATTTACCTTTACCCAATAAACCAAAAAGCTGGCGATCGCCAATGGCTTTACGGCCAAACTCTGTTACATCACCAGTTACAACAAATTTAGCACCGCTAAGAACTTGTTTTGTACCTGTTAACTTTGCCTCTTCCGCAAGGGCTGCCATATTGTCGCGATCAAGCACACTAAAGCGATTTGTTTGTTGTAAGTGGCTCATTAGTGTTGTTTTTGCTTGGCTACCTAAACGGTCTTGGCCTGATGCAAATATACCATTTTGAAAGCTCGAACGGTTTACAAACTGACCTACGACTAGTTTGCTTTTTGCACCTGAGTAGGTTGTGTTATAGCTAGCAACAGTTGGTGTTTCTATTACTTTTGATGATGTTGTAGCACACCCAGCTAAAGACGAAGCTGTAATTGCAGCGATTACAATTGTTTTAATGTGGCTTTGGTTAATTCGCATAAATTTTTGTCCATATAGATAATTGCAGAAGTTTTTATTGATAGGCGCTTGATTTTTATACTTATAAGTCAATTACTTATTTCAAGAGTCCATTCAACTTACTTTATAAACAAAAGTTGATGTAAATACAATGTTATTTATGTTTTATACAGATACACACAATGAAAAAGAATAAATTCTTTGTAATAACAATGCTAATTCATTAGTTTTTAAATTATTGAAAGCCTTTTTCTATAGTTGATATACAAGGAGATTTATTGCGCGCTGAGTTGTTAATTAGTAATTTTATTCAATTAACTGTAATTTTTAAAACCAATCGGCTGCAACTTGTAGTGGGGAAGGATCGCCTTTTTTAGATACCTAAAACACTAAGGCTTGCTTTGTTGGCGATATTTTTTTAGCGCGAGGCAGGGTTAAGTCAGCTAATGATAATTGCTGCTTGGTCTGCATGTCATTTTGCTCGTAGCCAATAACAACAAAGTCATGTTTTAACTTATGGCCTGCGTTTGCGCCGCTGTGTATTTGTGTTTCTATGCCAAAGCCTAACAGAGCTACATGGGCTATTAAGTTTTGGTCAGTATTATCTTCGATATTAACAGTATCGTATTCGAGATTAATTTTACTGTTGTTTATAGTCGCTTTTAAATTACCTAAATAACGGGCTTTAGCTACAGGAATAGCTTGTTTATAAAACCAACTTTGCCACCCGTTGCCGTTAACCATAAATCCTGGAGTAGCTACAATCCTACTTTTACCGAGTGCCTTATACGTGCGTTGTCTTTTACTAAACACAGCAGAGGCAAACGGGTCTTTCCAACCCAAATAATCCCAATAAGTAACATGAAAATTAATAGGGATTAAATCAGTCCATAGTTTTTCATCATCTGTAAACGTTGAAATCCAGCGCTCTGCTGGTGGGCAGCTACTGCAACCTTGCGACGTGTAAAGCTCTAAAAAGGTAGTCGGATTAGCTGTACTGGAAATAGTTACTTTCTCAGCAGCTTGGCTTTGAAAGCAAAAAATTATTAACCCAACAAGTGAAATTAAAAATGGATGGGATAGTGCTTTAAAAGGCATGTTACTTCTCGCAAAGGCTGATATTGCATTCAGCCTAAATGATATTTACGAATGTAGTATCACGAAATACTCTCAATTAAATCACGTTTTAACTGTGTATTTTATTTAGCTGCTCAATTATTGAAATACTTTACATGACTAAATTTTATTTTTAGGAAATATTATACTTAATTTGATGGTTTGTTAGTTAAAAGCGTCAACCTTTAGTGTGTAAGTGTTTTTTTTATATAGAGGTTATCAAATTTTGAGTTTTTATTTATTTATTGGCAATAAAGGTTGCGATATTTATCAAGGTTATATTTACCTAATAAATATTATGCTAATTAGTTTTTTAGCCTTTTTTATCTAGAAATAAGGGGAGAGTGAGTTGTTTTAGGAAGTATCGCTTCGTTTTATTATTCTAATTAAGTTAATTATTTGTGTTTTATTTTTTTATTGTTCTGATAAGTGGTACGGTATTGTGTTGCTTAAGTTGCTATCCTGTTGTTTTATTTGGTTTTTAATTGTTGCCTTTAAGTGTCATTTAGTTAAAATAAGGTTTCAGTATAACTTTTTATTGGGTCAAAACACCCGATTTTAGTTTTAAACGGATGTTTGATTTACTAAAAATCAGTAAATTTCAAAAGGATTTATTAAATGAAAAAGACAAAGTGCTTTGCATTGTGTTTAATCGCAACCTCTATTTTAACTGCGTGTGGCAGTGATAAAGACCCATCTAGTACTAGTGAAACACCTAAAGTAGTAGCCAATACAGCACCTTCAGTAAATGCAGGAGCTGACCTTATCGTAGATGAAAATCAATCTATTTCATTTACAGGAACAGCTGAAGACTCAACCGGTACAATAGCAAGCTATGCATGGCAGCAAACCTCTGGGATTGATTTAGAGCTTAGCGGCTTAGATACAAGCACCCTTTCTTTTACAGCGCCAGAAGTAGATGAAGAGCAAGTTGTTGTATTTGAATTAGTTGCTACTGATGATGGTGGTTTGACTGCATCTGACTCTATTTCAATTACTATTAAAAATGTACTAGTAGAACCAACATTGAGCTTAAACGAAAGAGTCACTGTTGAAGAAAATACAGAAGTAGAAATTACAAGCATAGCAGAAGATTCTAATGGCTCAATAGTGTCGTATGCTTGGCAACAAACTGACGGCATTATCATTGAAATTGATAACTTAACTAATGATTCTTTAAAATTTATTGCTCCAGAAGTTGATTTTGATACAACGTTAACTTTTGGCTTAACAGTGACAGATAATGATGGTCAAACAGCTACAAGTAGTGTTTTTGTTGATGTGACTAATGTTGCCGCAAGTGTTATGTCTATACCTGGTGGTAGTGAAAATATTGTTATAGATGGGCAAACCGTTGAGGCAGCGCTGAATGAAGTATTAGTACATTTAAACGATGATGTTACAGAAGCTGAATTAGAAGCTGTTTTTGATGAGATTAGTAATAATGATGCTGGAATCGCAAGTTTTGATGATGCATTAAAAGTATTACAGATAAGAGTTAGAGAAGGCGCTTCTGAAAATAGCTTGATAACAAAAATTGGGGAAATGGGCGGCGTTAGGCATGCAGGTTTAAATACTGTTATAGAGTCAAAAAACTTAAGTCTGATTAGTAATTATAATCATGTAATCAAAAATAAAAACACTGTAATACAATATATTGCAGAGGAAAGCACTGATGAGCCTCTTTTTTCTGGAGATTATTGGGTTAAAGCTGTAGCCGCAGATAAAGCATGGGATGCATTACAAGAACGTACTTTAGCGCCAGTGACATTAGGTGTTGTTGATACCGGTATAGGTGCAGGACAAATTAGCATTGAAAGCTCTCGCTTAACTCGTCTACGCGCACAAGAGAATGGCCAATTTGGTGTTGTTGAAGGTGATGATACAGAAACTGATAGTTCTCATGGGTTGTGGGTATCTAGCTTTATTGCTGGACATAACACGAGTGAAGGCAGTGCAGTGTATGGTGTTGATCACAGTGCCAACTTAATACATACCGATATTTATGTTAAGCGTTGTAAGGATGGATCAACTACTGAAGAGTGTTCATCTGAATCTCCTATTAAAACTTATATAACAGATTTAATAGCAGGAACTAAGGCGACTATAGATAACGGTGCGAGCATTGTAAATATATCTTGGGGTGATACAAGCACTTGTGCTGACGACTCACAAGTTAGATTAAAAAGTAATAGAAATTGGCGTCTACAACAAACTAACTTAGTGGAATACGCAAAAGAAAAAGATGTATTACTAGTTTATTCGGCTGGTAATAACTGTGAAAAAAATGATGATCAACTTTTAGTTGATATCAATGATATTGCCCAAGATGCTTGGCAAACAAATACATTGATTGTAGCGGCAACAGATGCAGATGATAAAGAAACTGATTTTACACGTATGGGTAACGTCGTAAATATTGCGGCTCCTGGTGATCAAATGGGGTGGGGGAATACTGATGGTAGCTTAGGCGTAGGTACATCATTTTCAGCCGCTTTAGTAACAGGCTCTGCAGGGATTGTGAAAGGAATTAATAGCTCATTAAAAGCAGCGGAGATTAAAGATATTTTAGTTGCTACATCTTCTAATTTAACGCTTTCTGAAGAGTCAAAAGCTCTAGGCACAACGGGTCCTACGCAGTTACTAAATATTCACTCTGCAATACAAACAGCCGATTTAACTGTTGATTCTGTTTTAGAAGTTAAGGCTCCAATTGCTTTATCTAAAGGGGATAAAACTACTTCGCAGTTAAGCTTTACCTTACCTGAAACTACTGTGACAGCAATTGATGTCATGTTTTTAATTGATGTTAGCGGTAGTTATACTGATGATATAGCCAGCTTAAAAGAGCAAGCTGACAATATATTAGAAAACTTATCTGGTCGTGGAATTAATGTTGCTTTTGGGGTTTCTGCCTTCTCAGACTTTCCTATTGATGGATACGGCCATGAATACGATGGTGATGAAGCGTTCTATTTATTACAGTCGGTGACTACAGATATAGATGCCGCAAAAACAGGAATCAATAATTTAACCATTTATTCAGGTAATGATTATCAAGAATCACAGTTAGAAGGTTTGTACCAAGCTGTAACTGGAGCTGGTAGAGATATAGACAACGATGGAAATTATACTAGTTTAGGTGATATTGAACCTATGAATATTGGTTGGCGTGAAGGTGCTTTAAAAGTTATTTTATTAGCGACAGACGCGCCATTTCATGATTCAGATATAGATGAGAATTACCCAGGTGCGGGCAAAACTGAGGTCATCAATGTATTACAAGAAAAAGGTGTGACGGTATTTGGATTGCAAAGCGGCTCAATTGGCTTAGCTACAGATGATTTAGATTCAATTGTGTTAGCTACCAAAGGACAAACATTTTTATTGTCGTATGATAGTAACGAAATTGCAGCGGCTATTTCTTCAGCTCTTGATGAGGCTTTAAAAGAAATCGATCTCTCAATTGAAGTGATTTCAGGAGAGCAGTGGGTTGAAACTATTACCCCTGTATTAATTGAGAACGTTAAACCAAATGAAGAAGTGACCTTTGAAATTAATTTGAAAGGGATTAAAAATGCCTCTCTTGAGGAATTAAATTACGAAGTGATACTTTGGATAAGAGGTGATGGTAGCGCAGTTGTAAGAAGGGTTGTAATTCCTATTACAGTTCCAACTTTAGCCGACTAATTTAGACAAAATTAAATGATTAATAAAGCCGATATTGAGCGTTGCTCAATATCGGCTTTTTATTTAATGGGCCAAATATGAGTAGTGCTAATACTTGCCATACTTTTAGTTTGTTGCTTCTGCAATTGATTTTTAAGCATATTACTTCATACAAAAGTTTATTTTTCTTTAGCATAAGTAATTTTTAAGATTGAAGTATCACGAAATACTCACAGTTAAATCACGTTTTAACTGTGTATTTTACTTAGTTAAAACTTAATTTGAACACCCGCTCAAGTTGTGCTTTAATCGTTGCTCAATTATTGAGGAACTTTACATGATTAAATTTTATTTTCACCATACTCCTAACCCAATGAAGGTTGCGCTCTTTTTAGAAGAAACAGGCTTACCGTTTGAACTTGTTCCTCTTGATACTTTAAAAGGTGAGCAACATACACCTGAATTTAAAGCAATTAATCCAAACGCTAAAGCGCCAGCAATTGTTGATGGTGAAACGCGTGTGTTCGATTCGAATGCTATTTTAATGTACCTTTCTGAAAAATATGGGAAGCTTGAAGGCAAGGGCGATGACCGCGCTGAAATGCTGTCGTGGTTAATGTTTATCGCATCTGGTTTAGGTCCGTATTCAGGGCAAAGTGTTCACTTTAGACACATGGCGCCAGAAGGGCTTGATTACGCGGTTAATCGTTATTTACGTGAAGCGCAGCGCCATTACGAAGTACTTGATACTCACCTTGAAGGTCGTGACTTTATAGTGGGTGATACATATACCATTGCTGATGTATCTGCATGGGGTTGGATTGATAAAGCACCGGTTGTACTAGGTGAAGAGGGCTTAGCGCCGTACCCAAATCTTAAGCGTTGGTTTGAAAGCATTGATAGCCGCCCAGCGGTTGCACGTGCACGCGCAATTGGTACTGATATAGCCTTTAAAAAAGAGTTTGATGAAGACGCTAAAAAAGCGTTTTTTCCTTCAAACTATCCAAAAGTATAAAAAGTAATTAATACTAAACAGCAGATCAGTTAGCTGATCTGCTTATTGTATTTTATTGCTGTGTGAGCGGTTCTTTATTTTCGTCTGACTCAAACAAGCTAACCTCTTGCGTGTGCTGGCTTACGCTATTTCTTTTTAGGGCGATGTATAGGTCTGAGTGAATGTATATGCCCTCTGTTCCTGACTTCATTCCTGCAATATCAAACCACGAAAGTAACTGACGTTTTCTACCTGCAAGCTCAAGCCTTATATCACGCTTTTTAAATATAACGTCGAGATCTGCAAGCATGGCCATTACGCTTAAATCTAAATGAGTAAAGCAGGGCACAGCGTCAATTATTACACATTGTGTATCGTCTTTTTGCCTTGCATATTGCTCAAGTAATCTGCGTTTAAAGTAGCTGGCATTAAAGTAAGTTAAAGGTGAATTAAAGCGATAGATAAACACGCCTTGCACTGCTTTTGCTTTATCTGTGGCGTCTAAACTTCTTACTACACCGTTAACATCTACGCCGAGTATATTGTCGGTTGGACGCATAACAGTGCGAATAAATTGAAATAACCCTAGTAATACAGCAAGTGTGATCCCTGGTATAACGCCAATAAATAACACAGCAAGTAAGGTGGCTGAGGCGAGATAAAATGCCTGTTTGTCTTTTCGTTTTAATTGCCAAACAGCTTTTAAATCGAGTAAATGGACAGAGGCAATAATAAGTACAATACCTAGCGCTGCGCTTGGAATAAATTCAAGTGGGGCTGTTAAAAATACAGCTATGAGCGCAATAATAGCTGCTGCAATTATTGATACTAACTGCGTTTTACCACCTGTTGCATCGTTAACAGCGGTGCGTGAGTCGGCGCCACTGACTGCAAAACCTTGCGAAAGAGCTGACGCTATATTGGCAATACCCAACGCTCTAAATTCTTTATCGGCGTCTATGTCGTAGCCATTTTTAGCAGCAAAGCTGCGGGCAGTTAGCATCATACTAACAAAGCTCACGATGGCTAAGTTAAGTGCGGGTACCACCAGCTCACGAATAATCCCTAAATCAAAAACAGGGGTATTAAAAACGGGAAGCCCGCCAGTTACGGTGCCAATGGTTTTTATATCAAATTGTTTTAAATCAAAAATCCATACCAAAAGTGCACCAAAAGCAATAGCAAACATAGATGCAGGCCACGTGGGCTTTATCCGTTTCATGGCAAAATAGACCGCCAGTGTAAACAAAGCCATTAATAAGGTGGGAACGTGTGTTTGCGCTAGGTATGTGGGCACACCACCGAGGCGTTCAAGTAAGTAGCGCTCATCAAAAGTAAAACCAAATACTTTAGAAAATTGACCCACAATAATAGTGATAGCTACGCCGTTTAGTAAGCCCATTAAAATAGGTTTAGATAAAAAGTCAGCTAATACACCTAACTTAAATTTACTGGCTATAAAGCACCAAAAGCCGGTCATGGCGGTCATGGTGACAACAAGTTGCCAATGCTTAAAGCTGTCGCCTGCAGCAAGAGGTGTTACTACAGCGGCAATAACGGCGCAGGTAGCAGCATCAGGGCCGACTATTAATTGTTTTGAAGTGCCGAAAAGTGCATATAGCATCATTGGCAGTATGCAAGAGTATAACCCTACGGCGGCGTTAACACCGGTTAGTTGTGCGTAAGCAATGGCAACAGGTAAAGCCACTGCAGCTACTGATAGCGCCGCCCTTACATCATCAGCAAACCATTGGCGTTCATAGTGCAGCAATGTATTTAAACCGGGCATAAAATTATATAAACGCGACAGCACCTTAGTTTTCCTGCTAATAGTTACAACGTTTTGATAGTAAATTTAATATTCAAATAAGTATAGCTAGGACGACGGTTATTTTAATAAATTGCAGGTGATTATTTATCAAGATATTAAATTTATAATTTGGCAAAAAAGTGAAAATTGAATTTTCCTGAGGTGTCTTTTAATCAGCTTATGTGCGTAGTATTAATGTACTGATATTGAGCACCTCAGGAAATCACTAAATCTAAAATCTAGTTTTAAATTTTTTAAGATTATTTAGCACCACATGCCGGATATAACTCAAGCACCTCTGTTACTACTTGTCCAAATAAGGCTTGTTCTTGCTGTGTTAAATCTATAGCAGGAATAAATGGCATTGTGTCTGTTAATTCCGAGGTAATGATTTGATAAAAGGTCATCGCTGTAAGGACATTCCCAGCATAGGATGCATGATTACCGTCGGCACTATGAAGGTTTATACTAGGCATTATTTCTAATACTCGATTCCACACGAAGCCAACTGGCGCTATGCAGCTAGGTTGTTTTTGACTGATTGCTAAATGGAGGTCGTAAACCTGCTTTGCTTCTGCGGGATCCCCTTTTTGAGGATGCTCTGGAAATAAAATAGGTGTAATTTTATGCTCTTTTGCGTTCGAGATTAATCGCTCAGTTGCGCTTGTAGGGTAGTCAGTCGAACCTGATTGTGAGTACTTTTGGCCTTGAAAAATTGCATGACTCCAGTTATCACTTTTTAATTTATCGACATTCGCATTTACTGCGACTATTTCATCTAAAAATCGACCACTGACAGTCGTTATTTTGACTGGAGTGCTAGGTAACTGGCTTGTAATAATTATTTCTAATAAGCCCCCTAACTGTGAACTATGGCTATTACCATAGATAATTATTTTGTATTCATTTAAGGGGCTGTTATTAATGATTGCTGTTGTTTTTATTATTTCAGTATTTACAGCCACTTTTGTTTTACTTCCCCCAGAGCCGCATGCTGTTAATAATAGTAATGATAATGTGATTGATATTGTTGTTATGTATTTTAGAAACATTGTTAATCCTTTTTTCGTACCAATTATAAGTACGGCTTTAGAATACTAGACATTTTATAACCAAGCTGCAAGGTTGCTGGTTTTTAGTGCAATGTATGGTGCTTAGTTTGTGCGCTAAAAGTGAAGTGCAGGAGGTTGATATTGTTTACGCGGTATATAAATTTTAGTTTGGAGTATTATTCAATGATAATTTTATTGCTTTAAATAAATATTTAGTTATAAAAATTGTGCGATGTTTTAACACAAGTGCCACTTTTTTATAGACGTAAAAAAGCCTGCATAAAAGCAGGCTTTAGTTTCTAGGGAAAATTAAAATTTAGCGCGAATACCAAAGCTGTAACGGCGATCCGCTTCAGTGTACTTCCAAGCACCACCTAGTTCAGATAGGTAAATAGAAGGCTCGCCCGTTAAGTTGGTCGCATTACCTACTAAGGTCACGTTTTCGTTAATATCCCAGCTTGCAGAGAAGTCTAACTGGCCTCTGTCGTCACGGTAGTTATTACCGTAAACAGTACCTTCTGCTGAAATACTGCCGTCTGAGTTAATATTTTCTACACGTTTCTCGTTTTCAGTATCTAAGAAACTGTCACGGTAGTTATAAGCTAGACGAGTAGAGAAACCTTCGTATTCCCAAAATACTTGTAAGTTATACGTATTTTTAGAAATATCTAATAACGGGTTACCGTTTGGTTGCTCGCTGTCTGCGTATGTGTAGTTTGCGTTAATGCCTAAGCCAGAAAATGCACCAGGTAGGTCTGTAAAGAACTGTTGATAACCAACTTCAAAGCCTTGTACTGAGCCGTTTTCACCGTTTACATTTTTAACAGTATCGATACCCGTTAGTCCTGCGTCACGTAAGCCTGCTACATGGTTAAAGCCATCAGCATCTACTGGGAAGTCAGTTGCATCCGAGTAAACTAGGTTGTCTTGTGAAACACCTGCAACGTCAAGCTGACATACTTGGTTCCATTGAGTTACGTTTTGACCTGTTGAAGTGCTTGATGCAGCTACACAGCTACTTTCGTTACTTAAGAAAGATTCAACATCTTTATAAAATACTGCGAAAGAAATTACGTTACCTTGGTCAAAGTAATGCTCTACAGATAAGTCGTATTGCGTTGCACGATATGGTTCTAAATCAATAGAGCCTTGCGTTGCACCTGTAATGTCGTTATTAACGTCAAATGCAGGGCTTAGTTCGCTAAAGTCAGCGCGGCGCATAACTTTTGCAGCAGCAAAGCGGAATAATGTTTCGTCTGAGTAGTTATACGTTACGTTTAAGCTTGGTAAAAAGTCGCTGTAGTCATTGTCGCCAGTTACTTTTTTGCCATTAAGAAATACGCTTGATTCTAAATCTGTAGTTACATAACGACCACCCACAATTGCAGTGATGTTATCAAAGTCTAAGTAGGCTGATATATACACGGCAGCAGTATCTTCAACTACGTTGCGGTATGCGCTTTCTTGGAACTCTTGGTTATCTGAAAGACTACCTGTTGACGCTAGGTTAGTACCTGCAAGTAACTGCTGAAGCTGAGCGTAAGTATTTGCAGGGTTAGATAAACCGTTGTAGCTTAAAAAGGTTAGTAGGTCGTTTTGTCCCGAATGACCTAATTGGTCAAATGAGTTGTCGTGGCTAACTGTTGTAAAGCTATTTGAAAAAGCAGCGTTGTAGTCATCAACCCATAAAGTGGCTAACGAACCGTCTGAGTCGTTAAATGCATTTTTATAAATGTCTTTAATTTCTACTTTGTATTGCTCATATTCGTAATCGCGGTTAGTAACACGTACACCCGCTTTTACTTTAGATACCCAGCTTAAGCTGCTGAGTGGCTCAAACATTTCAACATCAAAACGAATAGCTGTTTCGTCATTGTCTGTTCTTCTATCTTCACTTTTAAACGTACGAAGTGCTAAGTTTTGTGGGTCAGTAAATGCATTAGGATCTGAATGAATGATGCTTGGTAATTTATTACCGTCTTGAGAAAATGCACCATCATATAAATGATTTGTTAGCTGAGTTCCACCACTTGCTTCAAATGTTGATTTTTCGATTGGGCGAAGTGTAAATTCAGAATCAGGTCTTACGCTTTCTGATGATGCTACCGCAATTTCACCAGAGATTTTGATACTGTCAGTAAGGTTCCACTCTGCACCAAGTGCATTTGAAAACGAGTCAGTTTCACGAAAGTCACTGTATGTTTTAGGAATACCAAACTCGTTTGTTAACGTGTAATTATTTACGCCGTTAGCATCTTGAGTTGTATTTGCATCTGTTGATAGTGAACCTGCGACACCTAAAATAGAGTTACCAGCTTGTTCACCTGAGCGCTTTGTGCCGCTTAAATCAAGATACACCATGCCATTACCAGATTGTGGTGCCCATTGAAGAGATAAATTTACAGCAGTTCGTTTACGCTGCTCTACGTATTGTTCAACACTGTGCTCGTCTCTTACGATAGCGTTGCCACTAGGTGTATTACCTTCTTGGCCATTAATTTCGATATCTTGAGGTTTAACACGGCTAGATGTTTCATCTTGGCGAATTTCGCGATCTTGGAATGAAAACATAGCAATGGCACCAAAGGTACCCATTTCATCAAAGTCCCAGTTGTTACCAATTGAACCACTAAAAATAGGAGCTACATTTTCTGTTTTATCAGCGTATTCGCCATCTAATGAAACTGCGCCAGTTAGTTTATCTAACTCTAATGGGCGAACTGTCTTTAAACTAACTGTTCCGCCTAATGCACCCTCAATCATATCGGCAGTAGGAGACTTAACTACTTCTACTGTTTTTAAGAAGCTTGATGGGTAATCTTGCAAGCTAATGCCGTCACGAGAGTCACCAATAGTAGAGCGACCATTTAATTCAACACGGTTTTGAGGTAAGCCACGAATCGAAACACTGTCACCCACACCAAAATCGGTATTAATAGATACGCCAGTAATACGTTGCAACGCTTCTGCAATATTATTATCTGGTAACTTACCAATGTCTTCAGCAACAATCGCATCTACAATACGTCCGTCAGTACGCTTAAGCATAGCGGCGGCTTTCATACTGCCTAGCATGCCTTTTACTTCAATAACTTCAATGTCTGCAGCTGCCGTTTCTGAAGCTGCGGGAGCCTCTTGCGCTGCAATATTTGAAGAAGCCATTAATAAAAGGGCTGCGGCACTGATTGTTGTAGAGCTACTTCTTTTATGCTTATTAATTAATGTTGAAGTAATTTGATTGAGTTTCATGTATCTCTCCCGTTTGGGTACGACTTGCGTCATTGTGTGTGTGTTGTTACTTGGCTTGGTTAACCAATTTAACTGTTTCTTTCCTGTAGTGTGTCATACAGGTGGTATGGTTGAAATTAATCCAATTCAACTTTATTTACAACCTTTGTTTACCAAAATTTCACAATGTGTATTACAAAAACCTCTTTTATTTTGCTTATATTTAATAAATTTAATGGCTTATAGGGTGTTTTTATTTTTTGTATTTTGAATGAATTTTATTGAAGTATCTTTACCAAAGGCATTTTTATATATTATTTGTACTGTTTAATACATTTGTTAGTACTATTTTGAAATTTTATGTCGTACTTTTATACGTGTTTAGTTTACTTTTTAAGTGATATTGAATTGGAAGAGCGACCATTAAAAGTTCTAAATGATTTATAAATTTGCGAAATAATGGAGAGGTTAAAATAATTAAAAATCATTTTGGTAATACCAATTTTCTATTGTTTTTATATTGATTTTGTACTAGCTGGGGTGGGGGCGGTAAGCTAGGTAGCGATAAATAGATTTTTACGCAAAAAAAAGCCCAGCATAACAATGCTGGGCTTTCTTACTTTAGATGTATTAGCTTTGTAATTCGCCTGTAGATGATTCTAAATGTGCTCGTATGAACCACTGAAATTGCTCTAAATCGGCTAGTTGGCTGGTGATCATATCTTCAGAGACCGGATCTAGCTCAGAAAGAGTCTCAATTGCTTTGCGGTGATCGGCATTAACGCCATTATATACTTTATCAAGCGCAGCCAAATGTTCGGTTACTAGGCCTTTGCCTACTGAGTATTCGTCCCAAGTACGGCGATCTACAATTGATTTTGGTGTGCCAACAGGTACTGCACCAAGAGTCGCAATTCGCTCTGCAATTGTATCTGTCATTTCGCGCACAATGTCTACTTGTGGGTCTATCATTTCATGTACGCCAATAAAATTAGGTCCCACTACGTTCCAGTGAATATGCTTTAAAGTTAGTTGTAAGTCTATCAATGCAACCATGCGGTTATCGAGGGTAGCTATTGTTTTTTGGGCTGATTCGTCACTCATACCTGGCGCGGTAAATTTAGTTGTTTTGTTTGATTCGTTATTGTTACTCATAATTTCTCCTACATTAAGTAATGTGTTGCTCATATAATATGTTGCGTTATGAGCATGACTTAAACTTAATGAAGCAACTGTTATGCCGTAAGTTGCTTTATTTGAAAAGTGATTCAAAAACAATTGGTTATATTTTAAATTAAGGTTTCTAAGGCTGCAGAGGAGATTGGGTTTTTGAAAAGCCTGCATATATTTGTAAAATATGCAGACTTCGATTTAGTTACTCTTAGGTGTATTTAAACGTTGGCTATGTATTCGTGCGCTTTTAAAACATCGAGCGGCACTATTTCTAATGATTTTTTATTTGTAGCCTCAAGCACCACTGGTGGCGCAACGTTTGCTGAAATAGCATGAAGCCATCTTACTGCACACAAGCACCATTTATCACCGGCTTTTAAACCTTCGAAATCGTAAAGAGGGTTCGGGCTTATTAAATCGTTACCTTGTGATTTTGAAAATTGTAAAAATTCATCAGTCATAATTGCACACACACTGTGATTGCCAAGATCTGATTCTGGTACATAACAAAACCCTTCACGTGTGTAGCCACCATTACCGCAACATAGTTTTAAGCGTGTGCCGAGTACATTAAATTGATTCGCCATGAAATACCTTAATTTGTGGTGTTTAATAAATTTACTCTAACAGGAGTAACTCGCTTGAGATAGCTATAAAACTTAAAAGAGGGAAGGGCTACACAAACTTAAGCCCGCAGCAAATTGCGGGCTTAGTATTGTTTATTATTTAATACGCAGCGCCATACAATCGCTATGACCGTTTATGATCATGCTTTTATCAACACGCACGCCACCACCAGAGTATTTACCGGCGGCTGTAAAACTACATATTTGTACAAAGTAGTCGTCTACTTTAGGCAGTGCAAATAGTTGTTGGTATATTTGGTCTTGCTCTGCAAAGTGCCCCATTGTTTTTTCTATAACTTGCTGCTGCTCATCAATAAGTTGAATATTAGCGCCACAGCGTCCTACTATTGGTTTAACTACATAACCGGATTGTAATAACTCGTCGTTAAGCTCAAACGCGGTATTAAGTAAATATTTATGATTAGGGAATAAGCTCCACAGTATTGGCAAAATAGCCTTGTTACTTGGAATTAATGTCCACAGCGGTTCAAACACCATGACATTTTTACGCAGTAATACATCGACTAAGCGTGGCGTTTCACCAGCTTTGAATTGTGGTTCAAAGTTATCACCTAATGATTGGTCGGCTTCGCATTCTTCACGAATTTGATCAAGTGCGGTTTCCCACGACCAGGTTTTCCATACGTAACTCAGTTGTGCGCCATCAGTATCTACTATGTTGCCTGACTCATTCCAGCGAAGTGTGCTTAAGCCAATTACTAGCTTACATTCAAAGCCTGCGGCTTCAATAGCTTCTTTCATAAATAATGCGTGGTAATGTTCTTCTGGTTCATCATCTTGCAGAATATGAACAAGACCTTTTACCTCACTTTTACGCCATGCTTTTACGAGATCTTTAAATAAATTTTGGCCTGCATCTACACCTGTTTTAACGCCAAAGTGTTTTGCCCACTTTCCCTGAACTTTGCCGCTTTCCATGTAACACGATGCCGAATCGCAATTGTATTCGTAAACTTTTAAACCTGCTGCTGTTAAGGCAAAGTCAAACCGGCTGGTAATTAATTGGTTTAAGCGGTTATCCCACGATTGGCGAATTTTATTAAGCACAACATCGGGTAAATTAAACTTTTCTAATAACTCAGGGTGCTGCAATACATAGTCGGTTGCATGCATAAATAAGCCATGCAGCTCATTTGTTGCATGCTCAATGCTTTGCTGCGCCGTTTGAGATATTGCAAAGTAATTATGTTGATCCTCATCTACTGATGTAAGTTTATGGCCTTGCATCATTTCTACGTAGGCAGCTTCATCGTCATTCGCAATATTTAACCATGACTTGTTTGCTTGGCCTGTATCTACTGCTTTATGGGCTTCTATAATAAATAAATCAGTGTTTAGATCAGACGTTGGCTCAGCATATTCTGTTTCATCAGTTTGTGTCATCCAGCCTAAAATAGTGGCGTCGCTGTAAGAGCACTCAATCCAATAGTCGCCATCTTTAGTTACTTTTGCTTTTAGTTCACGGCACCAGTTTTGATTTGTTGGCCATATTTGATGCCCTACATTTTGCTCAGCAAGACGTATTTTATCTTCATGCACTTCAACAATGACAGCAACATGGCCTGTTTCTTCAAACTCGCCGCCTTCTTCCCATATAAGTAAGCTACCTACTTGAGGATGATGTTTAGCACCATTTTTAAACGCGTTTAGTGGCAATCTGTTTTGGCTATTTACATCGCGCACTGAACGCAGCTCAAAAATATCGTAAGCCATGGCTATGTCATCAAAAATATAACTATGGTTGAGGTACATCCATCTACGGGCAAACTCAACGCATTGCCATTTATAGCCCATGTAAATACCGTCTAGGTAACTACGATAGGCGCTACGATTAGGATAAATGCTTTCGTCAGCCGTATCATAATCAGATGAGTAAACAGCAACATTACCAGGTGCATAACCTAATAAAGTACCAAAATCACTAGCAGAAGATTTCATAAACAAAGATGTTCAAAATAAGGTGTGATAATTTGCTGACTATATGAGCCAAACTGCGTTATAGCAAGATATAAAATATGCTTTTACGAAGGGGGATAAGTAAAAAATTACTCATTCATTAAAGAGTGGAAAGATGGGAGAGTACTCTTACTAATAGTATAAGGTTTGGTACCTTTTGACTTTTAGCTGGTTGAAAGTTAGCAATATTTTTGACGTAATTATTACTGTTTAAATCTCAACTAAAAAATGGAGAAGCTATAGGTAACTTCTCCACTTTTATTATTCATATTTAGTGTTTTTTATAATATGTAAAGCAGGTTAACGCGCTGCTAAATCATTTCAGCATCTATATGGCGTATTAGGTTTGATACCCAATTAACATATTGGCGGTGAATTTTTTTGCCGTTGTAGTTTAAGTTAATAGAGTCTTTATAGTTGATTGAGTATGCCGTTTTGTCATACGCAATATCGACAGTTAATTGATGTGTGCGAATATCCAGTACACCTTTTATTTTACCTTCACTCAAAGGCGTACACTTCCAACCAAGCTGAATACATGCCTTTAGAATACCTTTTTCTACGTCAGCTTCACTGTTGGTAATTGTTGATGTTTGCGGAATAGGGTTTTGTTCAAAGTCTCTTACTGAACAGATGTTGAACAACCAGCAAGTACAGTAAGTGCTACCGCTGTAACTAAAATTGAGTAATTTTTCATAATAATCCTTTGTTTTAATTTCATCCAATTGTGATGTCTCGCCAATATATGCGCGCTTAGGTGAGATTATCGGTAAATTTATAGATGAGTGCCAGCAATAATTAGAAAATTAAGAGAGTTAACCGAGGGTTATCTCGGGTATTAGCTTTATTTATGAACTAGTTAAAGTTTAATTATTTAAGCTATAAACCAAGGGGTAAAGCAAAATTATGTGTTGAAAGATTTACATGAGCGATGACATGTTTTGAGGGGAACGCTCTTTCGTTATGTTTTAAAATACTCCTATATTCGTACTTTAGTTAATTTTTTGTTAAACCATTGCGCTTGGCGTAGCAAAACTAGCTAAAAGTTTTAAAACAGGAAAAACAATGGAAGACATAATAAACAACATTGATATTAATCAATATTTACCCGCTGCAATTACGTGGGCAACCAACATATTACTAGCAATTGCAATTTTACTTGCGGGCTTATGGTTAGCGGGCAAAGTACGCAATTTAATTATTGGCTTGTGTCATAAATACACTCATCTTGACGATACGTTTTTTCGCTTTTTAGGCAGCATGGCTCGCTACATCATATTAGCGTTCGTTATTATTGCTGTGTTAAATCGCTTTGGTGTACAAACAGCCTCTATTATTGCTTTACTCGGTGCTGCGGGACTTGCTATAGGCTTGGCGTTACAAGGTGCAATGTCGAACCTTGCCGCAGGCGTTATGTTGCTAATATTTAGACCTTATAAAGTGAATGACTTTATTGAGGCTGCAGGGCGTTTTGGTAAAGTAACAGAAGTAGATATGTTTACTACTATTTTACAAACGTTCGATAATCAACAGGTTATTATACCAAATAGTCAAATTTGGGGCGCGCAAATTATAAACCATTCACATCATCCAATTCGTGGTGTAGATATGCATTTTGGTGTTGCTTACGGTGAAGATACAACGGCTGTACGTAAAGTTATAGATGGGGTACTTGCAGCGCACCCACATATACTAAAAGATCCAGCTCCTTTTGTTGAAGTAGAAACACTTAACAACAGCTCAGTAGACTTTTTAGTAAGGCCATTTTGTAAGGGCGAGCATTACTTCGATATTCTTTACACTGTGCCAGAGTTAATTAAAAAAGCACTTGATGAAAACAACATTGAAATACCTTTCCCACATCGTAAAGTTATTTTAGTTAACGAGAGTAAAGATTAACTAAATTTAAAAATGCATAAACCTAAGAGCACTTTTAAGTGCTCTTTTTTGTGTGAAAAAGTTACATACCTGTGTAACTTTTTCTTTTATAAATCATCTCAAATACTACATTGTTATCTGTACAGCCCTTTTTTACAAGGTTGGATGGCTGGTCTTTATTTTGCATTTGCATAGTCGCTTTTAGCTTTAAAGCTCATAAAAACTATTGACCCATTAAATCAAACTGTATGAAGGACTAAACATGGCTGAATCATTTAAATACTCAGGTAATAAAGGGCATGGCGGCGAATTGCATCAAAAAGCGTCGGATGAACACCCTACCATGACCACCGCGCAGGGCTGCCCTGTAAGTGACGATCAAAACTCATTACGTGCGGGCAAACGTGGCCCCGGATTATTAGAAGATCACATAATGCGCGAGAAGATCTTTCACTTTGATCATGAACGCATTCCTGAGCGTGTAGTGCACGCTAGAGGCTATGGTGCACACGGATATTTTGAAACTTACGACACGCTTGAAGATTTAACCTGTGCAGATATTTTTCAGCGAAAAGGTGAAAAAACGCCTGTGTTTACTCGCTTCTCTACGGTTGCAGGTAATAAAGGATCACCAGATTTAGCACGTGATGTACGCGGTTTTGCGGTAAAATTTTATACCCAAGAAGGAAACTGGGATTTAGTGGGTAACAATATACCGGTATTCTTTATTCAGGATGCAATGAAGTTTCCTGATTTAATTCATAGCGCTAAAGCCGAGCCTGATCGTGGTTTTCCGCAGGCGCAAACAGCACATGATAACTTTTGGGACTTTGTGAGTTTGTCACCTGAGTCAATGCACATGGTTATGTGGGCAATGTCTGATAGAGCTATTCCACGCTCTTTACGCTTTATGGAAGGTTTTGGTGTTCATACCTTTAAATTTATTAATGCCAAAGGTGATGAGAAATTTGTTAAATTTCATTGGAAACCAAAAGGCGGAATGCAATCTGTAGTATGGAACGAAGCACTTAAGCTAAACGGCGCGGACCCTGATTTTCATCGCAGAGACATGTGGGAATCTATTGGCAACGGCGACTTCCCTGAGTGGGAACTAGGTGTACAGGTGTTTGATCAGCAATTTGCTGATGAATTTGAATTTGATGTTTTTGATGCCACCAAGCTTATACCTGAAGAGCAAGTACCAGTGCAAATTGTTGGTCGTATGGTGCTTGACCGTGTTGTAGACAACTTTTTTGCAGAAACAGAGCAAGTAGCATTTTGTACTCAAAACATTGTACCGGGGCTCGACTTTACACCTGACCCGCTACTGCAAGGTCGTAACTTTTCATACTTAGATACCCAAACCAAGCGTTTAGGTGGTCCTAACTTTACGCATATTCCGGTCAATGCGCCTAAATGTCCAATGCGTCATTTTCAGCAAGATGGCCACATGGCAATGCACAATCCAAAAGGGCGTGTTAATTATGAGCCAAACTCATGGAGCGGCGACGAAAACAACCCGCGCGAATGCCCAGTACATGGCTTTAAAAGCTCAAAGGAACCTGAAGTAAGTGGCGGTGATAAACTGCGTTATCGCTCAGAAACATTCAGCGATCATTACAGTCAAGCTCGTCAATTTTATTTAAGTCAAACAGAGGTAGAGCAGGCGCATATTCAATCTGCGTACGTGTTTGAGCTGTCTAAAGTTGAGCATTTGCCAATACGAGAACGTTTGGTATCGCACTTGTTAAATATTGACGAAACCCTCGCAAATAAAGTTGCCGAAGGACTTGGCTTGCAAGAAATGCCAGATCCGGCAGAAGCTGCAATGCCAACACGTAAAGACTTACCTGTATCTGATGCGTTAAGTATTTTGAAAAATGCGCCCAACACCTTCAAAGGCCGTAAATTAGGTATTTTAGTAAGTGATGGCTTTAATGCAGAAATTTTTGAATCGGTTACCAATGCACTTAAAAGTGAAGGTGCAAACTTTGAAATTATTGCCCCGCAAGTTGGCGGTGCTAAATGCAGTAAAGGTAAACACTTTAAAGCTGATCAGGTTATTAATGGTGGTCCATCGGTTTTATACGATGCGGTACTTGTACTCACCACCGAAGATGGAGCTAAAAAACTAGCTGCCGTAGCAGAAGCTAAAGACTTTGTAAGTGATGCGTACGCACATATGAAATTTATAGGCTTTACAAATGAGGCTAAGCCTTTATTTAAAGCGGCAGGCCTTGATGGAAAAGTAGATGATGGTTGGATAGATTTAGAGGCACATTCAGCCGATAAATTTATAAATACATTGCGTAATTTAAGATATTGGGAGCGTTAGTAAGCTCAATAATTAAAAAAACCACAGCATGTAATTGTTGTGGTTTTTTTAGCTCACCTAGTTAAGGTATTAGTTCAAGCCAACAATAAATATTGGATATATTATGAAGCTTAATGGCGCTTGTCACTGTGGCAAAGTGGTATTTACGGTCAACTCAAAACACCCTTATCCTTACAATTTATGTTACTGCTCTATATGCCGTAAAACCGCAGGGAGCGGCGGGTTTGTTATTAATTTAAACGCGCAATACAGCACGCTTGAGGTTACAGGGCGTGAACACATAACTATTTATCATGCAAAAATAGGCGATAAAATCAGCCCTGCAGAGCGTCATTTTTGTAAGCATTGTAGTGCTAACTTGTGGTTATACGATGCACGTTGGCCTGAGCAAGTTCACCCCTTTGCTGGTGCAATAGATAGTGAGTTACCCATACCGCCAGAGCGCACTCATTTAATGCTTGGTAGTAAAGCAAATTGGGTAAATGCGCCCATTAATGAAGGTGACAAGCAGTTTGAAGAATACCCTGATGAAAGTATTGCTGCTTGGCATAAACGTTTAAACCTCGAAAAGTAACGCAATTTTTTGTATGAGCTAAGCTTAAATTTAGGGGCAATTAAACGCATATTTAGTTAATTAAATATTAAAAATCACCGCGTAAGTAAAGGAGAATATTATGGCAGTCTCAGCAATACCAAAAGGGTTTCATTCAGTTACACCTTATTTAATTATGAATGACGCACAAAAAGCGATAGATTTTTATTGTGATGCATTTAGTGCTGAACACGTAATGCAGATGCCTTTACCTGATGGTGGAATAGCCCATGCAGAAATAATAATTGGTGATTCGCATATTATGCTTTCAGATAATGGTTCTGAAGAGCATTTAAAAAACCCAAAAGAACTCGGTGGTACAGCGCTAAGCCTTATGCTTTATGTTGAAGATGTTGATACCGTGTTTAAAAAAGCAATTGAGCTTGGTGCAACACTAATAAGACCCGTACATGACCAGTTTTATGGTGATAGGACCGGCACACTACAAGACCCATTTGGTCATATATGGATCATTGGTACACATAAAGAAGATGTTAGTGACGAAGAGTTAAATAATCGAATTGGGAATATAACAAATCAAGAGCAAGACGCATAACTCGCATGCTAATTAGATTTATGTACCTTTCTAATTACATTGATGGCTTTAATGGAAGGCTTGTAGCTTTTGCTTCAGCTTAACTAGGTTTTACCTTGTTATCGACACGGTTTTCTTACCTAAAAGTAGCTCACTTAGTAAAGCGAATTGGTATAGATTACTAGTTAAATTTTAGGCATAAAAAAACCTCAGCCAATAATTAGCTGAGGTTCAAAAAGTGGTACCAGCGGCCGGACTCGAACCGGCACTCCTTTCGGAAGGGGATTTTGAATCCCCCATGTCTACCAATTTCATCACGCTGGCATAATTTTTCTTTAATCTTTTAAGCATAAAAAGATAAAGAAAAACCACTTAAAATAAAAAGGATACTTATATACCTCTTATTCTGTATCCGCATTATACAAACAAAAGAGGGGGCGGCAAGCCTTTTCTTTTATTTGCATAAACAACTGGTTGATAATTAATCGTTTATAGCAAGGAGACTCCATCGGTGAATTTTTTAAGTCTTTTTGGGCTGATATATAAAGCGAATATTTTCGGTTATGAGTGCTATTAAACTGTTATGCGATTGAATAAATAAGCAATTGAACTATTGATAATAGTGAATCGTATTATAATAATTATTCCTGCTTTATGCCGATTTTGCGCTTGATTCAGGTATTATTTGTACAACAAGGTTTTTAAGACATTAATTATGACCCAATTAAGTGCCAAACAGAACATTCAATCGATTGTTAAAGCTATTAAGGCAGAAGAAGCATTACTTCGTCAAAAATACCCATTACTTGAACATCAAAATACCTTAGGGTTAATTATTTTATTGCTGTCGCTTAGCGCATTAATTGGTGTTGGTGTTTTATATTATTTAGCCCTAATACCTGCTTGGGCATGTATAGTACTTGCCGCTATTGCTGCGTCTATTTCCCATGAGTTAGAGCACGACCTTATACATAAACAATATTTTAGCAATCAGCCTTTCATGCATAATTTTATGATGTTAGTAGTATGGTTAATGCGGCCAAATACTATTAGCCCATGGTACCGACGTAAAATGCATTTACACCATCACAAAACCTCAGGCACACAACAAGACCTAGAAGAACGCTTGGTGGGTAACGGTATTAAAAATCCATTTTTACGTGCGCTAGTTATTGTAGATGGGTTATTAGGGCTAATTATTTCTACTAAACGTTTTAGAAAAGAAATTAATGGCTTTAGTTTTTCGAGTGTTTTTAATGCGGGATTTCCGATAGCGACTGCGTATTTTGCTGTTTTATATAGCGTTATTTTATTTCATATTGTTGATTTATTTATACCACTTTCGCTAAATTCACCTAGTTGGTTGTTAAGTACAATGGATGTGTTTGAATTTTTAATGGTTGTGCTCATTGTGCCTAATATTATTCGCTCAAGCTCGCTTAATTTTGTTACCTCAAGCATGCATTACTATGGTGGCGTTAATAACATACTTGAACAAACTCATGTACTAACGAGTCGTTTATTCATGCCGTTTCACTTGTTTTGTTTTAACTTTGGTAAAACGCATACCATTCATCATTTTGTGCCAAATCAGCCGTTTTATTTACGCCAAATGCTAAGTAAAAAAATACTTAGAGTAATGGCGCAGCACAACGTGCGCTTTAATGATTTTGACAGCATTAAAAATGCGAATGCATATAAATAATTACCCCCAACATAAGGGGAGGTTCTACATTGCTATTCTTATTTTATAGTTTGAATAGCGATTATGTGCCAAGCCCATTACCCGTGAATTTACTCTATCCATCGCAACGTTTATTAAGCCCAACTGTCCGCGCTTTGGTGGACTATTTAGTGCCATTTTTAAATCAACAAAAGCAAAAGTGGTAGGCTTAATTAGCGCTAAAACTTTAAACTAAAAATAGATAAAACCAGTGAAAAGTGAAGTGGCCCTTCATAGTTGGGCATCTAGCTTAAATGGGATTGATTATTGTAGAGCCTTCAGTAATAGTGGTTATAGAGCAAACTAATTATATTCTCAATAATACATAAGGGCTCGTGCTCATCAATATTATAAAACCAATAAATATAATAAGGACAAACAGGATGAAAAAATCACTAATTTCAATAGCGTTGGGCTTTGCTGCCCTTAGTGCGTTTAATGCCAATGCAAACATTGATCAGCAAGTTAAAAAGATAGAGCAACAGGTTATTGATTGGCGACGTGATTTTCATCAAAACCCTGAGCTTGGAAATCGCGAAACCCGCACAGCAGGTATTGTCGCTAAGCACTTAAAGTCGCTGGGTATGGAAGTACAAACAGGGATTGCTTATACAGGTGTTGTGGGGCTATTAAAAGGCGCAAAGCCTGGCCCGACAGTAATGCTACGCGCAGATATGGACGCGCTGCCAGTTACTGAAAAAGCAGATGTTGATTTTAAATCAACTAAAACCACTAATTACCGTGGTGTAGATGTAGGCATAATGCATGCTTGTGGGCACGACACGCACGTGGCTATGCTAATGGGCGCTGCACAAGTGCTTGCAAACATGAAAGATGAGCTACACGGTAATATTATGTTTGTATTTCAGCCTGCAGAAGAAGGCGCACCTGAGGGGGAAGAGGGGGGCGCTGAGTTAATGCTTAAAGAAGGCATATTTAAACAATACAAACCAGAAGCTGCTTTTGGGTTACACATAACATCTAGTTTGCACAGCGGTAAAATTGGCTATAGAAGTGGCCCTGCAATGGCCAGTGCAGACCGGTTTGAAATAACAGTACATGGCAAGCAGGCACACGGCTCTGCACCGTGGACTGGGGTTGACCCCATTGCCGCAGCTGCGCAAATAGTAACAGGCGTAAATCATATTGTTAGTCGCCAAATCAACATTACCAAAGAGCCTGCTATTGTCTCGTTTGGTAAGATAGCGGGTGGGGTACGTAATAATATTATTCCTGAAGAAGTCGAAATGGTAGGTACAATTCGTAACTTTGATATGGATAACCGAGCACAAATATTTGAAAAAATAAAAACCACAGCCACGCACATTGCTAAATCGTCAGGTGCTACTGCAGAGGTACATATTCACGAAGGTTATCCGGTAACGATTAATAACCCAAAGTTAACTGCGCAAATGTTACCTAGCCTTAAAAAAGCAGCAGGTAATGAAAACGTAGTTGAAATGGGAAAAATAACCGGCGCAGAAGACTTTTCGTTTTACGCATTAGAAGTGCCGAGTGTATTTGTATTTTTAGGCGGCACACCAAGTGAGCAAGATTTAAATACAGTGGCTAGTAATCACTCACCTTATTTTTATGCCGACGAATCATCGTTTAAAGTAGGCACTAAGGCGCTCAGCCTGTTAGCTGTTGATTATTTAAACGCACATAAAAGATAGCTTAAACACACCACGTTACGCTATTAGCTTAACGTGGTATTGCTGTTTTATTTAAAACATCGCATCATGTTTGTAGCACTTGCTCAATTTTGAAAAAATCACTCTCAAAAATTAAAAACCTAACCGAATATACAAATGAACCGGCGAGCAATTTTTTATATTTTAAAAATAATGAATCGATACTGCCGGTCTTATATCTCGATTCAATCTTCATAAGCATTAAGGATTTAAATAATGGAAATTACTGGAAGCTGTTACTGTGGTGAAATTAAATACCAGGCAAAGTCTCAAAATAACAATGCACTTGTTTGCCATTGTAGCGATTGCCAACGTATGTCGAGCGGCCCATTTAGAGCCGTTATAATTGCAGAGCCAAATTCGGTAGTATTTACCCAAGGTGAGCCAAAAGAGTTTGTTAAAACAGCGCAAAGTGGTAACAAGCGTGCGCAAGGTTTTTGTGGCACATGTGGTACAACACTTTATGCAACTAACGAAGCTAAAGCTGACCGTGTATATGGCTTGCGTATTGGTGCGGTTGATCAGCGTGATCAGTTTACGCCAACAGCACAAATTTGGGCTAAATCAACATTGAGCTGGTTGAGCGGCTTACACGAAGTACCTGCGTTTGATACAACCCCACAAAACTAGTTATTTGGGGTTATCAGTATTACTTTTTTAGTAAGCGGTTTGAAATTTATTTAACCAAATGACTGTCTACTTATAAGTCAGTCATTTGGAGAGTAATATGTGTAGTTCACCTAAAAGCAGCCGAGCAGTGAAAAAAACAGCCATTAGTTTTAATGATGAGCTTACTCAAGAGCAGCGCTTGCGTTTTACTGCAAAAGCTAATTTAGCACAAGAGCGCCGTGAACAGCGCGAAGTAACGAATAAACGCTATGAGCAAAAGCACGCGAGTAGTAAACCTTCGTCTGGTTTATTTTCGTGGTTACAGCAGCTAGTTAGCTGATTTAGCTAAAGTGGTGTTTTTACCACTGCCCAAACCACATAAAGCACACAGTACTCCGGCAATAGCGCACAACCACAATGGCGCACTCCAACTGCCTGTTGTAGTGTGTAATGCACCAGCTAGCATAGGACCAATAGCCGCGAGCAAATAACCTACGCTTTGCGACATACCTGAAAGCGACGCTGCTTGTTGCGAATCGTCAGTTCGTAAACTAATAAACGACAGCCCCAATATAAAACATGCCCCAGAGCAAAAGCCCAGCATTAGGGTCCAAACAAAAGCAAAGCTAGGCATGTAAAGCAGCCCCAATGCACTGAGTGCACTCAACATGGCTAAAATAAAGCTAAGCGCGCTTTGATCTTTTAATTTGGCAAGTAACGGAATTAATATTAAACCCGGTAATGCAGTCGCTATTTGAAAAGCACCATGATAAGCACCTGCTTGGGTAGCTGAGTGACCAGTTTCGGTTAATATGCTTGGTAACCACGTAATAATTATATAATTTAAAAACGAGTTTAAGCCCAGCAGTAGGGTAATTTGCCATGCTAGTAAATAACGCCATACACTTTTTGACGTGTCGGTGTGTTGAGCAATACTCGCGGGTTTTGTGTGCTTACTTAATTGCGACATCCATACAATAATACTCGCCAAAGTAATAAGAGCTGATGAGCCCAGCGCAAGTTGCCATCCTAATCCGTTTAACTGACTAAGCGGAAATACCAAAGTAGAAAACCCACCCGATACCACGCCCATAGTAAGCACGTAGGCTGAGGTCATTAACGCAACCTTTGCAGGGAAGTCGCGCTTAATTAAACTTGGTAATAATACGTTTGCGATGGCAATGCCCACACCAATAATAGCGGTGCCTACAAAAAGCATGGCTGAGGTATTTATTACCCGCGCTGCAACCCCTGCAAGTATAAATAACAAAGCCACAAACAAGGTGCGCTCTAACCCTTGCTTTTTAGCAAGAGTTGCCGCCATTGGCGATGCAACCGCAAAGGCTATGAGTGGCAGTGTTGTTAAAAAACCAGCTTGCGATGCGCTAAGCCCAAAGTGATTAATAATTTGTTCAAGCACAGGTGCAATACCTGTAAATGTGGCGCGTAAATTTGCGGCAATAAGTAATATGCCAAGCACAAGTAATATGCCAGCAAAGCGTGATTTAGGTGTGTTATTTAACAACAGGGAAGACCATTAAAGCTAATACTTAATGGGCGCTAGTATAAAGGCTTAGTAAAAACTATAATTTAGAGATAATGACATTAAATAACTAAAAACAGACAAAACTATGTTTGATGCAATTGGTTGGGACGACATTAAAAATTTTGAAACTATGGCGCAGCCCATAATAGCCAAAATAGAGCATGCCCATGCAAGTCACGAAATACCACTACATACCCATCCAAAAGGGCAATTAATTTTAGCGCTGCATGGGTATGTAACGTGTGAAGTATCGGCCAAAATGTGGATGGTGCCCACGCACAGTGCAATTTGGATCCCAGCACAAAAGGTGCATAGCAATAGGGCGTCTGATAACGCGCAGCTTTGTCATTTATTTATTGATAGTAGTAAAAACGGTATGCCGCTAAATACCTGTACGTTAGCTATTACGCCGTTGGTTAAAGAGCTAATGTGTGAGTTGGCTGGGCATAATCAGCACTATACTTTAAATAGTAAAACAGCGCGTTTAGCGCAGGTGTTATTTGATCAACTTATTGATATGCCCGTACAACCACTGGATTTTGTATTATCTAAAAATGAGGTAATTCAAACTATGAGCGATCAGCTTATAAACAAGCCAAACAACCGAAAAACACTACCACAATGGGCTAAGCAGTTTGCATTAACTGAGCGCACATTAGCGCGGTTAATTAAAAAAGAAACCGGTATGACATTTGGAAAATGGCGTACGCAATTGCATATAATTACAGCCTTAAAAGCGCTTTCTGATAAGCAAAGTGTGCAGCAGGTGTCGGAGTTATTAGGGTATGAGTCGGTGAGTGCATTTATTACTATGTTTAAAAAGGTAATGAAAAAGTCGCCCATGAAATACATGAGCGATTTAAATCAGCTTAGCCCTCAAATAAGCATTACCACGTATAAGTTGCCGAAAGCATCGCGTTACGAGGCCTACCCGGGAAGTATCTGTCGCCGGTAAAACTGGTGTAATCGGCGCGCTCTGCATAGGCCTCATCAGTTAAGTTAATAATACGAGCAAGTAGCTCAAGATTACTAGTAACTTGCCACTGTGCGCGTAGGCTTAAAACATCATGCCCTTGGTATTTATTTAAGTTTTCTGGGTCGGTGTAGTAGTTACCAACGCGGTGCCACTGCAAAGCAAATTGCGCGTTGTTTAATGCCTGCCATGTTAAATCGAGATTAGCAATATTACGCGGCGCGGTATCTATGTCGTTGCCGTTTATATTTAAACCGTTAAGTATTTGGTTGTTAGTGTAAGTATGCTTTGCGTGAGTGCCAGCAAAGTTAAGCGCAAGCGACTTAGTGAGCTGGTAGTCAAGCTCAAGCTCAATACCACGATGGCGAGAGCTGCCATTATTTACCGTAAAAAAGTCACTATCGCGGTAAATCGTATTGTGTTTACTCATAGCGTAAAGTGACACGCCATAACGTAGTTTTTCGTAAATTCCTTTAATACCCAGCTCTGCGTTATTAGCTATTTCGGCGCTTAAATTTGCAGTAGTTTGCTCGCGTTGTAATTGGTATAGTTCAGCCGCTTGTGGCGCTCTGTAACCGCGAGAAAAGTTTGCATAAAGCGTGTTATTTGTATTGTACTGATAACTAACCCCAAGCTTTGGCGATAGATTACTAAAACTATTTTTAGCACTCGCTGGGCGGCTGTATCGGCAGCCACCAAAGCCGCATTCTGTACCATCGTCTTTTGTTCTACCTGCTAGCATATTATTGGTGTAGTCGTACTGCATATGCTCGTAGCGAACACCGGCAGTAAGTAACCACTTATTTAATTGCCAATCAACCGATGCAAAAGGGGCATAAAGCGTGGCGTTTACATCGTAATCGTAATGCTTACCTTGTGGCACTGTAGCCACTAAAAATGCAGAGCCTTGAGTGGGCTCGTTTTGGCTTTGAGTAAAATCGGCTTGCGTGTATTCGCCATCAAGCCCTAGGTTTACTTTTACATTACGTTGTAAATTATATTGATAAAGCGATTGTACGCCAAAACCTGTTTGGCTGTTTTTTTCAAGCGGTGTGCCGGGTAAAAAGTGCTTAAAAAAGTCCATGCTTTGGTCGCGAAAATATAACGTAGTCGAGAGCACATCATTGTTATTTAATTGCCATGTTGCATTGCTCCATGCTCTAAATGCGCGTGCTTTTCTAAATGCGTCAGGGTCAAAGTTTTTTTGCGCGAGGTCTTCGTTTTTATAGCTTTCAAAGCCTGTAATAAATCCCGCAGTTTGCTGATCAAGATTTGTATAAGTAAGGCCTGAGGTAAGTAATAAATTATTCTTTGAATAGCGATGGCGAATATTTACTTTTTGTTGCTCTACGCTTTCGTCGTCGCGGTAACCGCTATCGTCGGTAACACTTGCGTTAATGCCGATACCGCTGTTGCCGTAATCTTGCCCTGCGCGTAATTTGTAGCGAGTATAACCGTACGAGCCATAATCTAAACCAACTAAGCCACCGCCTTGTGTGGTGTCGGGCGTTATTACATTAATAACACCATGCACAGCGTTTGAGCCATAAAGTGCAGAGCCAGGGCCTTTTAGCACTTCAATGCGCTGCGCCATTTCGCTGTGCGCCTCAAATAGCTCGTTTATATTACAAAACCCAGCGGCTCTAAGTGGTATGCCATCCTCCAAAGTCAATATGCCACCACAAGCGCCAGCGCCCGAAAGTACCGGAGAGCGAAGTGCGGGTAAATACTCTTGGCCATTTCCGCGTTGAATATTAGCCCCTGCTACACGTTGCAGGGCTTCTTCAATATGGGTAGGCGCTATGCTATTTAGCTGCGCTTCACTAAGTGTACTTATTGATAAAGGGAGTGGAGTAGATAGCGCTTCAATACGTGATGCCGTAGTTGTTATGGTTTCTATTGCATCATTGTTTTGATTATCGGCAAACGCGGTGTGGCTAATGGGTAATATCAGCGGCAAAAAATAAGGTTTCATACATTCCTTGAAAGTAATCTTTATTGCATTGCCTCTATAATATGCGGTTTTAATATGCATTTAAACTTGTTGCGTTAAAGCGTACGTAACCTATAAACCCGATACGTAATTGATAAAACAAAACAAGCCACAGCAGGAAATACCAAAGCCAGCACTAAGTAATGCTTAAATAAAACGTAGCCGGTTATACCGCCTAGTAAAAAGCCTGCAATAATGAGTAAAAACATAACGCCTTTACGGATATCAAATTGCTCACCTTTAAGCGCTTTACCTAGCATTAAACCAAGGTCAGTAAAAATACCGGTTAAATGTGTCGTACGTATAACAGCACCACTGTAATTAGTTGCTAGCGCATTTTGTAACCCACACGCAGCAGACGTTAAAACAATGCCGCAAACGAATGTGTTTTTGAGTAAATAAGCACTCGCAAGTAGTAGCAATCCTTCAATAAAAAGCAAAGTGTCGTAATGACGACCAAGTTTTAATGAGCCACCAGAGAGCAAAAAGCCCGACAGTGCCGAACCCAACATAAAGCTAACAATTATTGAAAGTAACAATAAGGCAGTACTGGGATTAGTTATTGCTTTAATACCAAGTAAAGTAACAGAGCCAGATACATGCGAAATAGCCTGGTGCTCAAACCCTAATAAGCCTACAGCGTTTACTATGCCCGCTATAAATGCCAGTGTAAACGCGCCATATTCAACCCACTTTGGTAGTTTTGTAAACATTGGTTATCTCTTAACGTGTGCAGTGTTAATTATTGAGTTTGTGCTTTAAAACGCTTTATTTGCTCATCAACTAATTTTGTATCTATTACGCCACGCTTAAAAGCAATGTAAGTAGGAAACGTAAACTCATTGAGTTGCCTAGCGTATACGTTTTTATATTCCTTTGAGTACCACAAACCCGCCTGATAGTTAGTTATTGCGTATTCAACGCGATTTTTTTCTAGCAGCTCAAAAGTGTCTTTAGTTGAAAGTGAGCGAAGCAGATTATTCTCATCAAGTTTATACTTTTTAGCAATAACCTCAGGCACAGCAACACCGCGTAGCATCGCTATTGGGGTATTTGATAAATCGTCAGTGAGCAATTTATCTTTGTTTAAAGCAAATAAACCATACTTAGTAGTATGCAAGGGCACGCTTGTAAAATCTAAATACTCTGCTCGTTCTTTTGTATTGGCCAAAGAGAAATAGCAGTCGTAGTAGCCCTGCGCCATTTCTTTTTTAACGCGCGCCCATGGAAGATGAATTACGTCAATCTTAAGATTTAAATTACGCTCAATAAACGTTAAGTATTCAATATCTAAACCCGTGAACGTATCGCTTTTCTCATCAAATATAGTAAAAGGCGGGTAGTGAGTTGTTACGCAGCGCAGGGTTTTACTTGGCGCTGCAAGTAATAATGAAGGTAAAGTTAAAGCTAAAAACAGAAATATTGCGCGCATAAATAAAAATTCGATATCTTTTAAAATACATAAATTGAACGCCAATTATACAGTTACTGAGCTTAATTGCATTGATCTAAGTATTTTTACCTAGCGTATAGTTAAATTTTGTGAGATGTACCATGTTTAACGCAGAGCAGCAGTCACGCATTATCGAAATGGCGTGGGAAGATAGAACCCCTTTTGAGGCAATAGAGCAGTTATACGGATTAAAATACTCCCAGCTGGTGGTATTTATGCGCGAACATATTTCAAAAGGCAGTTTTAAAGTGTGGCGTAAACGCCATGCTGGTCGTAAAACAAAACACTTAAAATTACGCGATCCCGCTATTATGCGAAGCCACTGTAAAACACAATATAAACAACGTTAAATAAGTGTAAGTTGTTTCATATGATGTTCAGCCGTGTTTGTTAACCTTTAGCTATAAATTACGCTAGAGATTATTTATGAGAGCACTAACATACACAGCACTAATAGCATTGGCTTTATGTTCAATCAGTGCAAACGCAAAACCGCATAAAGATAAGCATGGTCATAAACACGGCGATAATAAGCATCATTCACATAAACACAACGACAATGACTACCTTTCTAAAAAAGAGGCAAAGCAGTTAATTCGCGCAGGTTGGACGCCACTAGGGCTAAGTAAAAGCTATCACCGAGGCGACTTTTTAGATCGTGATTTATATAAACGAGGTAGAGTGATTGAACGCTCTAGAGATAGTGGTACAGTGAGTATTGAAATAGACCGTACAGTTATTCACATGGTGCACGACACCCGAGAAATACTTTCAATCTTAAGTCGCTAAACTAACTTTATAAGGATATTAAAATGCTTATTGCGCTGGCTATAATTATTGGCTTTTTTTTACTGGTTACCTTGTTGCCAATGTCGTACAGCCAGCATTACTTAGTGCGTAGCTGCGACTTTGTGCGCTTACAGGTATTTTATATTGCCAGTTTTGTAGCCGTTACATCGTTGTTTTTATTATGGCAAAGTAGCGCAATAGGTTATGTATTTATAGCCTTAACCTCATTACTTATAATGATTTTACAAGGTAAATGGATTTACCCGTATACGTGGCTAGCTAAAAAAGAAGTGCAAAGCGCACCGAAGCATATAGACCACAGCGTACGAATTATGTCGGCAAATGTACTTATGTCGAACCATAAAAGTGAGCAGCTAATTAGCCTTGTAGATGAGCACCAACCCGACCTACTCATTACGCTTGAAAGCGATAGCTGGTGGGAAAATAAATTATCAGTCATTAAAAAAAATTACCCGTATTACATAGAATGCCCTAAAGACAATCGTTACGGCATGCACTTATACAGCAAGTTTAAAATACTCGATGCACAAATATGTGAGCTAATAGAAGAAGATATTCCTTCAATTCATATTCTGTTTGAAAACGATGAAGGCCTGCAAATGCAAGGGCACTTTATTCACCCAGCACCGCCAAGCCCGACCGAAGAAGACTCATCACGCCCGCGCGACTCAGAGCTAATAATGGTGGCTAAAGCACTTAAAAACCCTACACGGCCTACTATAGTTGCCGGAGATTTAAACGACGTAGCATGGTCGCGTAGCACCCGTTTGTTTATGCAAATAAGTGGCTTTTTAGACCCTCGAAAAGGCCGTGGTTTTTATAACACCTTTCATGCAAGCTACTTTTTTATGCGTTGGCCGCTCGATCACTTATTTCACAGCGAAGGCTTTAAAGTAAAGCGTATTAAGCGCTTAGCTAAGTATGGCTCTGATCACTTTGCACTCCTTACTGAGCTTTCTTACGAAAACGCTAATCAGCAATCATTGGAAGATAAATCCGATGAGCTTAAGCAAGAAGAAATTCAAGAGCTTGCTATGAATAAGGCAGATAAGCGAAAAGTGCCGAGGTTTGAGGAAAAGTTATAGCTATTAGGCAGTGTAGGTCGGATAAGCGAAGCGCCATCCGACACAGTAAAATACCTTGCCAGTTATAATCATTATTTATGTTGTCGAGTGGCAGGAGAGTGCCAATTGCAAACAGTGGTAACTTTTAAATAAGGGGCGCAGGCACGTAGGGCATAATGGCGAAGCCGCCCTGCGTATTTGCGTCCCAGCCCGCGCAGCGGGCGTACTTAATTTTTTTGTTAGAAGCCTGCACGCCGTTGTTCCCTACGAGGATCGTGTGGATTTACATTACCACCAAATATTTGTTTATACACCTGGCCTAAGTCTGAAGTGATTTCCAACGTTACTAGGTAAGGTGTGCCCAAAGCTGAACGCCAATAGTGATACTGCTTTTGATATTGCTCATTAAAACTAAAAGTAACATTGGCTGACTTAAGCCATGATGAGGGAATTTTATGAGAATTCAGCATTTTAATAAGCAATTTGCGCATGCTTTTAGCAAATGGATCGAGGCTATTTTCAACACAGTTAGATTCTACTTCTAAGAGATTGATTGAGACAGAAGAGATGTTTTCTTGCTCTGCAAGTAAGCATAGTTGTCCCATAGCCCAGTAGCCAAGATGATCGTTATTGCGGTTATTTAGCATATGAGCAAAGTTTCTTACAATTCCCTTGAACTCTGAACGACGAGCCATGATTCTCCTTGGCTTCTAACAATTTAATAGTGCGCTCATCGCGCATATTTCTGCCGACGTCACGCTCATTTTTCTGAATGATATAGTTTTAACAAATAGTTTAAGGTATTACTATTACTAAGTTTCTGAAACTTTAAAGAAAAGATAAATAGAACAATATGCGCTCAGCGCTCATTTTCATGAATATATGCGCAAAGAGCAGCCTTACCAATCAATTCACGACGATATTTGGCCAATCTCAATGACCGCTTATCGCTCATTGTTGCCTGTCAGGTTAAGTCTAGTGAAATAGATTGCATTGCATAGTTAAAGTTTTTATATTGTTCGGCAATATTTTATTTGGTGCTAATAAAGCACTGCGTGCAAAGGAAAGCATGTGAATTATAAAAAAATGTACTACCCAGTTAAGGCGCTTGCTGTTTTATCTTTAGTTGCTGTTGCTATTAAGTACTGGATGCCAACTGAAATTGGCTTTGCGTTTATACTGTTGCCTTATTTGCTTCTATAGTTTTTAGCTAACGCTAAAAACTATAAAAATAAACGGCTCATTTTTATTAGAATTATAGCTGCATTACTTACTATTACTTTAGCGGCAGTACTTGTCTTTGGTATTGAACCTGACCCTCAAGCTGGGATTGGTATTATGTTTTTGCTGATAATGCAGCTAGCTGCAATTAGTGCCTCTGAATTTATTATATTATTCTTTTATATTGATAATGATTAAAAAGCAAACTGCTCATTTACAGTTATTACTGTTTAGTTGCTTTGTGGTTTGAACTTAGTAAAGACTAAGCTCTTCTGTAATCTAATTTTAAAGTTAAAAAAACCTAAAAGCGGTTACCCACTTTTAGGTTTTTTAATGTACTAGTATTTAAGGCTAAATTAGCTATTGATCATAATACATTTGATATTCACAAATTCGCGCATACCAAAGCCGCCGTGCTCTCGGCCGTAGCCACTTTCTTTAACACCACCAAACGGTAGGTTGGGTTGAGCAAGGCCGTAACCGTTAATGTTGATCATACCGGTATCAAAGTGCTTTTTAGCTAGTTCAATGGCTTTTTTCTCATCTTTAGAGAAAATACCGCCGCCTAAACCGTAGCGAGAGTCGTTAGCGATGCGCATTGCATCGTCGTTGTCTTTGGCTTTAATAAGCGAAGCTACTGGGCCAAATAATTCGTCGTCATAGGCTGGCATACCAGGGGCTAAGTTATCTAGTAGAGTAGGTGGGTAGTAGTAGCCCGTTTGCGAAGGTATTTCGCCGCCCGTTACTATGTTTGCACCTGCTTTAACTGATTCCATTACTTGGTCGTGAATCCCGTCGCGTAAGTCTTCACGTGCCATTGGACCTAAGTCTGTGTCGTCTGCCATTGGGTCGCCCATTTTCATGGCTTCAAATTGCTCTTTAATTTGCGCTTTAAAGTCATCGTAAAGTGACTCTACAACAACGAAACGTTTAGCTGAAACACACGTTTCACCGTTATTGATCATGCGCCCGGTTACACAGGTTTTAACTGCAAGCTCTAGGTCTGCGTCATCAAGTACCAAGTAAGCGTCGTTACTACCAAGCTCTAACACTGTTTTCTTAACGTATTTACCTGCTTCTTCTGCTACTTTTTTACCTGTCGCATCACTACCGGTAAAGGTTACGCCGCTAATTGCTTTGTGCGAAATTAAAGAACTGGCTGTTTTGCCGTCGATAAGTAGATTGTTAAAGCAATACTCTGGGAAACCAGCTTGTTTAAATAGCTCTTCTATTTTTTCAGCCATGCCAAATACATTACCAGCATGCTTTAATACGGTTGTGTTACCCGCCATGATGTTAGCAGCACTGTAGCGAATTACCTGATAAAGCGGAAAGTTCCATGGTTGAATGCCTAATAGTACACCTGTTGGTTGGTAGCTGATAATTGCGCGGCCGCCGTCCATATCACGTTCTTCGTCAGCAAGTACTTGTGGGCCTTGTTCGGCTGTATAACGACAAATTCCTGCACATAGTTCAACTTCTTGAAAGCCTTGCTCGTAAACTTTACCCATTTCTTCGGTCATGAGTTTTGCAATAGCTTCTTTTTGATCTTCAAAGAGTGAGGCTAACTTATTAAGGTATTTTGCACGTTCAGTGAATGACGTTAATCGCCATTTTAAATATGTTTCGTGAGATTTTTCGATTACCTGTTCTGCTTCCTTTTGAGAAAGTAGTGTATAGGTTTCAATGGTTTGCTCAGTTGCGGGATTAATCGTTTTAACTGTGTTACTCATTTCTATCTCCTTACAAATTTAGTTATTTAAAAGGTGCAAGGCTAGAGCCAGTTTTTAAAAAAAAGTTGATTTTGTTTTTATCCATCTGATTTTATTAATTAAATTTAGATTTTTGCTGAAGGGGTATTTTTTAAATATAAAAATTGAGGTGCTCGAGGCAGTAAAATATTCTGGGCGTTGCAAAATTTACAACACCCTCTGGGGCAAACACAGAGCTTTATATTAGCTCCTTTGCAATGCGCTTTAATAAGTAAGTTTCTCGTAAAATAGAAAGCCCTTGTTTTTCACTGTTAGCAATGGTGCGCTCGTTATGTGCAATTGCGTCGTTAATATCAACCCATTTAGCTGTCATGCCATTTTGCTGCTCGTAATGCTCTAACTGCGCTTTGCCAAACTCGTCGGCTATACTGCATACAAAGCAATACGATTTAATATGAATAATATCAAAATCGTCCTTATACCAAGGGCGATACTCTTCATAGAGTCCAAAAGCTTCAACTACACTTATTTGTTGTGCACCGGTTTCCTCGCTTAGTTCGCGAATTAAGCCTTGCTCAATACTTTCGCCGTCATCTACTCCACCGCCGGGTAGGCTGTAGTCTTCATAACGGTTTGTATACATTAAAAGTATTTTATTATTTTTAATTACAATGGCGCGAGCTGTTAAGCGTGTAAATTGAGTACCTTGGTCAATATTAATACCTGAATGTATTAAGGTTTTTAATTGCTGCATTTCGTCTCCTTTTTTAGGTTTTTAATAATAATAGTTGCTACCATTCTATAAATAGAAACGATTTTAATTATTAATCATAATTTGTGATCGATTTTTTTCAGCATACGTAAATGTTAGGTTGGTAACATTAATAGCATTTAATCGCTTAAGTTTATTTTAAAAATTAGATTCTGGGCGCACCTTTAAATTAATATCAAGGATGCGTAGAATAAGAAAAAAGCATAGGGATTTATCATGTTAGACATACTTTTAGTAGATGACGACGTTGAATTTAGTGACGTTGTTTGCCACATAGTCGAATTCCTCGGCCACAATATAAGCACAGCTACCAGTTTAAAAGAAGCACATCAATGGTTTGAAAATAATGCCTTTGATCATGTGCTGCTTGATTTTATGCTGCCTGATGGTAGCGGTTTGCACTTACTTGATCACTTAAAAACGATTGGGCAATCTCCAAAAATTACACTTATTTCGGGCCATCCTTCAGTTAAAGGTATTTTAGCTGATATGTGTGAGCCAAATGTAGGGCATTTATTAAAACCATTACAACGTGAAGATTTAGAACTCGTTTTAAATGGCCCTAAAAAAGCAGTTAAAAAAGCAAAGTCGAGCGGTATTGTACGCCACTTTGGCGGTTTAATTGGTGAATCTGAGCCAATGCAAAAGCTTTACAACATGATTGAACGCGTAGCTAAAACAAATGCTAACGTGATGCTTATGGGTGAAAGTGGTGCAGGTAAAGAAGTAGTGGCTCAAGCTATTCATAACGCAAGCCAGTGCGAAGGACCATTAGTTGCTAGCAACTGTGGCGCACTTTCAAAAGAGTTAATTGGTAGTGAGTTATTTGGCCACGAAAAAGGCGCATTTACAGGCGCAATTGCACGTAAAGAAGGTGTATTTGAGCAATCAAATAACGGTACTTTGTTTTTAGATGAAGTAACTGAAATGCCAATTGATATGCAGCCAAATTTACTGCGAGTGCTTGAAACTAAAAAGGTAACACGCGTAGGTGGTAACAGAGAAATACCAACCAATTGCCGTGTTATTTCAGCTACTAACCGCTCGCTTACCGATTTGGCACAAAATAATGTTATTCGTGAAGATATTTACTTTAGGTTGGCTGTTTTTCCTATTGATATACCGCCACTTCGCGATAGAAAAGAAGATGTACCTTTATTAGCGAAAGCCTTTTTAGATCAACTTAATGCCGAAAACGGCACTGCCTTTAGTTGGACTGCCGCACAGCTCAAAGAGCTGCAAAGCTATGAATGGCCGGGTAATGTGCGAGAGCTCCGCCATGCTATACACCGTGCATTTATTATGAGCGACCCACAAACCAGCGACATTATTTTACCTGATAACTTAGAGTCACCCTTTTCGCGCGTTAATAATCAAGCTGCCGAAAAGCCTGTATCAGCAGGGCAAACAATTGAAGAAGTTGAAAAAGAACTTATTCATGCAACGCTTGATAAGGTGCAAGGTAATAAAACGCTTGCTGCACAAATGCTGGGTATTAGTACTAAAACACTTTATAACCGCCTTAATGCATATGGCGGTATTGGCGAATATAAATAGATTTGAGGAAGGGCATGACATCCGATAACCAAACAGAGCAACTCAATAAATTAGTACACGATGCAAGAGGGCCGCTAAATCGTATTTCGATGAATGCTGAGCTGATTAAATTGGTACTTGAAAACGATATGCCAAAAGAAAAAGCGTTAGATGCACTTGATAAAATTATCAATAATTGCCAACAGTGCAGCGAAAGTTTGCAAAAAATATCAGACTCTCAATAAATATTAAGTGTTGTATAAACTTTAATTCGGGAAGCTAAATGAGCAAGAAAAAACAGCAAGGTAAAGCGAATATCACTTGGGCAACATTTATGGTGGTTGTGCTAGGTATTATTGTGGGCAACGCATTTTTAGCATTGAATACGATTCAAGGCTTAACACAAACCCAAAAAAGTTTAGACAACACTAGCATGCTAACCACTGCAATTGAGAAGCTGCATCTATCCATAGTGCAGGCTGAGTCTGGGCAGCGTGGTTATTTATTGACAGAAGAGACTGACTATTTAACGCCGTACTACGATGCTGTAGGCCAAATTGAAGCGCAAACAGATCATGTCAAGTCGCTTCACTCTGAGATTGACGGTCAAGCTGAGCGTATAGCCCAGTTGTTAGTTCTTGTAGATAGTAAAATTAAAGAATTAAAACAAACTGTAAACCTTGCGCTAGATGACAAAGAAAGACGTGCGTTGTATGTATTAAATACGCATAAAGGAAGAAAGCTTTATAAGCAAATTAGAGAGTATGTTAATGAAATTCAAGACCGTGAATTACTCTTTAAAGTAAGCCATTTTTCTAAATTAGCACAGATTAAAAATGAAGCTAAAATTACATTCGCTATAACAGCAATAACGAGTGCGTTACTGATTATTGGTATGTTTATTATGACGCGCCTTAATTTAAGAAATGCAGCACAATATCGTTTTGAGCTTGAAAAACAAAACGAAACATTAGCAATGAAGGTTTCTGAGCGGACACAAGAGCTAACATTATATTCAGATGAATTGAGCCGTAGTAACCGAGAGCTTGAAGAGTTTGCTTTTGTAGCAAGCCATGATTTACAAGAACCTCTTAGAAAAATCCAAGCCTTTAGCGACCGTCTTGAAACCATGTTTAAAGATGAATTGGGTGAAAAGGGGATGGATTACATTGGGCGCATGAAAAATGCAGCGCAGCGTATGTCTAACTTGATTAACGACTTATTAGAGTTTTCGCGAATTACAACGCGTGGTAAAGATTTTGATGACACGAATTTAAATGAAGTTGTAGCTGATATATTAAGTGATTTAGAGATTGCGATAAAAGAGTCTGAAGCACAAATTGATGTAGATGATTTACCAGTTATTCAGGCCGATAAAAGCCAAATGCAGCAGCTGTTTTTAAACTTGTTGTCGAACGCTGTTAAATTTAGGCGTCCCGACGTAAACCCACACATAAAAATCAGTTATCAAGATGAAGATATTTTCAGCTCTGATCATAATACTCATTTAAGTTTTCAAGTTATTACCATAGAAGATAACGGTATTGGTTTTTCACAAGAATATGCCGATAAAATATTTGTACCGTTTCAGCGCTTGCATGGACGCTCACAATATAAAGGCACGGGTATTGGCCTTTCTGTATGTAGGCGTATTGTGGAGCGCCACGGCGGAACAATTACAGCCCAAAGTAAAGACGGTGAAGGTGCAACCTTTATTATAAAACTACCTGTGGAAGCTGAGCTTTTCACATTGCAAGGAGAGGCTTAAATGCCCTATTCAAAAGTAAAACCGATTACTATTTTAATGGCAGACGACGATGAAGATGATCGTTTGTTAACACAAGATGCCCTTGCTGAAAGTCGTGTACTTAACGAGCTTCATTTTGTTGAAGATGGCGTTGAGTTGCTTGAGTATTTAGAGCGTAAAGGTAAGTTTGAAGACAAAGCAGTTTCGCCGCGTCCTGGACTTATATTACTTGATTTAAATATGCCTAGAATGGATGGCCGTGAAGCGCTTGAAGCTATAAAAGGAAACCCTAACTTAAAGGGAATTCCGGTTGTTATATTAACTACGTCTAAACAAGAAGAAGACATGGTTAAAGGGTATAACTTAGGTGCTGCATCTTACATTACAAAACCAGTAACGTTTGATGGTTTGGTTGATTTGATGAAAACGCTAGGAAAATACTGGGTAGAATTTGTAGAGCTACCGACAACATTTAACGATTAATGGAGATTGTATGTTAGATAAAGTGACTCAGTTGCTGCTTGTAGAAGACGATGAAGATGATTACATACTCACCTGCGACTATCTGGACCAATTGGATTCACACACGTTTAACATTCAATGGATAAGCTCTCCAGAGCAGGCAATTGCAACGCTTAGTAAAAATGAGCACGACATTTGCCTGCTTGATTACCGCTTGGGTGCATCGAATGGTTTAGATGTATTAAAAGAAGCAATTGCCAATGGCTTTAGCGGACCGATTATTATGCTTACCGGGCAGTCAAACGACGAGTTAGACTCGGCGGCGCTTGATGCCGGTGCAGTAGATTACTTAATTAAAACAGAAATGAGTTCGAGCCGCTTTGCGCGAGCTATTCGTTATGCTTTGGCACGTAAAGATGTTGAAGGCGAGAGAGTAGAGCGCTTAAAAGCTGAAGCCGAAAACCGTTCAAAAGATCGATTTTTAGCTCATTTGAGCCATGAGTTACGTACTCCTCTATCGTCTATTTTAGGCTACACCGAACTGTTAATGCAGAGCGATTTTAGTCAGCAAGCTGAAAATGAATTGGGTGTTATTTATCGAAACGGTAAACACTTATTGAGCTTGTTAAACGACGTGCTCGACTTATCTAAAATAGCAGCCGATAAACTGGAACTTACCCTAAGCGAAGTTAACCTTGATAGCATGCTTGCCGATGTTTACACGCTAATGCGCGTATCGGTGCTTGATAAGGGCCTTACGCTGCGCTTTGAATCACATCAGCCATTACCTTTGGTTGCACGACTGGATGCAACAAGAGTTCGTCAAATTTTAATAAATTTAATAAACAATGCGGTTAAATTTACCGATAAAGGCGAAATTGTTGTTAATGCGTGGATGCAATGGGTTGATGATCGCGAAATGCTATTTTTTAGCATTAAAGATTCAGGTATGGGCATTGCCCCTGAAAAACAAGAACTTATATTTAAGCCATTTGAACAAATAGCAGATGTAGAATCACGCTCTGTAGGTGGCGCAGGCTTAGGTTTGGCAATATGTGCTGAATTGTTAGCGCGTATGCACGGTGATATTAGTTTGCACTCTGAAATAGGCAAAGGTTCTACATTTACGATTTCGGTATATCCAGGTGATATTAGCGAAGTAGAACGACAAGTACTTAATTTTAGTAGTGCCCCACAATTACAAAGTAAATCGGCTCCATGCAAAGTGCATGGGCGAGTATTAGTGGTTGATGATTTACGTGATTTACGCATGTTAGTTGGTCATATGATCAGTACCTGTGGTGCGCGCGTAGATTATGCCGAACATGGCCAGCAAGCACTTGAAAAAGTACGCATAGCAGATGCGTATAAAGCGCCTTACGATATTATTTTTATTGATATTCATATGCCTGTAATGGGCGGCAAGGAAGCTACCATAGAGCTTAGAAAAATGGGCTACAAAGGCCCAATAATTGCGCTCACTGCAGCTACTATGAAAGGCATACATGAGGAGCTTGCTGCACTTGGTTTTAACGATGTAATACCAAAGCCTGTTGATAGCGCGGCTTTATATCAATGTTTGCAAGATTACTTGGTAGCGCCAGAGCATGCACCGCAAGCTAAAGATATAAATTGTAGTAATGGCTTAACCGAGAAAAAGCAGCGCTTTTTACTTGTGGAAGACGATCATGATGCAGCGCAAATTACGCAACTACTTTTAGAAAGTTTAGGCGTTGAAACCGTCATTGCGTCTAGCTGCGCACAATGTTTGCAAATACTTAATCACGACCAGCAATTTAATAAGGTATTGTTAGATATGCATTTACCTGATGGTCGTGGCGTTGACTTAGGCCAGCAAATTAATGAACGATACCCTGAATTACGTTTAGTGATTGTAAGTGGCGCAGAGCCAGATCCAAGAGAAATAAAAGATTTAAATATTGACCGAGTTTTACTTAAACCTATTAATTTGAGCTTACTTGAAACGCTTATTAGCTAGGGCCTGTTTATCTTTCGAGGTTAAATTTGCAGCAGTTTATTTGGTATTTAGGCAAGGCTGAGTCTATGTAGTGTGGTTATTCCCCATAAATAGGCGATAACGTAGCACAAATGCCAAATATGCGCTGCCCGAAGGGTTCTGTCCAGGGGCTATTTACTTTTTGTTGCTCGGTTTTTACTTATTCTTACAGGGATGTAAGTCAGTAGAATAACGCAGGAGCAGTTATCGAGCCCACTAGGTTACAAATCTCGCGCCGCGATTAAATAGCCCCTAGATTGAACAAATTTTAATCCTGAAAGGTCAACAGGTCCAATAACTGAGACATTATTTATATGCATTCAATAAAGTTAGTATCTGAAGAATTAACACCATCAAAAGTAGTGTGTGTTGGTCGTAATTATACCGCACACATTGCAGAGCTAAATAACGAAACGCCAGATCAAATGGTTTTATTTAATAAGCCAAATAGCGCAATTACTAATACGTTATTTGCAGCTCACAACGGCGATACGCTGCATTATGAAACCGAGCTATGTTTTGTAGTTAAAGATAAAAAATTTGTAGGTGTTGGACTCGGCCTTGATTTAACTAAGCGTACTGCGCAAAGTAAATTAAAAAATAAAGGGCTTCCATGGGAGCGCGCTAAAGCGTTCGACGGCTCTGTAATTTTAACTGATTTTGTAGCGCTAACTGATGCAATGAAGCACTTTACCTTTGAACTTAAAATTAATAATGAAGTGATTCAGCGAGGTGATACTGATTTTATGCTGCACAACCCTGACTCAATTTTACATGAAATTAGTGAATTTATGAGCTTAGAAGACGGTGATGTAATAATGACAGGTACACCGTCGGGCGTAGGTGAGGTAACAGCTAAAAGTATTTTTGCAGTGGCGCTTTATGCTAATGATCAGTGTTTGCTTGAGCATCAGTGGCAAGTAAGTAAAAATTAATGACTTGCTGTTGGTAGTGTTTATCAAAGTCAGTAAAGGTGGTTTTAAGCCAATTATGCTGACTTTGTTGATACTCAGGCGATTGAAGTACATTATTTTTTAATGCGCGGTTAATTTTTTTAAGGGCTTGCTCTGCAAAATTATTAGGTGCTTTAGCCGCACAGCCTATTGCTCCTCTTATAAATTGAATGTCATTTTCTGCAATTGGCACACTTTCTATATTCGTATACTCCCCTTGTTTATTAAAGTAATCAGCCATAAACGGGTAATCAATTGAGTAGTCTAAAAAGCCGTGACTCAAGCGTGCTATAACAGCCTGACTTTCATTTTCGCTACTCCAACTTAACGAAGACTCTTTATCTCGTTTTGTATTTTCAATAATTGTATTAATTTTAGTTGTAAATTTACGTGCAGCCGCTTGCCCGTATACATATTGCGGGTCGGTTAATAAATTAATAAGGTGAATAGGCGAGCCGTGCTTTTCTTCTAATTGCGGCTTTAGATCTTTAGTCGTGATAATTGAAAATGGGGGATATACCGTTGTTGGATTTGAGTAGTTAAGTTGTTGGTTATTATTTTTTTTATAAATAACACACGGAAAACATACATTTTTCCCTTCATTTAAATATTTATTTATACGCTGCTGAGGAACAATTAAGCGAGTATGTTTTACATCAGTTATGGTTCTGATGAGTTGCTCGGTTAGGTTGTCGCAAATACCGCCTTGTGGTGCGCTTTCACTTTTAGCTATATGAAAAGGGGGCGTGTAACTTTGCAGCCAAATAATCTCTTCTAGAGGTTGTACTTTTTGCTCAACGGCGTGCGCGTTGAATACAATTAATAAGCAAAATGCATAGTATCCGTTTTTCAGCATTGATAAGTGTTCGTTGAATTAAGAAAACTTAATAAAAGTATAGTGTTGGTTGTAGTAGGGTCAAATATTTTAGTTAAAAAGCAACCTCATTCAAGGCTGCTTTTAACTCATACATGCTTAATAAGGCATCGGATGGTTTCTAAATATGGTGTTAATCTCACTAAGAATTTCGTCGTTTAGCGTTATGCTAAATGCGTCTATATCTTCCTTTAATTGAGCTATAGATGTTGCCCCAATAATTGAAGAAGTTACGCCATCTACTTGGTTACACCATGCTAAGGCTAGTTGTGCTGGAGTAATATTGTTTGCATGAGCCAGCTCAACATACTGCTTAGTTGCTTGCTCTGCATTGAGTGTATCTCTAAAAATACCGTTACGCTGCATGAAGGTCCAACGAGAGCCTTCTGGGCGAGCTCCATTTAGATATTTACCCGTTAATAAACCGGCTGCTAAAGGCGACCACGGTAAGTAGGCAATATCTTCGTGTACACATTGTTCTATTAAATACGGCCAGTCTTTAGCGTGCGCTAAGCTAAACTCATTTTGAATAGATACCATACGCGGTAAGTTATGCTCTTTGGCCAAACTTAAAAACTGGCTTATACCCCATGGCGTATCGTCAGATAAACCGCAGTGCTTAATTTTACCTGCTTTAACACATTCATTAAGGCCTTCTAGAATATCAAGCATACTAGCTTGCTGCTCTTGTGTATTTACGTCGGTAAATTTAAGAGTGCCGGGCCATTGTCTGCCAAAGTGAGGGGTAGAGCGGTTTGGCCAATGTAGTTGATATAAATCAATGTAGTCTGTTTGAAGTCGCTTAAGTGAATCATCCACGGCTTCTATTACTGTTTGGCGAGTAATATTGCCGCCATCACGTACCCACGATAATCCATTGCCTGCAATTTTTGTAGCTAGTACCACATCGCTGCGCTTTTGCTGATTACGCGATAGCCAATTGCCAATAATTTCCTCGGTTTTACCATAGGTCTCTGGCGAAGGAGGTACAGCATACATTTCGGCTGTATCAATAAAGTTTACGCCTTGCTCTAGCGCGTAGGCTATTTGTTCATCAGCGTCGCTTTGAGTATTTTGTTTACCCCAAGTCATACTCCCTAGGCACACTCGAGATACGTTTACGCCACTGCTACCTAGTGGGTTGTATTGCATAAAAATTCCTTAACTAAATTAGTTTTGAGCATGGCTGATTAAAGCCGATAAAAGAGGCTCGGAGATTGGGGCTTTTTGCCCTGTAGTAAAATCAAACATTACAACTTTAGATGCACCCGTAGTCGTTATTGCTTTTTGTGCATGGCTGTAAACTGTGTAGTTCATGGTAAAGCGATCTGTTTTAAGATCTGTAATTGTAACGCCTACAGTGAGTGTGTCGGGAAAAGTTACTGGGCGTTTATAGCGAACGTTATTTTCGCTTATTACTGGGCCCACACCGTTTGGGCTTATTGTGTCGAACAAATTTATTTTATTTAAAAAGTCGATTCGGGCTATTTCAAAGTAACGTAAATACACTACATTATTTACGTGTTGTAGCGCATCCATATCAGCCCATGCTACGGTGATATCGGTATGAATAGGGTGCTGATCTTTAAACGTTTGCATTATTTATTGGCCCTTGATTTTTAAAGTACTTAGATTATCAACATGGTGTTACGAGCTCAAGGTAATTAATGGCATGTTTTTTTTATAAGATGATTGTACCTGTTTAATTTTAGGTCTACAGTTAAATTACACAGACACACAAAAACACACACAAAGGTAATAATATGCAGAATATAATTAATTGGTCCTTAGCTTGTTTGGTTTTTATAGCCTCTTTTACCTGTTACGCGATGGGGAATGAATCTGGCGCTATCATTTTAATGTTGGCAGGATTTTTATTTGAGGTTATGTATTGGCTACGTGGTTATAAGAGAACGGAGGACAATAAACACTTTTTTTAATCGTTAACTAGGGCCTGTTGACCTTTCAGGATTAAAATTTGTTCAATCTAGGGGCTATTTAATCGCGGCGCGAGGTTTGTGACCTAGTGGGCTAAGTAAAAACCGAGCAACAAAGAGTAAATTGCCCCTAGGCAGAACCCTTCGGGCAGCGTATGTTTGGCATTTGTGCTACGTTATCGCCTATTTATGGGGAATAACCACACTACATAGGCTCTGCCTTGCCTAAATACCAAACATACTGCTGCAAATTTAACCTCGAAAGATAAACAGGCCCTAGGCTTGCTTATTACATTTGATTCTATAATAATGACTGTATAAATAACCAGTTATTATTGTGGTGATGAAGAAGTTTATTCACATAGACATGGATTGCTTTTATGCAGCAGTAGAAATGCGAGATAATCCAAAACTTGCATGTGTACCGCTTGCTATTGGAGGCAATAGCCGACGAGGCGTGCTCTCAACCGCTAACTATATAGCTAGAGAGTATGGCGTGCGATCGGCTATGTCGAACTATCATGCTAAACAATTATGCCCCGATTTAGTTATTGTCCCAGGGCGCATGGCTGTATATAAAGAAGCTTCAAACCAAATACGCGAAGTATTTAGCCGCTATACAAACTTAATTGAACCCCTTTCTTTAGACGAAGCCTACCTAGATGTAACAGACAGCACCGCTTGTAAAGGCAGTGCCACACTTATTGCACAGCAAATAAGAGCCGATATTTACAATGCTACAGGGCTCACTGCATCAGCTGGTATTGCACCGATTAAATTTATTGCCAAAATAGCCAGTGACGAAAATAAACCGAATGGTCAATTTGTCGTTTTGCCTGATGAGGTCGATGACTTTTTAGCGCAATTACCGCTTGGGAAAATTCCAGGAGTGGGCAAAGTAACGCTCGAAAAGCTAAATTTAAAAGGCTTATATACCGGCAAGGATGTACGTGAAAAAGGCGTTAACTGGATGCAGCAACATGTGGGTAATTTTGGTGTGTCGCTTTATCAAAAATGTGCAGGTGAGTATGTTGGTAAAGTATCCACAGATCGTATAAGAAAATCGCTGAGTGTTGAACATACCTACGAGTACAACAAAACAAGTTTGCAAGAGTGCTTAGATGAGCTGCCAAGGTTGTTAGACGAATTAGTTTTAAGGCTTAATAAACAGCAGTTACGAAACCGTATTAATAAATTGAGTGTTAAGGTGAAGTTTGCAAATTTTGTAGTGACCTCTGCCGATCAGGTATACCACGAGCTAAATACAGAAATATTTGTTCAACTACTTACTAAGGCCTACCAGCGTGGGCTACAACAGCCTGTAAGATTACTTGGCATAGGCGTTGGCATTAAAAACGAGCCAGAGCAAAACTTCCAACTTAGTATTCTCGATTAAGCTGTAAAGCCTGTAACTCCAAGTTGCCATTTATTGATAGGTTATGTGATTAGCTCATCGCTCCTTGCTGGTCTTCAATATTTAAATCGACGATAATAGGGGCTTATGTTTTCTAACAGGACCTTATTTATGGCATACCCTCAAGCGGTTAGTGCAAGCCTTGAATGCACATCTCATGATGCGCTTATTATTATTAGTAATGACTTTTCTCAGTTACCAAATAACTCATTACGTGATGCTATTTTAGCTCAAGCAAACGTAGATTCTCGCATCGGTAAGCAAGTTACTTTATTAGTAATTGAAAACAAGCGCGTTGTACTTGCGCCAACCGGTCCGTTAAATAGAGATTACGACGACGTGCGTCGTTATTTTGATGCTGCTAAATTAGCAATTAACGAAGCAAAAGCGTCGGGCAGTGTTAACCCTGCATTATTTTTAACAAATTTAAATGGCGATAGCCGTTATCAGCATGCTTTAGAAGTTGCTTATTTAGGCGCTTGCCAAGCCTTATGGCAGCCATTAGAAGCGCGTGAATATCACGGTGAAAGCATTGAACCTATTACACAGATTGGTTTAGTTGGCGCAAGCGAGCAAACTATTAAAGCTGTTAATGCAATTGCAGCAGGCCAATATGCAGCGCGTGACCTGTGTGGCACTGAACCTGAGCGTATGGCTCCCCCACGTTTTGCTGATTACTGTGTTGAATTGTTTAAAGACTCAAACATTGCAGTTGACGTAATTGATGATATTGCAGCTATTGATAAAAACTACCCAATGCTAAGTACAGTTGCTCGCGCATCGTATGCAGTTGAGCGCCATCACCCCCGTGTTGTTAAGCTTGAATATATACCAGAGGGCGAAATTACTCGCACACTTATGTTTGTAGGTAAGGGCCTTGTATACGATACAGGCGGTGCAGATTTAAAAGTAGGCGGCCATATGGCAGGCATGAGCCGTGATAAAGGCGGCGCAGCTTCTGTTGCGGGCTTTATGAAAGCCGTTGCTGATTATCAGCCTAAAGGCGTTAAAGTGGTCTCGTACTTAGCTGTTGTTCGCAACTCTATTGGCTCAGATTGTTTTGTGCCAGATGAAATTATTACTAGCCGTGAAGGTGTTCGTGTACGTATTGGTAATACCGATGCAGAAGGGCGTTTAGCAATGGGCGACCTGCTTAGCGAAATGAAAGATTTAGCTAAAGGTGAGATTAACCCAACGCTGTTTACTGTTGCTACATTAACGGGTCATGCGGCACGTGCAATGGGTCCTTACGGTGCGTATGTTGAAAATGGTCCAGCTCGTAGTGCTGGTGTCTCACGTCAAATAGCTGACCTTGGAGATTTGTGGGCCGATGGCGCTGAAGTATCGCGTTCACGCCGTGAAGACTACGACTTTATTAAACCACGTACGCTAGCTGACGATGTTTTATCTAGCAATAACGCAGCATCTGCCGTTACTGCTCGTGGACATCAGTTCCCTATGGCGTTTATGGCTATTGTTGGTGGGCTTGATAAGCACGGTAATGACTCTGCACAGCCTCTACCTTATGTTCATATGGATATAGCAGGTAGCGGTGTTGAAGGCGGTGATTGGCAGCATGGTAAGCCAACAGCTGCATCAGTAACGAGCTTGTTTGCACGTTATTGTTTGTAAGCTAAAAACTTACATGTAATAAAAAAGCCCTGTTAATTCAGGGCTTTTGCATTTTATGAGAACGCTATCGATTAATCTAATTTAAAACGATTAACTACGCTCGAAAGACCTTCGCTACTTTGTTTGAGATTATCACTGGCATCGGTAAGCTGCTTAGTATTATTTAATGATTGCTCAGTTGATTGAGATAGCTCATTTATACGCAAATTAACCTCGTCGGCAGCTTGCGTTTGTTGCTCTGTGGCACGTGCTATTTGGCTGTTCATTTCGGTAATAATTGAAACAAGTCGTTCTATTTCATTAAGTGAAGTATTGGCTGATGACGCCTGCTCTACGGTAGAAACTGAAAGTGCTTGGCTTGATTTAACTGCTTCTACTGCTGCTTTTGCACCTTCTTGTAGTTTAGTGATCATGGTTTGAATTTCGTCAGTACTTTGCCCTGTACGACTGGCCAGTGTTCTTACTTCATCTGCAACAACAGCAAATCCTCGACCATGCTCTCCTGCGCGAGCAGCCTCAATGGCAGCGTTTAATGCCAGTAAGTTTGTCTGCTCCGATATACTTCTTATTACATCAAGCACAGAGCCTATATTATGGCTCTCGTTGGCTAAATCTTCTGTTACACGGCTTACTGTTTCAATGTTGCTTGAGAGCGTTTCTATTGCTGTAATTGTTTGCGCAACCACATTTTTACCCGTTGATGCGTTTTGTGCTGCATCCTTAGCTGCTTGCTCTGCTGCTTCAGCGTTACGGCTCACATCGTGTATTTGGTGAGTCATTTGCTCCATGGCAGCTGCAACTTGGGTTGAACTATCGTTTTGAAGCTCAATAAATGAGTGGCTTGTTCTACTTGAGTCGTCAACTGTATGCGCATGTTCGCTTACATCGTTTGCACTTTGTGCTACATGAACAAGTGACTCTCGCATTTTTAGAGCAAATAAATTAAATGAACGTGATAGTTCAGATATTTCATCATTACCGGATTCATTTAATTTACGGGTTAAATCGCCTTCGCCTTGAGAAATGTCTTTCATCATATCGGCTGCTAAGCGAGTCGGTATTAAAATACTCTTACCTATAAAGTAACTAAGTAAAATAACAGCAATAATCATAATTATTGCACTGATGACTATAAGGTTACGTTGCTCGCTAAATGCTTCTTCAATTGAATCAAGGTAAACACCCGAGCCAATAATCCACTGCCATTGATTAAAACCTTTAACAAATGCGATTTTTTCAACCGGTTTATCTTTACCTGGTTTTGGCCATTTATAAGGGATAAATCCCTCGCCAGAGCGTTTAACTATATTTACCATATCAACAAACAATGCTTTGCCGTCAGGGTCCTTGTTATTAGTTAAATCTTTTCCATCAAGCGCAGGTTTTATAGGGTGCATAACCATTGTTGGCTGGTAATTGTTAATCCAAAAGTAATTGGTTTTGTCGTAGCGCAGTGCTTTTATTGCATTAAGTGCTTGTGATTGAGCTTGTTGTTGAGTGAGAGTGTTATCTTGTTCAAGCGCATAATAGTGCTCGATTATACTGTACGCCGTTTCTACTACATTTTGTGTTTTTATGTATTGCTCGTCTTTTAGCGAACTATATTGATGAGTTAGGCTCGATATACTAAGTATTATTAGTCCAAATACAACGATGGCTATTAACAGTGAAAAACGCTGGGATATACTAAAACTTCGTAGATTAGGCATACATTTATCCTCAAAAAGTGTGCGCTTTAGCGCATAGAATAAGCGTAGCTAAAAAAAGAGTTTAATCTAGGCTTAACGCCTATTAATGCAAAAAAAAGGCTGATTTATCAATCAGCCTTTAGTCTGTTATTACTTTACTTGCTTATTTAACGTCAAAATGGCGATTAAAGAAGTTTGTAATTGTTTGATGTAAGTGTGTTTGCACTTGTTTACCGCGTAGGCTGTGCTTAGAGCCTGGGTAGGTCATCATTTCAAACTGTTTTTCGTTATCTTGCAGTTGTTTAAATAACTTAGTTGAATGCGTAAACAATACGTTGTCATCAGCCATTCCATGGTAAATCATTAATGGGCCTTTTAAGCCATCAGCATATGGAAATACTGCGCTGTCTTCATAGCCTTTAGCATTTGTATCGGGGTGACCTAAATAACGCTCTGTGTAATGTGTATCGTATAGAGCCCAATCGGTTACTGGAGCACCTGATACGCCGGCTTGAAAGTAATCGCCCGCTTTAAACATAGTCATAAGCGCCATGTAGCCGCCGTAGCTGTGGCCATAAACACCGATACGTTGTGGGTCAACGTAATCAAGTGTACGTAAAAACTCTACGCCTTTAATTTGATCGGCAACTTCAACCACACCTAAATGTTTATAAATAGCATCTTCAAACTTTTTACCACGGTTGTACGAACCACGGTTATCCAGTTGAAAAATTACATAACCTTGTTGCGCCATGTACTGAAAGTACAAGTTTTTACTGCGCCAGCTATTCGTCACTCGTTGAGCATGCGGGCCGCCGTATACGTTAACAATAACAGGGTGCTTTTTGCCATCAGTAATGTTGCTAGGCTTAAATAAACGGTAATGCATAACTTGGCCATCTTCGGCTTTAATTGTGCCGTATTCTGGTTTTGTTAAGTCGCTTAAATAAGGGGTAAGCGGATGGTTACTATCAAGCTTATTTTCTTCAAGCCAGGTAATGAATTCGCCGTTTACTTTACGAAGCGCTGCTGAGTTTGGTTTATTATCAGAAGAGCTATTATCGATAAAGGTTTTATTGTCCTTTGCTAGCACAACATTGTGGTACTGACCTTTTTCGGTAATACGTTTAGAATCGCCTTTTTTAAATAAAGGCGCGCTGTATAAATGGCTTTCAAGCGGTGTATCTTTTCGACCGGCAAAATACACAATGCCTTTTTTCTCATCAATACCTTTTAAGCTATCAACAGCCCAATCACCAGAGGTGATTTGACGAACAAGTTGACCGTTTGTGCGATACAGATATAAGTGTTTAAAACCGTCGCGCTCAGATGCCCATACAAAGTGTTTTTTGTCTTTTAAAAACTCAAGATCAAAATGTAGGTTTATCCACGTTTCGCTATTTTCGGTCAGCGCTACTTTTTGGGCTTTAGTTTCGCTGTTATAAAAACGCAGTTCTAATTTATGTTGCGAGCGATTTTGCCATTGGTACGACAGTGTATTGCCGTCTTTTAGCCATTTAGCGCGTGCAATGTAAATGTCTTCATCTTTACCTAAATCAATCCAATCTACTTTTTGGTCGTTTAGCTTAACCACACCAAGTTGAATTTTAACATTATCGGTACCTGTAAACGGGTAGCGCTGGTTAAATAATTTAACTTCATCAGCGTAAATTTCGTTACGGATAGCTTCTTTTACAGGGGTTTCGTCAACGCGGGTATAGGCAATTTTAGTTTCATCACCTGACCACCAGTAACCTGTCATACGGCTCATTTCTTCTTGAGCAACAAATTCGGCCATGCCGTTTTTAATTACGCCGCCGCCATCTTTACTAAGCTGAATCTCTTTACCAGATTCAAGCTCTAAAGCGAATAGGTTTTGCTCTCGAATAAACGATACGTAGTTACCTTTAGGTGAAAAGCGTGCATCGGTTTCAAATGTTTCAGTGTCGGTTAGTTTTTTACTTTTAGCAGAGGCTAAATCGTAATAATAAAGGTCACCATTGAGTGGGAATAAAAGTGCTTTGCCATCTTTAGACCATTTGTATTCAAGTATGCCTTTACCAAAAATACGTTGGCGTTCGCGGCGTGCTTTTTCTTCATCTGATAGGTTTTCTGGGCCTGAAAATAACTTTGCTGAATCAACTAGCACACGGTTGGTGTTATCTTTTAGATTGTATTCCCATAAATCGTAGCGGTTGTAGTCATCGCTTTTGCCTTGTAGGTAAGTTACACGGCTGCCGTCAGGCGAAAATTTAAGTTGTACAGGTGATTTACCAGAAAGGCTCGGATCGTCAAAAATTCGCTCCAGCGATAAAGGTTTTGCTTGAACACTAATAGCGCCAACCATTAACGGTATAGCTAGTGAGAGGTGTTTTATTTTTTTTAGCACAAGGTTGCCTTAGCTTATTATAAATATTGCTTTGATGGTAAAGCCAAGCGTGTGCAACTGCAACTAAATGCTATAAAGTGGCGATTATCAAAGACAAAGTAGGACATAGCAATGACTCACCCTGAATTTAAACTAGCGCCAGAACTTAAACGCGACTGTATAGAACTTGCCGATTGGCCATTGTGTAAAGTACTTTTATTGAACGACAGCTTGTATCCGTGGTTTGTATTAGTGCCTAGGCAGGCTAACTTAAAAGAGATAATTGATTTATCTGAGGATGATCAAATTGTTTATTTAAAAGAGTCAGCCAAGCTAAGTAAATTATTAATGGATGTATTTAAACCTGATAAATTAAACATAGCGGCTTTAGGTAATATGGTGCCGCAGTTGCATATTCATCATATTGCGCGTTTTACGAGTGATGCTGCATGGCCTGCGCCAATATGGGGTAAACACCCAGCAGTGCCTTATACAGATCTACAAATCACAGAGCTAAAAAAAGCGCTGCAGTTATAAGCTGCAACGCTTTTTTAGGGTTTAACTAAGTTTAACTAAACTTATTTAAGCCCTAGTATTTCCTTACCTTGCTTAAATGTTACATCTACAGGGATATTAGCTTTACTTAGTTTTTCTAAGTCTTTAGCAAGCTCTTCTTTAATGTCGCCATGCGTTGCAATTAGTTGATCTACTTTTTCGTAATCGCCATCACCTTGTAAGGTTAAAATTAAGCGAGAAAGCTTAGCCATTGCAATGCTCATTTTTTCCATATTAACGCGGTATAAGCCTTCTTCATTTTTAGAAAAAGCACCTTCTTGAGCAAAAAAGTTAAAGCGGATCATATTTGCTTTACCATGCGCGCTTGATGCGCCAAAACGAACTGAGCGGAATATACCTGCCATGAAGGTCGTGTAATAATCTTCAATAGTGCCTTCAGTAATTTCGCCTTTTTTAAGTAACTGTTCAATCATGTATAGACCTAAAATATCGGCTTTACCTTCTTCAAGGGCACTTGCGTGTTCTTGTAGTGATTGACGAACAGTACCTTTACCTGTGATTGTATTTTTAATACCTAAACCGTGAGCCACTTCATGGAACATCGTATTGGCAAAAAATGCGTCAAAAGTAATGTGTTTACGCTGCTCTGGTACAATTAACTGCTCTGAAATTGGCACTAAAATTTTATCAAATTTAGCACGCATTGCGTTTTTAAGTTGCAGACGACGAGTTCCTTTTTCTAGCTGTACTTGCTCATCGTTTGGTAAGTTAATTGCTATTGTTTTACTACCTGCGTTTGAATGCCCAGCGTAGTAAACAACATCATATGCATTTAGGTCGGCGTCAGAGCCTGGTACTTCTTGTTTGTACTTAGCATCTACAGGTAAGCCTTTTTGAAGTTCAGGTAAAAATGCTGCAAACTTAGCTAAGCGTTCGCTCCATTTTAAATCTTTAATAAGTACGTAAGATTCATAAGCTGCGCGGTAACCGAATAATTGATCTTCATAAGTTTCAATTGGACCAATAACCACATCTACTGGGTTATTTTTCATATCCATCCAAGCAAAGTCAGATACTTGAAAGTCATCTTTTTGTAGGGCATCGGCACGCAAGTTTAGATAGTTAGCAAATTCTTTATCGTCAGCAAGTTTGCTTGCTTCACGTAAAATATCAGCGGCTTTTGCAAGCTCATCAGCGTATTCTTTTGAATAAGGCACGCTGTAAAGCTTACCTTGCTCATCACGCTTAATTACAGAATAAAGCCCTGTTTTGTCTTCAACGTCTGCATTGTTTAACTCTTCTTTGGTTATATCAGCAGGGTAAAACTGTGCGCCAAGAGGTTTTTCTTTATAGCTGGATAAAAATGCTTCATCACCATTTAAACGATCCCATGGACCATAGTTAATATCAGCAAATTTACGTACTTTTTCATCGTTTAGTTTTGCTAAAAAAGCATCTTTATTTTCACCAAATGCTTGCTTCCAAAATAACTCATCCATTATTTTTGAAGCGTCAATAAGCTTTGCAACCATTGCTCGTTGATTATTGCTTAAGTGCGATAAATCACTTTGTAAGCTAAAGTCGGTGTAAATATCTAAACGTTGTTTATCTGCATTAATAAGTTTAGGGCCTGACTGTGCACTGCTTTTTTGAGCAAGCTCTACGGCTGTGTTGTCGGTAGAAGACGGCGCTTGTTCAGAACATGCGCTAAGAAAAACAACACCAGAGAGCATAATTGCTTGGCTAATTTTATTTAAGATCATTATATTGCCTGTTAAAAAGTAAGTTTAATAATTTGTACTGCTTTAGTTAAAATATTAAGTATGTACAAACGCTTCCTTATTGTGAGTGCATTAAAGCAAAACTAAATGGTAAATAGCAAGTATTTGGCGTTGTAAGGCAAGCATGAGCGGTAAAGCATTATAAATAAAAATAAACTTCTATAATTTTCTTAACTTTATCGGTAAGTTAGACAATACTAATTATATTACTAATACGAAAATTAACTGCTTGAGTTTGCAGTTACTTTACAGGCTGAACACAAAAGGATGGCAGCTTTATGTCTACAGAAAACGCTTTATTAACGATTCTAGTCGATAGAATAAATAACGATACGTTGGTTTTACCAACGCTACCTGAAGTAGCGATTAAGGTTCGCCAAGCTGCAGATAACCCAGATGTGAATTTAATCCAAATGTCAGATGTAATCTCACAAGATCCAGCGCTTTCAGCTCGTATGATAAAAGTAGCTAATAGTGCGATTATGGGACGTTCTGTAAAAGTATCTAATTTACAACAAGCAGTGACTCGTATTGGATTACGTCAAATTAAAAACATTGCTACAGCTATGGCTATGGAACAATTATTTGTATCAAATAATGAGCTAATTAAAGGCTACATGGGTAAGGCATGGCAAAAAACATTAACCGTTGCTAGCCATTCAATATCACTCATGGAGTTTTATTTAAAAAATAGTAAGCACACGTCACTAAACCGCGATTCTATTACACTCGCCGCACTTGTTTATAATATTGGTGTATTACCAATTTTAACTGAAGCTGAGCGCCACCCAGAGGTATTTGCTAATCCAAGCTTTTTGGCTCATGCAATTCAAAAGCTTAGCGGAAAGGTTGGCTCATCTATTATGCAAGCGTGGGAATTCCCTAAAGAGTTTGTTGATGTAGCTCAGAGCTGGGCTGACCCAAGTTACAAACCTGAAAAAGTAAGTTACGTGGATTTTATTCGAGTAGGGGCTATTTTAGAGGGCACGTTACAGGTTTCTGATAAGTCTGCAGCGCTGCAAACGTATATAGACAAAGGCGTTATACCGTCTATGCAATTATTCACAAGTGATGAGTACAACGACATGCTAAAAGATGTGAAAAACATGTTTAGCTAAAAGTGCCTTCCTACACAACCAAAAAGGGTTAACTTGCGTTAACCCTTTTTTAGTTTTATTTTTCGGTGGTATTTTCTGTCTTAGTTTTTTCGTATCGCTTTATTCCTGCTACCCATGTTTGCAGTACGTTTGTTTTGTAGATCTCCTCAAGAGGCACTTTAAAGTAGTCTTTATCAATTAAAATAAAGTCGGCCCATTTACCTTTTTCTAAACTACCTACCTTAAATTCTTGATGAGCTGCATAGGCGCCGCCAAGAGTAAATGCACGTAATGCATCTTCGCGGCTTAGTACTTCACTTGCACGCCAGCCGTTTTCCGGTAGTTTGTTATGATCCATGCGTGTAATGGCTGAATACAAACCATCAAATGGATTTGCAAGCTCTACAGGGTAATCAGAGCCCGCTGCAACAACCGAACCTTGCTGTAAAAATGTTTGCCACGCGTAGGCGCCGCTTAGTTGTTTTTCAGTTAAACGCTGCTCTGCCATATGCATATCAGAAGTGGCATGTACCGGCTGCATTGAAGGGATTATTTTTAACGCTTTAAAGCGAGGGATATCATCAGGGGTTACAATTTGGGCGTGCTCTATTCGGTTTCGCAGTAATATACCGCCCGTTTTTTTAAACACATTTTGATAGGCATCAAGTACTACTTTATTTGCTTTGTCGCCAATGGCGTGAGTATTTGCGCTAAAGCCGCTTTTAAAGCTTTGTGTAAAGAGTGCTTCGAGTTTCTCTTGCGTTTCAAGCATTAAACCATGGTGACCAGGTCTGTCTGCATATTCTTCAATAAGTGCTGCACCACGAGAGCCCAGTGCGCCATCGGCGTAAACTTTAACACTGCGAATTTCCATAAAGTCATTTTTGTCGTGGTATCGGCCTGCCTTTAACATTGTGTCTAAATCAGGGCTTGCACCACTTAACATTGCCACAATACGTAGTGGTAAATTACCAAGGTCGCCGCGCTCTTTATAAACCTCCCATGTGGTTTTATCAATACCTGCATCGTGAGTAGAGGTAATGCCTAAACTTAATAAATGTTTACCTGCTGCATCAAGTGAGTCACTTATATCTTGTTTTGAAGGGGCTGGCATATACTGGGTAATTAGCGATTCTGCTTTGTCTACAAAAATACCCGTAGGATTGCCAAATTCGTCTTTAATTATCTCACCGCCTTCAGGTGCTTTTGTTTGGGCGGTAATACCTGCAAGTTCGAGCGCTTTTGAATTAACCCAAACGGCGTGGCTATCAACTCGAGAAAGCACCACAGGTCGATCGTTAACTACTTTGTCTAAATCTTTAGCAGTAGGAAAGCGTGTATCAGACCAAAGCTCTTGGTTCCAACCTCGTCCTGTAATCCAACCTTGTTTGTTATCGGCAAATACTTTTAGTTTATTCGTTACTTCATCAACCGATTTTGCACCGCGTACATCAAGTTGCGATAAATTATCGCCAAGGCCAATAACGTGCCCATGAGCATCAATTAAGCCTGGTAATAAGGTATTACCGTGCGCGTCAATTAGCTTGGCATCTGGGTAGCTATCTTTAAGTGTATCGCTACCTAGTTTTACTACCTTGCCATTTTTAATAACGAGGGTAGTAAACTGCTGTACTTCACCTTGGTATAAAGGGGTATAACCATTTGCGTTATAAATTACTTTTGTTTGTGCAAGAGTGTAACTAGAACTAGCGCAAAGGCTGGCTAGTATGAGTGGTTTGATTATTTTTTTGAGCGACATGGTTACTTAATTTTTATTGTTAATTTACTTACATTAACAAACTTGATTTTATAATACCAATGAATTGATAGGCCTCATTATAAGGTTTTTCTCTTTACTAACTGTTTACAAAATAGGTAATTGATGTGATTATTTAGTATGTAAAACAATCAATAAAGCATAAGGAAACGCTATGAAAGCCCTCTATTTATTACTCCCATTAACTTCATTACTTGCGGCATGTGGAGCAACACCTACGACAGAGGAAACTGTTGAAAAGCTAGATTATATAGATTTATCAAGTGTTGAGCTGCGCGATAGGGTGAAAGACTATTGGAATATTTTAACAAGAACAGAACCACAATATCCAATAGCTGCTGCAAAAAAAGGTCTTGCAGGTTGTGTAGAACTCATGACTATCATTAATTCTGAGGGTAGGGCGCAAGGATATAAAGTAACCTCCTCATATCCTAAAGGGTTATTTGATGAAGCCGCAGCTCAATCTTTAAGTACATGGGCCTGGTTGCCTACTAACGTAAATGTAGCTAAACAGCCTGTTCTTACTCATATTAGAATTGATTTCACTATTGACTCAAAACCAGTAGGTGAAAAATATTTAAAGAATTGTCCGGCTGGCGAAGCATTTCAAATAACGGGAGAAAGAAGAAAGTCATAAGATTTTAAGTGGAGTATTTATATATCTCACTTTGGTGGTGCGTTTGCATAACAGGTAATTGATGCAACTACTTAAAAAATTATTTATAACGAATTAATAAGGGAATGCTATGAAAGCTCTCTATTTATTACTCCCTTGAGCATGATGCTGACAGCCTGTAGCTCAATGTCTGATAAACAAGTAAACGATGAAATGCCGAGTTTTATTGATTTATCAAGTCCTGAACTGCGAAGTAAGGTAGGTGAATACTGGGATGTTGCTAAAAGAGTTGAGCCGCGATGTCAGATAGAAGCTGCAAAGAAAAGTATTTAAGGCTGTGTTGAGTTTGCTATGTTAATTAATTCACAAGGTGAAGTCCAAGGGTATAAGGTTGTCTCGTCTTACCCTGAGGGCGTGTTTGATATTGATGCGGCAGCTGCTGTGGGTTTATGGCGCTGGAAACCGACAGTTGAAAATACGAGTAAGCAACCGATTCTAACTTATCTCAAAATGGATTTTATGGTGAGCCCAAAACCTACTGATGCAGAGTACTTAGCGCATTGTTCTAAAAATAAAGTCTGAACGTAATTAATAGTATAAATATAATAAGCTAGGTGTTTGTGTACCTAGCTATAAGACTACTTACTTGCATATAAACTGTATTCACTTAGCGTTAGCTTGCCGTCTTTGTCTTGATCATAGCTTGAAAATCGAGACCACAAAGCGGGGTCTACAGCGGTTTCTGAACGTGTTAAAAAACCATCCTGGTTTCTATCAAGTTTTTCAAATTGCTCTGCAACATTGTTGCTTGCAGCAAAGCCTAATGTGCTAAAAATACTAAACGCAAAAAGCGCTATATAGCTTGTTTTTTTCATGAAAAATACTCAGTAGAGGTTATTGGTAAGGTAATTTTTAAATTCGATTAACGAAATTTGGTTATCTTGGTTTTTGTCCCATTTTACAAATGTGTTTAATAGTTGTGGTTGGGGATCAAGTTCGTCATGCGTTAAATAGCCACTTTTGTCGCTATCGAGGTGATCAAAGCGTTGCTTTACATCAAGTGCAGCGGCATCAAAGCTTAATAGCATTAAGATGCTTATAATAAGGGGAAGTATCTTCATGGTGTTCCTTCCAAAAGATGTATTTAAAGTTTGTGGCTAAAATAAAGTGAAAAGGAAAAAGCACTTGCCGTAATTTAACTCCCAACATTAAATCCTTTTACACACTCCCTCAGGGATTATGGCAAATGCTTTTAATTCCAGTTTACCTATAACAAGCTTAAGTAAAGCTTAATCAGTAATTACTCATTAAGGTTTAAAGCTTTCAAATTCCTTTTTTGAGACCTTTTCATCACCGTCTTCATCTAAGTCGGCAAATTGTCTCATTACTTCCTTATCTTCCTTTGCTTCTGCAATTGATATTTGTCCGTCCATGTCTTTATCTAAGTGGGCAAAACGCACATTTGTTGGCGATGCAATTACGGTGGCACTAATTGCTAAAAACATTAATGAAAAAGCGGCTATAAGTTGTTTCATAATCACGTTCCTTATTAAATGAGTTTATTGAATAAATTTTTTGAATTCATCTAGCGACAATTGCCCATCTTGATTAGTATCAATTTGAGAAAAATTCTCGTGTAACACAGCATCTTCACCTGCTTCGGCTTCACTTAATGTGCCGTTACTGTCTTTATCAAGTTCGTTAAAAGTCGCGTGAACGTCCATTGCGTGTGCATTAGCGCCTAAAAAGCCTAAAGCCAGTAATGATGAAATTACTAAAATGCGTTTGTTCATAATTATTTCCTTATTGATTAAAGTTATTACTCCTATTACAAAAATGGTGCCAATAATAATTGTTGTTATTTTTCAATTGGTTATTGTTTTAGCTTTAAGCCAGTGAGAAGTTTTTACTGGGTTTATTGTAATTTTTGTGCGCCTTTTGCAACACTATTTAATGGGGTTAAAAGGGAGTTTATTAAAATCAACGAGTTACGTTGTCTCTATTTGGCGACACATTGTTTTGTAGTGCTGGCTGTTAATCGTATTAAATATAATTGCTGGTTCAGCTAGTGTATAAGGTAAGCACTTAATAATAGAACGCTTAACTTAAAAGGACTAAACGAAATGCCAGCAACCATAGCTAAAAAATACCAAGCAATGCTTAACTGGCGGCCTAATTTAATTGGGCAATTTGCAATGAGTATGCTGCTTTCGTTACTGCCGCTTTCTATAGTGGTGATCGTATTTTTAAATGCGCTTAATAAGCAATTAGCGGTTACTCAAAGTATTGTGAGTAGCAACTACCAAGTTACCAAATCGTTTAACACTTTAAAGCAAGAACTCAACAGCCTTGAACGCGCTACTAGGCAAAACTGGGTATTAAAAAGTGAATCGCTTGATAAGCTCATTGTCGATAAATGGCAATCATCCCTACAAAGCATTGATGAACTCAAATTTGTAAACACGAATAAAGAGTATATCAACCAATGGCAACGCTTATATACCACCTTACAAACCGCGCATGTAAAACTCGTTGAGCAAAAACAACAACAAGCTGAGCTATTTGTGCCAGTGAGCGATTTAATTGCTGAACTTACTTTATGGTTACGTGATAAAAACGAAGCGCAAATTACCAATAACCAAAATGAGCTTACAAGCCTGCAAGCGTCATTTATAAACTGGCTGGTGGCACTTATCCCACTGACTTTAATTGTTGGGGGAGGTTTTTTATGGCGCATAAGTGGGCGGCTAAAAGGGTTAACTACGGTTATTGATAAGCTTGGGCAGGGGCATTGGCAGCAAAAAATATCTGTGAAAGGTTCAGCTGAGCTTGTTGAGCTAGGAGAAAAGCTCCAATGGGTACAAGAACAGCTTCATATGCTTGAGCAGCAAAAAGATACTTTTTTACGCCATGTAACTCATGAGCTAAAAACGCCGCTTGCTTCAATGGTCGAAGGCACTGACTTATTAACTGATGAAATAGTAGGTCCAATTACCGCTGAGCAAAAAGCAGTGCTTGAGCTTATTAGCCAATCTATGGTGCGCCTTCGTACAATGATTGACAGCTTGCTGAGTTATAATGCTATTCGCACCAGTAAAGATAGCCTAAGCGAAGTTGAATTTAGTCTTCTTATTAATAAAATTAATAGCCATTTTGAGCATCGCTTAACTGCGCGTCAGCAAGCTCTGCAGTGGCAAAATACTTTACCTAACAAACCGCTTGCTTTACCTAGTGAGCTTATTGAGATGATTTTAATTCAGCTTATTTCAAATGGCTTAAAATTTTCACAAGATAAGCAAAGCGTTACTATTAATTTAGCGCTTGAGCAAAACCAGCTTTGTATCGTTGTACTTGATAAAGGGTGCGGTATTAAAGAGCAAGAAAAAACTCAAATTTTCAGCGCATTTTATCAAGGTAAACACAGTAAAAATGTTACGCTGCAAGGCAGTGGGCTGGGTTTAACTATTGTAAAAGAGTCTGTTGAACAGCTAAGAGGTACACTTAGTGTTGAGCATAACGAGCCACATGGTTGCCGGTTTTCAATTAAAATTCCCATAACAAAAAATCTAGGAGTTAATTAACATGCGCTTGCGTTTAATCGCTATTTTATGTGTGCTCAGTAGCAGCATGGTTATATCAGGTTGTGAAATTAATAATGGGCAAGAAGAGCGTGTGTCAATTACACCTGCACCTGTGGTCGATACAAAAAAAACGACCGACAAAAACAGTAACCCTAGTCCAAAACCTAGACCAAAAATTGAACCAAGCTATCCTCCTGCAGAGCAAGTTATTGCATGGCACGCTAATCAGTGTGGCGGGTTTAAATTGGTACCTAGCAAAAATGTTTTTACAGGCGAAAACGAGCTTAAACGCTTTTTTAAATTTATGTGCTTAAACATAAATAATGATCCAAATACGGTAATGACTCAGTTGCTAAAGCTCGATCTTGCTTACTTTTGGCCTGATGACATAAAGCAATATTTATGGCTTCAAAAGCAGCAAGTAACTATGCAAATAAATGCTAAAAAAGAGCAGCAAGCACTTAATAATAAAATGCAAGAAACCCTCTCATCGTTAGCAACGATTGAGCAGCAACTTTTACTACGAGAAGAAACGAAGGAGCAGTAACGATGGCCGCAACTAAAGTACAAGGTGCAAAAGTATTACTCGTAGACGACGACGCTAGCTTATTAAAACTGCTCGCTATTCGTATTGAATCAAAAGGATACGAAGTAACAACCTGCGAAAGCGGCTTAACTGCACTACAAATACTTAAAAGCCAAGTGTTTGATGCCGTTATAACCGACTTACGCATGGATGAAATGGATGGTATGGCACTGCATCGTCAGCTGCAAAGCCGCTACCCTGCATTACCTGTCATTATGATGACAGCGCACGGCTCAATTCCTGATGCCGTAGAGGCAACTAAGCAGGGCATTTTTGCATTTATAACTAAACCAGTGGATAAAGACGAGCTATTTGACAGCCTTGCAAAAGCGATAGAAATTCATGGTGTTAACGCCGATGAAGCTGCACCTAAAAGTAATATAGTTACGCGCAGTGGTGCCATGCTGCACTTGTTAGAGCAAGTAAAACTACTTGGGCCAACCCAAGTTAATGTACTTATTTCGGGGGCTAGTGGTACTGGTAAAGAATTACTCGCACAGGCGATTCATCAGCATAGCCATGTAAGCGGTGGCCCTTTTGTTGCAATTAACTGCGGCGCTGTACCAGGGGAGCTTTTAGAGTCCGAATTATTTGGTCATAAAAAAGGCTCGTTTACGGGGGCAATTAAAGATCACCAAGGTTTGTTTCAACAAGCACAGGGTGGCACGTTATTTTTAGACGAAATTGGCGATATGCCGCTTAACTTACAGGTTAAGTTACTGCGCGTATTACAAGAAAAAACAATTCGCCCAGTAGGTTTTCAAGAAGAGATAGCAATTGATGTACGCATAGTGTCGGCAACACATAAAAATCTTCCTGAAGCTATTTTAAACCAGCAATTTAGAGAAGATTTATACTATCGCTTAAACGTAGTTAATTTAAAATTACCGCCACTGTGTGAGCGCCGCGAAGATATAAGCTTATTAGCACAGCATTTTAGTGCAAGCATTGCTAAGCGCATGAACCAAACTGAAAAACACTTTGCAAGCGATGCTATGCATGCACTTGTGCGTTACGATTGGCCAGGTAATATCCGCCAATTACAAAACGTAGTAGAGCAGGTTGTAGCATTAACGCCAAGCGATGTTATTTCAGAGCATTTAGTGTTAGCTGCGCTAAATAGTAACGAAACAAACGTAGAACCATTATCACTCAACGACGCTAAAAAAGAGTTTGAGCGCGACTATGTAATTAACACTTTAAAAATGGCAGGTGGTAACGTAGCTGAAGGCGCTAAGCTTGCCAAGCGCAACCGCTCAGATTTTTATAAGTTGATTAAAAAGCATAATATTGATGTTGATAATTTAGGTTAAGGAAAAGCATGCAGTTATTTATGGTGTATTTAGGTGGCCGGATTCAAGGTTGCCACATTGAAATGCATGATATTCGTTTTGTAGTAGGGGAGAATATAGAGCAAACCTACTCAAAGTTAAAAAGCCAATGGGTAGGCGACAGAAGTAGTGTTCACATGGATAGCTACATGGCAATTAATCATATTGATGGCTTTAAAGTAGAAGTTGTTGATAGCTATGTGGAGCAAAATAAACAACTCTATTTTGTAAATTTAGGCGCTTACAGAAGTGATTCCATGGCTGAGCAACATGACTTTGCACTGTATGTTGCAAGCAGTAGCCATGAAGCTAAAGAGCGCGCTAAAAACGATTTGCTCGCAGGGCTTAGTCATATTCATAAAGATGATTTACATGATGTGGACGATTGCTTTGCCATTGATTTACTCGACAGCCAGCTAAACATTAAGCTCACGCCCAGCGGTATATCGCAGCCGATAAAGCCAGACTGGTTTGGCTATCACATACTTTAAATTATAATAAGTAGCTAAAACAGAGTAGGATTAAGAGTCCTGCTTGTTTTGTTCATCCTTTTCGCTTTTAGCCGCCATTTTAAACGCCACAATAACCAACCCAAACATAGCAAACGGCAGTGCTGCCAACATGTATTCAACCAAATTACTGTCTTGAAAATTTGCTTGTAGTAAAAAGTGACCCGCCACACACATCAAAATAACCACTAATAAAATGGGTAGTAACATGAGTTCTTTTTTTGATGAATGGTTTTTCATTAATTATGAGGCTATAGCTAAAAATAATGCGCCATTGTAATGAGCTTACTTAAGCTTGGCAAATACCGCAGAATTTTTTAATTAATGATATGATTAGCGTCAAACAATTGGGCAAGTGTTATTGGGAATAAAGTGAAAAGTAACTTAAAACAAGTTTACCTCGTTGGTGGTGCAGTGCGCGACAAACTGCTAAATATAAAATCAAAAGATAACGACTATGTAGTGATTGGGGAAACACCAAAAACGATGGAATCGCTTGGTTTTGTGCCAATAGGTAGTGACTTTCCGGTTTACTTACACCCAAAAACAAAAGAAGAATACGCACTGGGGCGCACAGAGCGTAAAAGTGGCAAAGGCTATACAGGCTTTGTGGTTGATGCCAGCCCAACCGTTACGCTAGAAGAAGATTTAGCAAGGCGTGATTTGACCATAAATTCAATGGCGCTTGATGAACACGGTAATATTATTGACCCGTTTAATGGCCAAACTGACTTACAAAATAAAACACTGCGCCACACCACTGAGGCATTTGTAGAAGACCCTGTTCGAGTACTGCGTATTGCCCGTTTTTTAGCGCGCTATGGCAGCGATTGGCGTATTCACCCAAGTACCTATGCATTAATGCGCGAGCTTAAAAATAAAGGTGAGCTAAATCATTTAGTACCTGAGCGCGTGTGGCTTGAAACTGAAAAAGCACTGGGTGAAAAGCACCCTGAGCTTTATTTTGAAGCACTGCAAGGTTTAGGTATTTTTCCAGAACTTGAGCGCATGGTTAATGTACCGCAACCGGCAAACCATCATCCTGAAGGGGATGTATTTGTGCATACTATGTTGGTACTTAGGCGTGCAGCCGATTTAAATTTTAACTTAGAAGCACGTTTTGCTGCACTTACCCATGATTTTGGAAAAGCGCTTAGTTTTAAAAAGCATGGAAACCTACGTGGGCACGAACGCGAAGGTGTTGCAGTTATTGAGGCGTTTTGTGAGCGCTTAAAAGTGCCTAACCGTTTTCGCGATATTGGTGTACTCACCAGTGATAATCACACCCTTTGCCATACAGTTGATCAGTTAAGGCCGCAAACCATTCACAAGCTAATAGTGACTAACTTAAATGCGTTGGTACACCCAGAACGTTTTATAGCGTTTACCCAAGCATGCCAATGCGATGCACAAGGGCGTGGTGAAACACTGGTCGATAAGCCATACCCGCAAGCAGCTAAACTGCGAGCAATTCATACTGAACTGCAAAAAATGGATAAGAAACAAGTAGTGCAAGATGCACTTAAAAATGGCAAAAAAGGCCCTGAAATAGGCGAAGAAGTAAAACTTGCAGAAATAAACTGCATTAAAGCATTTTTAGAACATGAGAAGTCCCAAGCGTAATAAAATTAGACTAAGTAGTGCGATACACCTTGGTTTTTAGTCGCGTCGTGCTTTCTTAGCTCTTTGTAATTGGTGTTTTTTGGTTTTACCTCTTCAGACTTGGGCTTTTTAGAGGGCCTGTATAAGTCAAAAATAAAGTCTAGTTCTTCACGCTCTAGTGATGGTTTCATGAGTATTCCTTCAATTTAATACTTTAATATGATGTAGGGTATGGTCATTCGACTGAATAAAAAGTGAATAGTTACATTTGAAGTTGTACTAAATTGTAACCGGCAGGTTTTGAGGGATGAGAGGGGGTTGTTTGTTAATTTATATGGAGTTAAGGTAAATTAAAGTAGCTCTTTTTAACTAAAAATATACAGCTGAATTTAACTTATTGCGTACTTACTATTTGCATATAATGCTGGGGCTATAAATATAACGGTACAAATATAACGGTATAAATACAGCCCTAACCATTAGCTAACGGCAGTGTTACGGTAAACACTACACCATTACCTTGCTCGTTGTTTTGCGCGGTTACACTGCCTTTATGGTAATCGCACACCAGCCTTACAATATAAAGCCCTAACCCCAAATGTGGCTGTTGCTGCATTTGCTGGCTACGTACCGACACCATAGAGTCAAAAATATGCTCAGTGAGTCCTTCAGGTAAAGCAGGACCAGTATTACTCACTGTTAATGTTGCTTTATTTTCGCTCTGCTTAAGGCTTACATTAATAGCCGTATTGGCTTTGCTGAACTCCAGCGCGTTACTAATAAGTTTATCAAGCAGCTGGGCTATAAACTCCGGTGCACCTTGCATAGGTAATTTGCTTTGGCATACATCAAGCGTAAATAACTGGTTTGGGTAAGTAAGCTGGTAGCCTTGCATGCAACCATTTATTACTTTTTGTAAATCAAAAGGCTCAGACTCGTTGCTTTGAATACTCTGCTCAAGGCGGGTGGCTTCGCTCATGGTGGTTATTATTTTACCTAAGCGTTCAACGCCTTCACTGGCGCGGTCGAGGTATTTTTGACTCAGCTCGTTTTGTGGCAAGCTTTGCAAGTTTTCGAGTGATGAGCGCACTACGGCAACTGGCGTGCGCAGCTCGTGGGATAACCGTGACGACATATTTTCTAAGTAATCGGTATAGCCACCAAGTCGGCTTACAATATTTGAAAAACTACGAGACAGATCCCCAATTTCATCGTTAGCATCGCTGTAATTAATACTGCCGGTAACACGCCCTTGTGCATCAATTGCTTGCTCAGCGGTATCGCGCAGCCGCCTAATTCGGTTCGATATACGTGAGGCAAAAAAGAACAATGTGACAGTACCAATTAGCATCACAGCTAAAATAACGTTAAAGAGTTTTTCAAGTGACTTGTTACGCAGCGTACGTACGCCGTTTGTGGTTTCCTCTGCTATTACCGCGCCAATTACTTGGTCTTGAATCCAAATAGGGTAAGCGGCCGATAAAATAACGGCTTTGCTGTCGGGAGTTAAGCGCCAAGACGATGCAGGTTGTCCTTTTAATGCTTTCGCTAAATGTGTGCCCTGCATAGAAGCTACATCGTGCAGGGTATCTAAAAACTCATTTTCGGGGCGCGTTAATATTTTATAGTAAATTGGGTGTAAGTAATTTTGCTCAAAGCGCTGCCACCAAGTTTCAGGTGCTTTGTTAGCAAGTCCATCAGCCCATACGCCATCTGCATTTTGAATAGTACCCGATTGCGCAAGTACACGATGATGGTTATCAACCACCCAAATGCGGCTACCACTGTGGCCCATACCTTTTAAAATACGGCTAATTTCTGGAGAAGGGACTAATACTGAGCCTAAATCGTTTGGGTTATTTAAGTTTGAGGTCGACATTATTTTAGGCTCTAGCAATGCCTCTTTACTATCAATGTCAACAATAGCAAAGCCAAGTTTGTTGCCCAGCATGCTAATAGGAAAGCGCAGCTCTACGTTATAACCTGATTCGGTACTTTCAAAATAGCCCTGAATTTTTGTAAAAGGGGCTTTGGTATTTGCATCAAACGCATTAACCCAGCCATCTTGGCGTGGCGCAATTATATAGGTATTAAATTGGCCGTCAGGTGTTTTTAAGCCAATTTGTAAATAATCGTTATTGGTAATGCTTAAACTATTTTTAGCGCGATAAATAAGGGTATTGTCGGTTACTTTAAATGCGGCGTATAAGTAGTTATCAAACTTGCCAACCATATGATCAAACGATAAGTCACTGGCTTGATGTTTGTTATCTGTTTTTTGTAAATAGCGTTTGTCGTAGTGCCAAAATAACGGTTGATAGCTGTCCCAATCGTTAAGTTTACCGTCGAGCTGAATAGGGTTTTTAAGATTATAAGCGTATAAATCACGACCTTTTACAACTTGGTCTAAAAAGTTGGTTTGCTCGTCAAATAATGCAGGGCGCTCATGTAATGCGGTAGCAAGTGCGCGAGTGGTGCCTACGAGGGTTTTTTCTTGGCCTTGGCGTAAAAACTTTTCCATTTCCCATACGTACTCGTAGCCAAGCCACGGTAGCAAAAACAAAAAACATGAAAGTAATATAAATTTACTGCGTAGACCAAATCGTAGCATTAGTATTGTTCCCACCTGTAGCCCATGCCATACACGGTATCTATGCAATCAAAGGAGCTGTCGAGTGCTATAAATTTTTTACGAATACGCTTTACGTGGGAAGTAATAGTGCTGTCGTCTACATAAATTTTTGCATCGCTCATTAAATCGTTACGGCTTTTAACATGGCCTGGTCGCTGGGCGAGTGAATGCAGCATCCAAAACTCGGTTACGGTTAAATCAACTAATTGTTGCTGCCAAAATACCTGCATACGTTGCGTGTCGAGCGTTAACTGCCCGCGTGTTATGAGTGCATTTGCATCAGCGGGTTGTTCAAGTGCTTCCATTCGGCGAAATAGCGCACCAATACGTGCAGCCAAGTGAGCCAAGCTTATGTCTTTTGTTAGGTAGTCGTCGGCGCCCATGCGTAGGCCGCATACGGTATCTATTTCGCTATCGCGGGCGGTTAAAAAAATAATAGGCAGTGTTTTAGAAAGCGATCGCAATGTTTGGCACAGTAAAAAACCACCATCTATTTCATGGCCTAGGCCAATATCAACAATGGCTAAATCGGGCAGGGCATTTTTAAATGCAGCTTCAGCGCTGGCGCGATCGGCAAAGCCACTGACTTGGTAGCCCTGTGCGCTCAGCATTTCTATGTAGTTTTCGCGGATTGCGGGTTCATCTTCAACGATGGCTATTTTTTTCATCTTAATCATTATCCTATCGGCTCTGCTGTGCACTATATCGAAGTTTTTAAGCTAAGTACGCTTAAAAAGGCAATTGCCATTTTTTTGCCACAATTGCTCAGCAGTTTGCCATTTTTGATCCCCTTTGTTGCCACTTGAACTTGTTTTAATAGGTCCATCAAAACAAAACATCACAAATTAAAAAGTAAGTTTAAGGGTCAAATCATGAAGAAGACATTAATTGCATTAACACTCGTTGCTAGTTTTTGTACTCCAGCAATTGCCTCAACATCTAACACGCCATCAAAAGAAGCCCATAAAGAAACGGCTATTGGTTTAGGTGCAGGCGCTATTATTGGCGGCGTAGTAGGCGGGCCAATAGGCGCGTTTATTGGGGCATTTGCCGGTGGTTTAATAGGTGATTCAAAAGTAGCTGATAACAAAATTGCAGAGCAAGAGCGTGCAATTACGGTTATGAAAGAAAAAACCAGCGATTACCAACACGTGCTTAACCACAACAATATGTTAGAGCAACAGCTAGAAGTGCTTGCCAATCAAAATGAGCAGTTAACTCAAGTTCAAATTAATAACTTATTGGCGATGACGGTGCAATTTAAAACAGGTTCAAGTGTTATTGCCCCGCATTTTGCACTGCAGTTAGACCAACTCGTTACCTTGTTAAACAACCAACCACAACTCGCACTTGATTTAAGTGGCTTTGCCGATCAGCGCGGCGATGAGCAAGCCAACCTTTTACTTTCTAAAGCGCGTGTAAATGCCGTGCAAAGCTATTTAATAAAGCACGGTGTGAGCCACAAACGTTTAAGCACGCAGGCATTTGGCGAGCAGCAAACATTGGCTAACAGCAACACGGTGGAAGATAACTTTTTTGATAGACGCGTAACGCTTACCACTCGCTCAATGAATCCAGTAAATGGCCAAACGGCGAGTAACTAAATCTAACTGAATCTAAGTAAAACAAAGCGTTCGATGGAGTGATTTTATGTTGAGTAAACCGACCAAAATGCTTATTAAAGTAAGCATTTTTATATTCATAGCGATTGTGCTGTTAGCGAGCTTCAAAAGCCATGCGCAATCACCCAAGTTAGAGCTTTTTGATAGCAATGGTGCGCCAGCAGGCCCAGCAATAATATTAAAAAGCGACGCCAATATGACCTTAACTGGCCTGATTAATCATGTTGTAGTCACGCAAACCTATCAAAACGAAAACCCGTTTGCGGTTAATGCGCGCTACGTTTTTCCATTGCCTGATGAAAGCGCCGTACATGCCATGACTATGCGTATAGGTGAGCGAGTCATTAAAGGCCAAATTGATAAAAAGGTAGAGGCCGAAAAAAAATACGAGGAGGCTAAAAAAGCAGGTAAGCAAGCGGCCCTTGTACGCCAGCAACGCGCCAATATGTTTATTACGAATGTGGCAAATATTGGCCCTGGTGAGCAAGTAATTATTGAGCTTGAGTATCAAGAAATAATTGATTACAGCAGCGGCACATTTGCTATTAGATTTCCTACTACCATTACACCGCGTTATCACGCGATTAGTGGTGAAGTTGAGGTTAATACTCAGAACCAAACGCACGTTAACTCACTCCCAACGGGATGGTTAAGCCCTGTTTACAGTATTAAAAGCAGTAATCAAAATGATAACGTACCAAGCAGCCAATTTAGCTTAAACATAGATATAGACGTAGGCTTAGAGCTGGTGGATATCAATTCTAAATTTCACAATGTTGATGTGCAAAACACCGCGTTTGGACAATATAAAATAGCGTTAAATGAGACAAATGCAGTTAATCGCGACTTTGTACTTGAGTTTAAACCGCTGCAAAAAGAGCAAGCTCAAGCCGCATTTTTTACTCAGCAGTTTGAAAATGGTGACCGATACGGGCTTGCTATGCTAATGCCACCAGGGGATCATTTCACACAAACACAGCGCTTACCTCGTGAAATGGTATTTGTAGTTGATACGTCAGGCTCTATGCATGGGCAATCTATGGAGCAAGCTAAAAAAGCGTTGTTTTATGCACTTTCATTACTTGATAGCGACGACAGCTTTAACATTATTGGTTTTGACAACATAGTAACTCCAATGAGCGATAAACCACTTATAGCCAGTGACTTTAATTTACGCCGTGCAGAGCGATTTATTTATAGCCTAGAGGCCGACGGTGGCACTGAAATACAAGGTGCGCTTAATGCCGTACTTGATGGTAGCGAGTTTGATGGTTTTGTGCGCCAAGTTGTATTTTTAACTGATGGCAGCGTAAGTAATGAAGATGCATTATTTAAAAATATTCAAAGTAAATTAGGCGATAGCCGCTTATTTACAGTGGGTATTGGCAGCGCACCGAATAGCTTTTTTATGCGCCGAGCGGCAGATATAGGTAAAGGCTCATTTACGTTTATAGGCAGCACAAGCGAGGTGCAACCTAAAATGCAGCAGTTGTTTGATAAGCTTGCACATCCGGCTATTACTAATTTGGGGCTAAGCGATGAAAGCGGTAACAGCTTAGATTTTTGGCCGTCACCACTACCTGATTTATATTTTGGTGAGCCTATCATGGTCGCCATAAAACTTAATAATGCTAAAAATGTGGTACTTGCTGGGCAAACAGCACAAGGTCCTTTAAGTATTAAATTAAGTACACAAAATAGCTCAAGCGCTCAAGGTATAGCAAAACTGTGGGCGCGCCAAAAAATCAAGTCATTACTTTTATACAACGAGCAAAATACAGTTAAAGATGAAGTACAGGAGCTTGCGCTTACTCATCAATTACTTAGCCCGTTTACTGCTTTTATAGCGATTGAACAAACTCAAATAAAAGAAGTGGCAGAGCAAACGGCGCAAGCTACTAATGCAGTACCACAAGGTATGGCAATGCGTTTACCGCAAACCGATGGGCAAAGCAGGTTACATATATTACTAGGCTGTATTTTATTATTGGGATCTAGCGCCCTTAAAATAAACCGATCATTTAAGTTAAGCAGGGCACGTAAATGAAAAAGTGGCTAAGCGCGGGTTTACTAATAGCTGGGCTTGGATTATTTGGTCACGGCGCTTATATGCAGGCAAAAGCGTGGCTTGCTCAAGTATTAATTGAGCAAGCATGGCAAGAGGCGCTTAAATCACCCGGCACTAAAGTAAAGCCGTGGTATTACGCCGACAGCTACGTGACTGCAAAGCTTGATTGGCCAAGCCATAATAAAACATTAAGTGTATTAGCTGGAGCGAGTGGTCGCAATTTAGCGTTTGCGCCTAGCCAATTTTTACCCGCAGGGGAGCTGGGCGGAAAAGAGTTTGGAAACGAAAAAGGCGCGCTAATAGCAGGGCATAACGACACCCACTTTGCATTTTTACAACACGCCAAAGTGGGAGAGGCGTTTACTTTGCAACTGCAAAGTGGGGTGATTCAAAATTATAAGGTAACGGGGATTGAGGTTATTCATCAATCCCAAAACTCATTTTTACAAACACCTGGGCTGTATTTGCTTACCTGTTACCCTTTTGATTCACTTGCCTCGGGTACTGATTTAAGGTTGCTTGTATCTGCGCAAATGTCTTCGCCTGATTCGCTAAGCGGTATATCAACCACGAGTTCTTGATGGCGCTGGCTTACCATTACGCCAATAAATACCACAAATATGCTCAGCCATTGCCAAACGTTGAGCACTTCGCCCAAAATAATAGCTGATAAAATAAGTGTAAAAATAGGAATTAAATTAGAGTACGCAGCCGCGGTTAATACTGATACTTTGCTAATTGCATAGTTGTACATGCCGTAGCCGCCAAGGGTTACACACGAACCTAAATACAAAATGCTCATGAGCGCAGTTAAGTCGTGCTGGTTTTCGCTTGGTAGGTCGATAAAAAATAAAAACGGCGCAAAAAACAAGCTGCCGCTAATACCTTGCAAAGCAATTAAAGTCAGGGGCGAGTAGCGATTAGCTAAATGTTTAATACTTACGGTATAAAATGCAGCGCACACCATCGCCATAAGCTCTAAAAAGTTACCTAGTAACGGATTAGGTGCTTGGTCGGTACTTGGTGAAAGAAGCGTAAGTAAAATACTGCCGCCTATACACAGCGTAAAACCGACAACAATGGCTTTGCTTATATGCTCTTTAAGTAATACAAAGGCAAGCAACGCAATAATAATAGGCAAGCAAGAGACAATAACACCAGCCTGCGAGGCTGATGTGTATTCCATTGCATGGCCTTCAAATAAAAAGTATAAGCAAGGCTCAGCAAGCGACATACCCACTAAATACTTCCAGTCACCTTTTAAGTACTCAAACCGAATAACGTAGCGCCATAAACAAAGCGACAAAACTAACGTGGTGAGCATGCGTAAAAATATCACCAATGCAGGGTCGTAAATAGCAATGGCGTATTTGAGCGCAATAAAAGAGCTGCCCCATAAAAAGGTGGCAATAATTAAACATAAACTGGCAGGCATAGAGAGTAATTTACTTAATTTAATAAAATCAGATCCTAGCATGAAAATTTTTAACTTGTTCAAAAATACCGAGCTGGTATAAATTAATTCATCTTTAATTAATCAATAGTAAAAAGCACATGCAAAGGGAACAGGTAATAGTTGTAAAGCTTGGTACAAGCGTACTAACTGGCGGCACCGATAAGCTAGACAAAGCACATATGGTTGAATTAGTACGCCAATGCTGCGAGCTTAAAAAGCAGGGGCATCAGGTTATTTTAGTGTCGAGCGGCGCGGTAGCTGCTGGGCGCGAACAACTATTAAAACCCTGTGGCAGAAGCTTAATTGATAAACAAATGCTTGCTGCAATTGGACAAGGTCAACTTATTCATATTTGGCAGAGCTTGTTTGCTTTATATGGGGTAAATGTAGGGCAAATGCTGCTTACCCGCGCTGATGTAGACGACAGAGAGCGCTACCTTAATGCCCGCGATACACTCAATGCGTTATTAAATTACGATGTTGTGCCCATCATTAACGAAAATGACGCAGTCGCTACCAGTGAAATAAAAGTAGGCGACAACGATAATTTATCGGCACTTGTTGCTATTTTGGCTAATGCTAATAAATTATTGCTACTTACCGATCAAGAAGGGTTATTTACCAGCGATCCTCGCACCAATGCCGATGCCACCCTCATTGGTGAAGTAACACATATAAACGATGAGCTGCGCCAACTTGCTGGTGGCAGTGGTACAAACTTAGGTACTGGCGGCATGGCAACCAAATTACAAGCAGCCGACATTGCAAGGCGTGCAGGCGTTGAAGTCATTATTGCTAAAGGCGCTGGTAAAAACGTTATTTTAAAATGTATGAGTGACGAGTTACCTGGTACACGCTTTTTAAAACTCACCGCCCCAAAAGATGGCCGTAAAAAATGGCTACTAGCTGGGCCTAAAAGTACCGGCCAAATTGTTATAGATGCAGGTGCTATTAGTGCCCTTCAAAATAAAGGTGCAAGCTTACTTGCTAAAGGCGTTACTAATGCATTTGGACGTTTTGAAAGAGGCGATTTAATTGATTTAATAGATACTAAAAATCAAGTAATTGCACGTGGCTTAACGCGTTTTAGCAGTACCGAGGTAAATAAAATCAAAGGCGCACACTCAAATCAAATAGGTGAGTTACTTGAATACGATAGTGGTGCAGAAGTATTGCATCGCGACGACTTAGTATTACTTTAATACCTATTCTAAAGGATTAGTTAATAAGTATTACCTCATAACTTAGTAAATTCATGAGTATTGTCTAGACTAATAAAAGTTTAATTAGTTTAGGCAGTGTAATGAAGGCAAATAAGTGTGGGCACGAATGGATTATTAAGCTTACCCAGCAAGAGGAAGAAAGTGATTTAGATAGCGCATTAATACAAATAATTAGCGACTTGCTCGAAGTTGATAATTTTGCCATTTACGTCAATAAAAATTTTTCAGCCCCCATACCCCCTACTCTTATTAATTCAAACAGTAATTTAGAGCAATTAAGCCCAGATGAAGCATCATTGTTATTACAAAAGGTCACTCAAAATAAAATTAGGGTGAGCTATGCCTTTAGTAGCACATCAAGTTACGTGCCTATTTATCATTTTGGAAAAGTAGTCGGCACTTTATTAATAGAAACCGAGCAAGAATTACCAGAACGAATAACTATGTTAGCTGTACATATTTTAAATATTTATGCTAATCAGCTTGGGCTATTATATAAGTCGCGGTTAGATCCACTTACAGAGCTTTTAAATAGGCAAACATTTGATAAAAAAGTAATTGAGATTGTATCGGGTAACGGTTTTTTGTTACCAAGAAATGATAACAATAAAAAGCGACGTTGGTATTTAGCTATTGCCGATATCGACAACTTTAAAAATATTAATGATAACTACGGGCATGTAATTGGCGATGAGGTTATTTTACTTGTTGCACGGCTACTAAAAAATAATTTTAGGATTGAAGACTATGTATTTAGGTATGGTGGTGAAGAATTTGCAATGTTATTTCAAGCAAAAACAGAGACTGATGCACACGTTGCACTTAACCGGTTACGCCTTAATGTTGCCCAATACCCTTTTCCACAAATTGGCCAATTAACCATTAGCATTGGTTTTTTAGAGTTAGTGAGTATTGATACTGTATCGAGTATTGTAAATCAGGCTGATTTAGCGCTTTACTACTCTAAAAATACTGGCCGTAATAGAGTTACCTCCTACAGTGAATTAGAAGTTAATAACGAACCAAAGATAGATAATAGTATTGAGCTTTTTTGATTGTAAATTTGTGCTAAAATCTGGCTCCTTAAATTGTTGTAAGCAGAGCACAGAACATGAAATTAGTTCGTTGGTTTTTAGGTTGTATAATCTTATTCTTTAATTTTGTATTTACTCCTCGCAGTAAAAAGCGTGCAAGCGACGAGCAAGCACAGCTTGATCAGCAAACCTCACAATTTAAACTGTACCAATTTAAAGCATGCCCGTTTTGTGTAAAAGTACGCCGCGCTATTAAGCGCGAAGGCTTAAACATAGAAACGCGTGATGCAAAAAATAATGAGCAATATCGTCAAGAGCTTCTTGAGCAAGGCGGCAAAGTTAAAGTGCCTTGCCTGCGTATAGAGAAAAATGGCCAAGTACAATGGCTGTATGAATCAAACGATATTATTGCTTACTTAAACAAAGTAGCTGCATAAACCACTTTTATTATCTCACTTATTTAAAGAGAATTTACCATGACAATTCGCACCCGTGTTGCCCCGTCGCCAACTGGTGACCCGCATCTTGGCACCGCTTATATCGCCTTATTTAACTACTGTTTTGCTAAACAACAAGGCGGTGAATTTGTACTTCGTATAGAAGATACAGACCAAGTACGTAGCACGCCAGAGTCTGAACTTGCGATTATGGATAGCTTACGCTGGTTAGGGCTTGAGTGGGATCATGGTCCTGATGTGGGTGGCGAATTTGGTCCTTACCGTCAATCTGAGCGTAGCGATTTATATAAAAAATACGCGCATCAGTTAGTTGACGATGGGAAAGCGTTTTACTGCTTTGCAACAAGCGAAGAGCTTGATCAAATGCGTGAAGAGCAAATGGCAGAAGGCTTGCGCCCTAAATACGACGGTCGTGGTTTAAACCATACAGATGAAGAAATTAAAGCAAACTTAGCGGCAGGCAAACCTTACGTTATACGTATGAAAATCCCAAGCGAAGGCACATTTAAGTTTAACGACTACCTACGAGATGAAATTGAGATCCCGTGGGAAAACGTAGACATGCAAGTGCTTTTAAAAGCGGATGGTTTCCCAACGTACTTTTTAGCGAACGTAGTTGATGACCACCATATGCAAATTAGTCATATTTTCCGTGGCGAAGAGTGGATTAACTCAGCACCTAAGTTATTAAAACTTTATGAAGATTTTGGTTGGGAAGCGCCGGTACTTGGTCATTTACCATTACTACGTAACCCAGATAAATCAAAGCTGTCTAAGCGTAAAAATCCAACGTCTATTAACTACTATAAAGAAATGGGTTACCTACCAGAAGCCGTGCTTAACTACTTAGGTCGTATGGGTTGGTCAATGCCAGATGAGCGTGAAAAGTTCACACTTGATGAAATGATTGAAAACTTTGACATGAAGCGCGTATCGCTTGGTGGCCCAGTATTCGACGTGGATAAATTAAGCTGGTTAAACGGCATGTGGATCCGTGAAAATTTAACCGACGAGCAGTTAATTCAGCGCTTTGTTGATTGGAAGTTTAACGGTGAAATGTTAGCTAAAGTATTACCTGAGGCTAAAACGCGTATTAATACCCTTTCGGATATGGTTGAGCTGGCAGGGCACTTTGTAGGTGGTATTCCAACTTACGATCCTGCGCTATTAACAGCTGGTAAAGCAGACGAAAACGTAATACGCCAAGCACTACAATTTTTTGTATGGCAGCTAGAAGGCTTACGTAGCTTTGATAAGCCCGCTATTTTTGCAATTGCAAAAGAAGTGGCTACATTCCACGAGCTTAAAATTAAAGACTTTTTAGAGCCAATTTTTGTCGCAATTACAGGCAAAACATCAAGTACGTCAGTGCTTGATGCAATGGAAATATTAGGCTCTGACTTATCACGTGCTCGTTTACGTGTTGCACTTGCTCATTTAGGTATTTCTAAAAAGCAGGCTAAAAATATAGAGCGTGCGTACCGCGAATACCCAAGTGCATAATTACTAAACAATGTACTTTTAAAAGCCGAGCTTAGTAAAATAAGTTCGGCTTTTTTGTTTCAGGCTGTTTAGCTATATGACATCGTATTTTGATATTGTTTAGCCTAAGCATTCATAATTTACTAAATGCTACAATGCGGCATATAAACTCATAGGAGGCAGTATGATTGCACTTGTAAAAAACAAAGCCATTTTTAGCAGTAACACATTTTCGATAAACCTTGTTACTTACCCAACCAATCATAGCGTAATGAACCATATTGACCCTGTGCAGCAAGGGCGCTATTACAAGCTTAATTTTGTATTAGAGAAACCTAAAGCGGGTGGGGTATTTAAATGCTCAAAATGCATTATAAATTTATTTAATCGCGTGTATTTGTTCAGACCCGATAAGTACGAACACAGCGTATCTAAAATCGAGTCTGGAAAGCGTGTACTACTGAGCTTTGCGCTTAATATATAATTTGCACTTTTACTTATTAATAGTCGTAGGCCTGTCCGGTGCATAAAACAGATAGGTCGCAGTACGATACAGAGGTTTCACTACAGGAATTAATAGTAAAAGCATTCCCGCCCCTGCGCATAGCATCAGCTTTAAGTAAATCAATCGCGTTTGATTTAGAGCGATTGTAGCTTACATTATTGTTGCCCATACCGTCGCCATCACAGCTTTCACCTTCTATTCGGCCTAAAAGTGTTGCGCCACTTTCGTGTGCTTCTTGGTCGCTATAAAATTGCTGTAAATCTCTTTTATTAACGTAGGTGCCAATTTCTTGAGATAAAACACCGTTGTCTATGTCTGTATGATAGGTCATTCCTGAACAACCGGTTATTGTGGCCAGCACTGTTATTGCCGCTATAAAACGTAGCATATTTATTAGTCCTTTAATTTATTATTTAAAGTAGTAAATTACTAACAAAATCAAACGCTGGCAATGTTTGCTAACGGGTAAATTGTTAGCATTTGTAAATGTATTTAGATTTTACTGAGCATAGGGTAAGTAAACAAAAAGAAGTGAAAAACGTTCACTAACCAGTGGCATATAATAGCCCATTCTAAACGCAGCGTTTTATAAAGAATATAGCCGTATCCTAAGCCTGCAATAAATGAAACCAATACATAGTTAATTCCTCCAGCAAAATGTGCTAAAGCAAACACTGCAGCAGTCATTATTGGGGCAAGTAACGCTAGGCGAGTAGATGTGATTATTTGGCTAAGTTTGGTTTGTAATAAACCTCGAAATAAAGCTTCCTCAGCTACACAGGTAAATAAAAGATTAATAGCAATAAAGGCTAACCAAAAGTTGGGCACTTTTGGGTTAAAGCTTACAAGTCCAAGTGTTAAAGCCGCAGTGAGCGAAGCTAAAACAGTAGTAATAACTATTAAAATGGGTTGTTTAACGTTTAATGGGCCTGCTTTATTGGAGTCTGCTTTTAAAGCTTTTTTATTCGAATAAAAGTAAGCACAAAGGAATAACCCAGCCATAGCTTTATCAAAATTAGCATAAAGGGTAAAAGCAATCGCATCGCTTGTAATACGCTCATCTATAACAATAGGGAGGTTATTAAAACCAGGCACCCAATGAAGTGCTAATGCCAGTGAGGAAATTATAAAAACAGTACCTAAAATAGCGCGTATTATTGCCCGCTTTGCATTTAGCACACAGTAGTATAAAACAACGTAAAGCCCAGTGCTGAGCAGAGCATACAAATTTATATAACCTTGAAAATACCCACTTAGAACACTTAAAGCCATTAAGTAGTGCCAAAAGGGTTGCCGCATTATTGATATTTTGCAGTACGGAAAAACACATATAATTGATAGCGCTAACAAATAAAAGGTCATTGTTTTTTTATTGCTCTGTTTTATTTAGCCATTAATCTAACAGATTCGACCTCTCAATATTTTTTTTCTGGTAATATAGATAGGTTATAAGCAGTTTAAGCAGTGAACAAACTATGTTAAGTCCTTTTTTTCAGCAGCATGCTGATTATGTTTCTATCTCTCGTGAGCAGGGTTGTCGCTTCGCTAAATGCGTTGCTGACGATTACAATCCACTTCATGACAAAGATGCCAAAAAGTTTTGCGCGCCAGGAGACTTACTTTTTTCATTGGTACTAGACCGCTACGGTATTAGTGAACAAATGGAATTTACTTTTGCCGGTATGGTTGATGAAAACACCAAACTTCATTTCCCTGAGGGAGCCGATGAGTTTGATGTAACCAATGGCGAAAAAGTCATTTTAAAGGTAAAGCGCAGCGGTAAAACCAGCCAATGCCCAGCACTAACTAATAGTCTAATAAAAAATTATGTTGAGTTTTCTGGTACTACCTTCCCGCATGTAATTATCCCATTAATGGGCAAGCAAGAGGTAATGATAAACCCTGCTCGTCCGATGGTAATTTACGAATCAATGCTTATTAATCTTGATAACCTTGATATAACAGCGCCAGTACTTGAATTTGCAGAGCCAAGCTTTGAGTACACTGGTAAGCGCGGAAAAATTACACTACGTTTTAACCTGTTAGAAAACGGCGTTAAAGTGGGTAGTGGTGAAAAGCACATGGTGGTTTCGGGTATTCGCGAATACTGCCAAGCAACAGTTGACGATTTAATAGCGTTTTACAACGAACGTAAAGCGACACTAAAGCCAGCTTAAAGCTACAGCAAATTATAAAAGGCGCTAAATACAACGGTTATTTAGCGCCTTTTTTATTATTTTAGCGCTAAAGCGAAAGAGAGCAATCACGATTAAATACTTTTCTGGACTGGTTAATTTACGCAGTACAGTAATATGCGTACAATAGCGCTCTTTGTTATTTTAAAGCTAAGCCTATGTCTGCCACTACGTTCTCATCACTTAATCTCGACCCGTTATTATTAACAGCGATTGAGCAAAATAATTACACTCAACCAACCGCAATTCAGATTAAAACTATTCCGCCTATTTTAGCCGGAAGTGATGTAATGGGCAGCGCGCAAACAGGTACGGGTAAAACCGCCGCCTTTGTTTTACCTCTATTACATAAGCTTTTAAATACCCCTAAAAAGGATGAGCAAGGCCTTGCCCGCGTTGTAATTTTAACGCCAACACGAGAGCTTGCTCAGCAAGTATTTGCCAGCTTTGAAAAGTACGCACAAGGCACTAATATCATTGGTGCCTTAGCCTATGGTGGTGCAAGTATTGGCCCTCAAATTAAAGCACTTAAAACAGCACAAGTTATAGTGGCAACACCAGGGCGTTTACTTGATCATATAGTTAAAGGCAGTGTGGTACTTTCAAGCGTAGACTCTTTAGTGTTTGACGAAGCCGACCGCATGCTTGATATGGGCTTTATTGATGAAATTAGACGTATATTGCGACATATCCCGGGCGATCGCCAAACTTTACTCTTTTCAGCTACGTTTGATGACAGCGTGTTTGAACTCAGTAAAAAACTACTTAAAAACCCTGAGCTAATTGAAGTTGATAAACGTAACTCAGCTGCGGTTGAAGTAGAGCAAGTTATTTACGCTGTAGATGAAGACCGTAAGCGCGAACTTGTATCGCACATGATTGGCATGAAAAACTGGCGCCAAGTGCTTATTTTTACTCGCACAAAACAAATGGCCGATCAGCTTGCTAAAGAAATGTGTAAAGATGGGTTAAAAACCGAATCAATCCATGGCGATAAATCGCAAGGCGCACGTGACCGTGCACTGCAAAACTTTAAAGAAGGTATTACACGCGTACTTGTTGCAACCGATGTCGCTGCGCGTGGTTTAGATATTTCTACACTTAGATACGTAATTAATTTTGAACTGCCGTACATTGCCGAGGATTATGTGCACCGTATTGGCCGTACAGGTCGCGCTGGTGAACAAGGGCTTGCTATGTCATTGGTAAGTCTTGATGAGCAATGGCTGCTAGAAGAAATTGAAGTATTACTCGATACGCGTTTAACGCCGCAGTGGTTAGAAGGTTACGAGCCTGACTTAAATAAAAAGCCCAAAGATAATCGTAAAAATACGAATAAATCTCGAAAAGATCGCGATAAAAAACGCATTACAGGTAAAAGAGAGCCAAGTAGACGTCGTAAATAATAGCTTTTAGTTTACTTTTTTGCCTATACTGGAGCTATTAAATAGCCGAGGTAAAGTTAATGTTTGAAACTGATAAATGGGCATTCTCTGGTGTTGATGGCCAAATATCTTTGCATAAATGGCAAAAAACAATGGACCTTATCACGGGGCTTTTTTCAGCCCCGTCTGGTTATATAGTTCAGGCAACAAGCAAAGGCTATCGCGTTGTTATTAGAAATAACGAAGGTGGCTCAAGCTTTGAAACCAACCCGATACTTCCCCCTCAAACTCCTCTTTTTTGTCGGCACGTCGCTGAAACTAATAATATTTTATATGTTAATGATGCAAGCAATAACGATGCATGGAACACCCTCCCAGAAGTAGTTGAGGACGGTGTTGAATCCTACTTAGGCTTACCTATTCATTGGCCAGAAGGTGAAGTATTTGGCACGCTATGCTTAAAAGACACTAAAATAACTAGCTACACCGATGAATACTTTGAGCTCATAGAGCAACTACGCGATTTAATTGAAGACGACCTAGCGCTTGTTTACAGCTATGAACAAATGCGCGAAATAGCCATGTTAGACTCATTAACAGATATTTATAATCGCCGAGCACTTAACTTACTAGCTCAGCAAAAGCTTAATTTAGCACTGCGTTTGGGCTTCGACGTATGTTGCTTGTTTATTGATATAAACGACTTTAAAAAATTAAACGACACCTTTGGACATGAAGTGGGTGACAAAGCCTTAATTATATTGGCAGATACGCTAAAAAACCATTTAAGGGATGCCGACATAGTAGGGCGTTTAGGTGGTGATGAGTTTGTTGCAGTAATGCAATTAAGTGATAAAAGCAAAATTAACTACATCATGGATAAAATATCCTCAGAGTATTCAAAAGCTTTACTCAAAGAAGACGTTTGCGATTTATCGCTCAGCATAGGTTATAGCTTTACTAATAAACAAAAGCAGCCTTTTGAAACGCTATTAAATGATGCAGACCACGCAATGTATAAAAATAAACAAGCGTATAAGCTCGCTAAAAAGTTGAACAATAAGTAGGAAAAAAATAAACGTTATTTTCAAAAAAACATCAGCGTTAAATTAACGCTGATGTTTTAATTAGCCTCAATTAAGGTTGAACATTGAAATAGAAAGGATAAATATTTCATAAATTAGCTTTAAAGAAAAAATGAATATTTACTTCAATATCCTCTCCCATATCAACTATGCCTAATTTAAAAGGATTAGATTCGCCTATTTGACATTTAAATAAAGTGTCTTTATCTGATATACAATAAAAACTATCAATAGCTCCGTAGTTTAATTTTAAACAGTAAGCTGTAGTATTATCGGGCCAAATTATTTCTCTATCTGTGAAACTGAAGCCATTATCAACTAGGTATTGCTGTATTCCCCTTGTAATAACTACAGCTTTAATACCAGAGCTTACGCTGGGAAAGTTCTTAGCCTGCGAGCATCCACGCTTTCGTAATATCAAATTAAGCTCATTCATTATATGTTTTGTTAAAATAGAGCCTATATTCCAAAAGTCTGTGTCTATATTGTTGTTTCTTAAAAAAGTTGTTCTAGGTAGCTTTACACTAAATGAAGATATGCTTTCATTTACTAATTTTATTTGCTTCAACCCTATTAAAGTTATAGGGCTATTTTCTATTTCGTCTTCAAATACTTTCTTAATTTTTTTAAAAGCATTTGGGTCTAAATCTCCATTTTTTTCAAGCTCTAATTTATATTCGTCTAACTCTTTTATCATCGTAGCTAGAAGAGTATTTGCTGCATTTAAAACTTCATCAATAGTTAAGTAATGACTCGATATGAAATGGGATACTTCGTTAATTAAGACGATGTTTTTTACAATAATCTCTAACCTTTTAGCCGAATAGATAAGAATACTTAAGTCTTGATATTGGAACTGCTTACAGGAAAATAAAGGTTTTTTATTATTGTAAATGCATTTAATAACCTCATAGATTAGAAGCATCCCTGATGAATGAATTATGTTCTCTCTTGGTGAATCTCCAAAGACAAAATAATCTAACTTTTCTGAATTTGTAATGTGCGAAAATATTTCATCTATCGAACTCGGTAATAGCTCTGATGTAAGGTTGTTAAAATTTGTTTTTATTGGGTTGTTTATATTCCTTATTGTTAGGAGGTGACTCTCTTTATTATGGAAATACAGAAGGAAAGTATATGTTAACTGTTCTGCAGCCTTAACATATGCGTTGTCCCAAACCTCTAGCATAAATTCATCGACCTTTTTGTCATCCTGGACGCCTGCATTTTTTAGGACTAACGTGATCTGAGATTTAGTGACTTTTGATTCATTATTTTTAAATAATTCTTCTAGTTCTTTATGTAGGTTAGTTTTGTATAAGTGCTCACCAATTTTGAAGTGAAAGAAAAAGTAAAAATAAGAGCCATTTTTCTCTCTCTGCCATAATGATTTACAAATATTTTTATAAAGCTCTGTTATGATATGTATATTTTCTTTCTTAGAGTGCCATATCAGAGTTCTCAAATGCTTTATTAAGTCAGGAATGCAAATATTAACTCTGTTCTTAAAATGTTCGAATTCAATTAAAAACCTACCGGATGTAAGCGGTTTATATGTATCGTCCCTTTTGCTCTCAACCCACACTATAATTTCATTTAATCTACTTAAAGATATATCATGTTTTGAATCACCAAGTAGCTGAAATGTTAGATAAGATAAGAAGTTAGCTGTTTTTGTATATTTTTCCTCGGGCGCTGTTTTAGGTAAGCTATATAAAATTTTATGTAGGCTATTAAGATAGGTATTCATACTTTCAATAGATTCATGGATATCTGAACTTTTTAATAAATGCCCAAGATCCCTAGCTTGACTACTTAACTCATTAATTTCTTGTTTTTTGATTAATCTAACTTTTTCAATATCCATTAAAACTGCAATTTCAGTGACTGTGATTTCATCTAAACTCTCAGTTTTTTCTAATATTTTGTCATATATATACGTTGTACTACTCAGGTTCTTAAATACGTATGCAAAATACCTAGAATACATTACTACGACATATGCAAAATAGGTAATGATAGTGATAAAGAGGAACGCTTTTAAAGGTATTGTTAAAAGCTCATGTGCCAAAAAAAAGATTAGCGAAAACAGTAAGTATATTAGTACTTTTGGTACTATTGAATTAGCTTGAATGGGGGCTTTGTCATTTAAGTATTTAACTACACTTTCAGAATCGTACTTGTCTTCCATCCATTGCAATGACTGTTGTGTTAGCGGAAGCGCGATAGCCGTTAGTGTAACTAACACTGTTGCTATATAAGTTATAATATTAGAAATGTTGGAGAGAGCGTTGTTCGCTGTCAACTCTAAACAGCTACCTGCGTATAGTTCACCTATAACTTTGAGTGTTAAGTTAATTGATTCCATTTATCTGATCTCCCTATCCACAGTTATCATTTACAGAAAATTGTTAACGCTCTATCGTTAACAATTAAGTGATAGTACTGCTATATGAATTACTCGGTCAATCAGCAAGTTAAGAGAGGTGAAATTATAGGCTTAATTAAAAGCTCATAACCATTTTTAATTTAAGATTAATAAAAAAAGCAAGCCACTAGGCTTGCCAAGAAGGGTGTGAATTGGTTTAGGCTCAAGCTCTAAGCTATTAGCTTTTCCGCAAGGTTCAATTCCATAATGGCTTTTAATAAACGGTATAAGTTAATTGACGCGTCAATTTCTTCTTTACGGTTTGTTAAGCTTTCAATATTTAAGCCCAACGGCACGTCTAAATGTGCACAGCTTTTAAGTATTAAGTCGAGGTTTTCGCGGCAAATACGAACTGATTCGCTTAATGTATTGTCTGCATCAAGCATGCGCCATTTTGTAGCCTCTGGCACTGAGATACCCAACCATTGCATAAACTCTAAGGTTTTTTCGCCGCCGCACGGGGTAAACGTTAATATAATACGTTGAGGTGTAATACCCTGTGCTTTACATGTACGTGCGTAGCTAGTAATTAACTCTATAGTAGCTTGTGCGTCGTAAACAGCTTGCGATATAAAAAACTTACAACCCTGTGCTGTTTTTTCTATTAATCGTTCGTGCTCATTTCGTTTACTTGAATGGCGCTCGGCAATTGTAACGCCACCTAAAAAGAAATCATCTGATTGCTCAGCCAATGCTTTATACGCATCTGGCAGGCTTAGCTTTATATCGCCTACCGATGACGGGCTACCTACTAAAACTACATTTTGTAAATCGTAGTCGTTTTTAGTTTCACTTAGCCAATCTTTAAATTCGCCTACGCCACGCTGCGCCACACTTTTATAAGTAATTACATCTTGTGCAGATAAATTACGCAGTAAATGGCTGTATTCACGCGGATCAACGGTTTGTTTAAACGCAAACGGGCGCGCTTGATTGGTTCGACTGCTTTCGTCTTGAATGTCGTAAATTATTACGCCGTCGTATTCAATTTCGTGTAAGCGACCTAATAGCTTTTCTGCAATAGTTTTTAATTGCGCTTTATCGGTGCCTATTTTAGGCGGGGTAGTACCAATAAGATAAACACCTTGGTTGGTGTCCTCTATTTTCTCTTTTAATGATAAAGCCATAATCCTCATTCCAGCCAAGTGCGTTTTGATGGATTTAATATAGCAGCCATTTAGACGTCTAGATAGATTTATTTAGTGAAAATTTTTCAATTAACATGATGTTTATTCATAGTGCTTGTTCCCATAATTTATAATTGACACAGTTGTTTACATAATAAATTCCCTTGGGACTCTTATATTTATTGGCTTTGGGGCATAATCGAGGGTGAGTTAGTATTAAATCTAACAACAAATTTGCTCAATTTAAAAAGGGACAACAATGAAATTTAAATTATTAGCAACCAGCTTAGCGGTATCGCTGGCGTTAACGGGTTGCGCCATGCAACAAAACCAAAGCACGCAAACAACAGCACAACAAGAACAAGTAAATAAAGCTGATGACCGTGTTTTTTCACAAGATTACTTAATTGAAGAGCTAGAAAACGGCTTACGTGTCATGGTTGTTAAAACCGATTACCCTGATGTAGTGTCGCTGCAAATTCCGGTATCGGTTGGATCGCGTAACGAAGTTGAAGAGGGCAAAACAGGCTTTGCTCACTTTTTTGAACACATGATGTTTAAAGGCTCACAAAAATACCCTGAAGATGTGTACTCAGACATATTAAAAAATTCAGGTGTTGATAACCGCGCATATACAACAAACGATTACACAAATTACCATTTAAACTTTTCAAAGCAGCACCTTGATAAAGTACTTGAGCTTGAAGCTGATATTTTTCAAAATTTAACCTACACCGAAGAGCAATTTAGAACCGAAGCACAAACGGTAAAAGGTGAGTACTTGAAAAACAACGCGAGCCCAATTCGTAAATTATTAAGCGCTGTACGCGAAAAAGCGTTTGATAAGCACACGTATAAACACACCACTATGGGCTTTTTTAAAGACATAGAAGCCATGCCTGATCAAATGGCCTATGGTAAAGAATTTTTTGCCAAGTTTTATAAGCCTGAGTATGTGTCACTTGTCATCGTGGGCGATGTAGACCCACAAGCAACAATGGCAATGGTTAAAAAGCATTGGGGCAGCTGGAAAAAGGGTAACTATGTTGCTGACATTAAAGCAGAACCTGTTCAACAAGCACCAAAATATTTACACCAGCAAGATGAAGCGCTACCAGGGCATTGGTTACTCGTATCGTACAAAGGCGCTGCGTGGGAGCCTGCTAAAAAAGACAGAGCGGCGCTTGATTTAATCTCACAGCTTTATTTTTCTAGTAATTCAGATTTATATCAAGAGCTAGTGGTCGACAAACAAATTGCCAGCCAAATGTTTACCTATAACCCAGAGACTAAAGATCCGGGTTTATTACACGTATTTGTTAAAGTAGAAAACGCAGGCGATTTAGCCACTGCGCGCGATGCCATTAATCGAACTTATGCAAAAGCACGCACTGAGCTTGTTGATGAGCAAAAGCTAAGTGATTTAAAATCGAATCTTAAATACAGCTTTATTAATGGCTTAGATTCGTCGCAAGCGATTGCATCAACCCTTGCCAGCTACATGCATTTTGAGCGCGATCCTGAGGTTATAAACCAGCTGTATAAATCGGCAGATAACATCACCAGCGCAGATATTAAAGCCGTTGCTAATAAATACTTTACTGATAACGCACGTACCACATTAACAATGTCGGCACTTGATAAAGCCCCAGGTTTTGAGCAAGAAGTTAATTTAAATGCGCTTACTGCAAAGCTTGAACAAGCACCTGCGGCACCTGCATTTAAAGTACTTGATAAAACCAATAGCTCGCCGTTAATCGATGTTAACTTTTTATTCAATACCGGCGCGGCTGCCGACCCTCAAGGCAAAAAAGGTGTTGCAGCGCTCACTGCGGCAATGCTTGCACAAGGTGGCTCAGAGGCGACAAGCTATAAAGATATTCAAAAAGCACTTTATCCGCTTGCAGGTAGCTTTGGTTATCAAATAGATAAAGAAATGCTGTCGTTCCAAGGGCGTATTCATAAAGACAATGCAGCGCAGTGGTATTCACTTGTGAGCGATCAATTATTAAACCCAGGCTTTAGAGACGATGACTTTAAACGCCTTAAAAAAGAAATGATCGATGGTATTAAATCAGGCTTAAAAGCATCTAACGATGAAGAGCTAGGCAAAGAAGTGCTATACAGTGCACTTTACAAAAATCACCCTTACGAAAGTTACAACTACGGTGATATTTCGGATTTAGAAGCGTTGACGCTAGATGATGTTAAAGCGTTTTATAACATCGAGCTTACGCAATCTAAACTCACGGTTGGCTTAATTGGGGCTGTGCCTGCAAACCTTAAAGCTAAAATGATGAGCGATTTTGCAACGCTACCAAAAGGTGAGCAAAGCCGTTTAAGTATTCCTGATGCGCCAGTGCTTAAAGGTCATCATGCAACTATTGTAGAAAAATCGGCACAATCGACTGCTGTATCGTTTGGTTTTCCTATTGATACAATAAGAAGTAGCGAAGACTGGACAGCCCTTTGGCTTGTGCGTTCGTACTTTGGTGAGCACCGTAGTTCTAACAGCTTTTTATATGAGCGCATTCGTGAAACTCGCGGCATGAACTACGGCGATTACGCATACATTGAATATTTTCCACGTGGTATGTTTCAAACCAAGCCTGATGCAAACCTAGGGCGCTCTGAGCAAATTTTTCAAGTGTGGTTACGCCCACTTCGCTCTAATAACGATGCGCACTTTGCAACACGTACAGCCTTGTTTGAGCTAGATAAGCTAATTAAAAATGGTATGAGCGAAGATGACTTTGAAGCTACGCGTAACTTTTTAATTAACTTTGTGCCGCAAATGGTCGCAAGTCAAAATCGCCAATTAGGTTACGCACTTGATAGCGAATTTTACAACACAGATAGCTTTGTAAGTTACGTTACTAATAAACTTAAAACGCTAACGCTTGCTGATGTTAATCGCGTTATTAAAGAAAACTTACAAACAGACAATGTTCACTATGTATTTATTACTGGTGACGGCGCTGATATGCAAAAACGTTTAGCATCGCAGCAAACATCACCAATGATTTATAACACTAATAAACCTGCTGAATTAGTGGCTGAAGATAAAGTGATTGCTGATTATAAATTAGCAATTCCTGCAAAAAATATTGAAGTGATGAAAGTCGATAAAGTATTTCAATAACTTAAGTGTTTTTTAAGCGTTAAAATAATGCCTCGGTGCTATAAGCATCGAGGCATTTTTATTATTTAATAATGAAACTTAATAAACAGTTATACCTAATAACCAGAACAAATAACTAAGGGATTAACACCTTAGTGGTTAAATCCGTTAGACTTGGGAAAAGGCTATTTTATATCAACTTAAGGCAGTGCAGTATTATGCGTCATGCAATTTGGCAACAGCTTCGCGACGAAGCTAACGATGTAGTAAAACGTGAACCATTATTAGCAAGTCATGTTTATTCATGTGTTTTAAATCATGATTGTTTAGGTTCGGCATTGAGCTTTATTGTTGCTAATAAGTTGGCTGATGCGGTGGTATCTGCATTCACTATCCGAGAGCTGTTTGACCAAGCATTTGTAAAATGTGACCGTATGCTATCTTTTGTTGCTGAGGATATTAAAGCGGTAAAAGACCGCGACCCTGCATCAGAAACCTATCTTACGGTTATATTAAATCTAAAAGGTTTTCATGCTATTCAGGCGCACCGTTTGGCTAATTGTTTGTGGCAACAAAATCGCAAAGAGCTAGCGCGCTTTATTCAAAGCCGTAATTCTGAAGTGTTTGGGGTCGATATTCACCCAGCATGTAAAGTGGGTAAAGGCATTATGTTTGACCACGCAACCGGTATTGTTATTGGTGAAACAGCGGTAATTGAAGATAACGTATCAATTTTGCAATCTGTAACGCTTGGCGGTACAGGCAATGAGCAGGGCGATCGTCATCCTAAAATTAGAGCAGGCGTATTAATTGGCGCGGGTGCTAAAGTACTTGGTAATATTGAAGTAGGTGAGGGCGCACGAATTGGTGCGGGCTCAGTTGTACTTAGCAATGTTCCACCACACACAACCGCTGTTGGCGTACCCGCTAAAATTATTGGTCGACCGGATTGTGAGTGTCCGGCGCAAAGTATGAACCAAAATTTTTTAGCAAATCCTGAGCCTGAAAACGAATCGCACACGAGTGCAATGTTATAAGTAACTAAAAATAATAAAACTTAAAAGGAATTAACATGAACAAGAATAGTTTATTGGCTCTAGGGATTGGGTTTATTGCGGGTGTAGGTTTAACTTGGAGCTACTTTAATGCAGCTTCAAGTTATCCGGAATCTGTTAAGTCGCAGCCAAGTTATGAAAAACAGAAAAAGCTTCATACTGAACAACAAAGTAATGAGGTATTGAGTAATACAGGTTCAGCACCTGAGCAAGTCGCTAGTATAGAGCCCGCTGAAGTCTCGCCTACAACCAATTCAGAAACCCAAATGCTTGATGAACTACCTTTAGAAGAGCAAGTAACTCAGCTTAAGCAGCAACTCGCCGAACAGAAAGCGGCGCTCAAAAGTGTTTTAAAGAAAATGAGGGGCCCTTCAGATTTTGAGCAGATTTTACGTGATAAATTTGAAAATCAAACGCGCGATGAAGAATGGGCTTATCGTACTGAAATGGCATTACAAGATTTTTTATTAACAGCTGATTTATCAATTATTCCTGACGTTGTTAGTGCAAAATGTAAAAAAACAGTATGTGAATTTGAACTTGCCGCCCCTATTGATAACGACACATTTGGTAATGCTCAATGGCGAGAGCTAAACGATAAGTTGATGGAACAAGAGTTTTGGCAACAATTTAAAAGCACTACCTCCACATCGAGCGATAGCGAACTTAAAATGTTGCTAAGTACAGAGCTTTAAATAATTTGTGATTCTATAGAGCCATCGACTAACTCTGTAACTAAAACATCGCCTGTTTTAATTTGCCCCACAGATTTAACTACTTTTCCTTGCTGTGTTTTAGTGATGCTATAACCGCGCGCTAAAACATTAAGCGGACTTACCGAGTCTAACCTGCTTGCTTGCAGTGCTAAGCTATTATTCGCTTGTTGTAACTGATGCTGTATAGCTTGGTTTAGCCTAGCTTGTAATTGCGAGAGTTGATGGCTTGCTGAAGCGAGTTTTTTATCAGGTGATTGGCGCATCAAACGAGGCGTTAAGTTATTGAGTGTGCGTTCTTGCTGATATAAACGATTACGCATAGCTTGTTGCAGCGCAATGCTTAGCTCATCCAAACGTTGTGATTTTTGACTAAGCTGACTACGCGGATGACACAAATTAAGGCGGTGTTGTAACTGCGTTGCTAGAGCGCGTTTATCGGCAATGTCGTGCTTAAACGCGTTAGATAAACGATTAACCAATTGCGTTACTTTGTTGTGTAACTCTTGCGTATTTGGGCTTACAAGCTCAGCTGCGGCTGATGGAGTTGCTGCACGAACATCAGCAACGTAATCGCTAATGGTTGTATCTATTTCATGGCCTACTGCACTTACTATAGGTAATTCACTTTCAAAAATAGCCCGTGCGAGCTGTTCGTGATTAAAGCACCATAAATCTTCAAGTGATCCGCCGCCTCGTCCTAAAATAAGTACGTCTACTTCATCACGAGCATTAGCTAATTCAATTTGATTAATTAAATGTAGGTGTGCTTCTTTGCCTTGTACCATAGCAGGGTAAATGATTACCTCTAGCTGCGGCGCACGGCGTTTAAGTACCGTTAAAATATCTTTTATAGCAGCGCCGGTTGCAGAGGTAATAACACCAATACGATTAATGTTTTGCGGAAGTGGTTTTTTATACGCAGAGCTAAATAATCCTTCGGCGGCCAAACGCATTTTAAGTGCATCGAATTCTTGTTTTAGCTGACCTTCGCCGGCCGGTTCCATATGCTCAACAATAAGCTGGTAGTCACCGCGAGGTTCATAAAGTGATACACGCGCTTTTACTGTAACTTGCGCGCCATTTGCAGGGCGATAGCTTTGGTTGCGATTATTCCCACGCCACATAGCGGCTTTAATTTGTGCTTTATCGTCTTTTAACGAAAAGTACCAATGTCCAGATGCAGGGGTAATAAAGTTAGAAATTTCGCCCGTGAGCACTAAAGATGCAAAACCTTGCTCAAGAATTGTGCGAATTTCTCTATTAAGGCGTGAAACGGTGTAAACCGCCTGCGAAGGCTTCGAAAACATAAAAAACAACCTAAAACTATTTATAAAGCAAGGGTCTATTGACCTTTGTAGATTAAAATTTGTTCAAACTAGGGGCGATTTAATCGCGGCGCGAGGTTTGTAACCTAGTGGGCTAAGTAAAAACCGAGTAACAAAGAGTTAATCGCCCCTAGGCTGAACCCTTTGGGCAGCGCTTGTTTGGAATTGATGCTACGTTATCGCCTATTTATGGGGAATAACCACACTGCATAGGCTCTGCCTTGCCTAAATACCTAACAAACTGCTGCAAATTTAACCTTGAAAGGCTAATAGACCCTATATTATCATAAATATTTGCGAAATATTATTTACTCATGCCAACAACGCTGTTAAAATTTGGCCGCAATTCCTTATCTTAGATCCACATGTGAGAAGTTGCCAAAATGCTTAGAATCGCTAAAGAAGCTCTTACCTTTGATGACGTACTTTTAGTACCTGGTCATTCTACTGTTTTGCCACACACGGCAAATATTTCAACTCGCTTAACGCGTGGTATCAAACTTAACTTGCCGCTTATTTCAGCATCTATGGATACTGTTACAGAAGCTCGTTTAGCTATTGCCCTTGCGCAAGAAGGTGGTCTTGGTTTTATTCATAAAAACATGACTATTGAAGAACAAGCGAAAAACGTACGTAAAGTTAAAACCTACGAAGCAGGTATTGTTTCATACCCTGTAACGGTCACTGCCGATTTAACAATTGCAGATGCAATTGAGCTTTCGCACGAAAAAGGTTTTTCAGGCTTTCCGGTTACCGACAGCAATAATGTGCTTGTAGGCATTGTTACTAGTCGTGATATGCGTTTTGAAACTAAGCTTGAACAGCCTGTTTCTACCGTTATGACCAAAAAAGAAAAGCTTGTTACCGTTAAAGAGGGCGCAGCACGCGAAGAAATTTTAGGCTTAATGCACGAACACCGCATTGAAAAAATCCTTGTTGTTGATGATGAATTTAAACTCAAAGGCATGATCACAGTAAAAGATTACCAAAAAGCCCAAGACAAACCTGACGCATGTAAAGATGACCAAGGTCGTTTACGTGTAGGTGCTGCTGTAAGTGTTGGCGCAGGTACTGATGAGCGTATTGCTGCATTAGTAGAAGCGGGTATTGATGTTTTACTTATCGATACATCGCATGGTCACTCTCAAGGCGTTATTGACCGTGTTACTAAAACTCGCAAAGAGTACCCAGACTTACAAATTATTGCAGGTAACATTGCAACAGCTGAAGGTGCGATTGCACTAGCTGATGCCGGTGCCGATGCAGTTAAAGTAGGTATCGGCCCTGGTTCTATCTGTACTACACGTATTGTTACCGGTTGTGGCGTTCCACAAATTACCGCTATTTCAGATGCTGTTGAAGGCTTAAAAGGTCGCGACATTCCTGTTATTGCTGATGGTGGCATTCGTTTTTCTGGTGATATTGTTAAAGCACTTGTTGCTGGTGCATCGTGTGTAATGGTGGGTTCTCTTCTTGCTGGTACAGAAGAAGCACCAGGTGAAGTTGAATTGTACCAAGGCCGTTATTACAAATCTTACCGTGGTATGGGCTCATTGGGCGCGATGGATCAAAAAGAAGGTTCATCAGATCGTTACTTCCAAAAATCAAACGAAGCAGACAAGTTAGTACCTGAAGGTATTGAAGGTCGCGTAGCTTACAAAGGTCCTATTGCAACGATTATTCATCAGCAAGTAGGTGGCTTACGTAGTGCTATGGGCTTAACGGGTTGTGCAACAATTGAAGAGCTAAATACAAAACCACAATTTGTACGTGTTACTTCAGCAGGTATGGGTGAGTCGCATGTTCATGATGTGCAAATCACTAAAGAAGCACCAAATTACCGCTTAGGTTAAGCAGCGTAATTAATTTAATATACTGGGCTTGCTTTGCAAGCCCTCTTTTTAGTCGTTTACATTAACAAACGGCATTTAGCATCAGACTTTACGAGATACTCCATGAGCAAAGATATTCACGATTCACGAATTCTCATTTTAGACTTTGGTTCACAATACACTCAATTAATCGCCCGTCGTGTGCGTGAAATTGGTGTTTACTGTGAACTTTGGGCATGGGATGTGACTGAAGAGCAAATCCGCGAGTTCAACCCACAAGGTATTATTCTTTCTGGTGGTCCAGAATCAACAACACTTGAAAACAGCCCGCGCGCTCCTGAGTATGTATTTAATGCAGGCGTGCCTGTGCTAGGTATTTGCTACGGTATGCAAACAATGGCAGCTCAACTTGGTGGAAGTGTACACAGCTCTGATAAAAAAGAGTTTGGCTACGCACAAGTTGAAAAAGTAGGCAGCTGTGCATTATTTGATGCAATTGAAGACCATATTACTGATGGCGGCAACGGCATACTTGACGTATGGATGAGTCATGGCGATAAAGTAATGGACATTCCAGCTGATTTTACAACAACAGCTAAAACATCTACTTGTCCACATGCTGCAATGTCTAACGAAGAAAAGCGTTTTTACGGCGTACAATTTCACCCAGAAGTAACGCATACTCATCAAGGGTTACGTTTGCTTGAGCGTTTCGCTATTGATATTTGTGGCTGTGAAAAATTATGGACTCCTGCAAAAATCATCGATGATGCTATTGAGCGTATTAAAGAAACTGTAGGTGATGACGAAGTCATTTTAGGTCTATCTGGTGGTGTTGATTCATCAGTTGTGGCTATGCTTATTCACCGTGCAATTGGCGCAAAGCTAACATGTGTATTTGTTGATAATGGTTTACTTCGTTTAAACGAAGGTCAGCAAGTTATGGACATGTTTGGTAATAAATTTGGCTTAAACATTGTTAAAGTTGAAGCTGAAGAGCAGTTTTTAAATGATTTAGCTGGTAAGTCAGACCCAGAAGATAAACGTAAAGCCATTGGTCACACGTTTATTAATGTATTTGATGAGCAAGCCAAAAAGCTTAAAAATGCGAAATGGTTAGCGCAAGGTACAATTTATCCTGACGTTATTGAATCTGCGGCATCTGCCACAGGTAAAGCGCATGTTATTAAATCTCACCACAATGTGGGCGGATTACCAGATGACATGAAAATGGGCCTTGTTGAGCCATTGCGTGAATTATTCAAAGATGAAGTGCGTAAAATTGGTCTAGAACTTGGTTTACCGTACGACATGCTTTACCGTCATCCTTTCCCTGGACCAGGTTTAGGTGTGCGTGTACTTGGCGAAATCAAAAAAGAGTACTGTGATTTACTACGCCGCGCAGATGCGATTTTCATCGAAGAGCTACACAAAGCTGAGCTTTATCATAAAGTAAGCCAAGCGTTTACTGTATTCTTACCAGTTAAATCGGTAGGGGTTATGGGCGATGCACGTAAGTACGATTGGGTTGTATCACTTCGTTGTGTAGAAACAATCGACTTTATGACAGCACGCTGGTCACATTTACCATATGAGTTTTTAGGTGTGGTTTCAAACCGTATCATTAACGAAATAGATGGTATTTCTCGTGTAGTTTACGATATTTCAGGTAAACCACCTGCAACTATCGAATGGGAATAATTAATTTTAGTTTTAATTAACTAATTTTAAGTGATTAAAAAACGGCGAATTAGCATGCTAATTCGCCGTTTTGTTTATTTAAAAAGCAGTTGAACTAAAAGAGTGATTTTTCTCTTTACCTTTGGCGAAACTTCTCTATAATTCGTCGTCATTGCAGGGGCGTAGTTCCAATTGGTAGAACAGCGGTCTCCAAAACCGATGGTTGGGAGTTCGAATCTCTCCGCCCCTGCCATTTCTTCTTTACATCGTTTTTATTACTTCTTATATTGTTCAAATGTCTAATCTACTGAGTTGTTATGCACCCACGTTACGCAGCTATTTTTGATATAGAAAATCTTGAACTCAATCAGCATTATTGTTCTCAAGCAAATGACCAAGCAGATACTTTATCGCAAAGCACGACAGCTAGTTCTTTAACGATAAATGAGCAACTATTTGCAGACATTAAGCTCAGTGCAGGGGCTATTATTATAAATAGCGTTGTACAGGGTAGTGAGATGCAATTAAACGATAATCAGCTTACATTGCCAACCCCACAGCTTAACGCCTATGAGAAGCGTGCTTTATGGGCTTTAATGAGTGAACACCTTGATAAACTTTAAATCAGTAGATGAAACTGCAATACCTCAATTAATGGCCATCGAAACAGCATGTCATAGCCATCCGTGGACTTTAAATACAATGAGTTCATGTATAGGCGGGCGCTATTTTAATGTTGCCGCATTTGATGAGGTGAGCATGATTGGTTTTTATATTGGTGAAAAAGCAGGGCCTGATTTTACGCTTATGGATATTTGTGTAACACCAAGCCACCAGGGTAAGGGTATTGCAAGGCAGTTGTTAGCTCAGTTTATTGAATATGGTGAACAGCAAAATGCTGAAAACCTCTTTTTAGAAGTACGCGAATCTAATACGCGGGCTATTGCGCTATACGAGAACGCTGGCTTTACAGAGATGTCAGTGCGTAAAAACTACTATCCAAGTGATAATCCGGCCAAAAATGGCTTTGAAGACGCTATTTTAATGGGCATGGCATTAGGTTTAAACTTTTCATAATTAAAGTCGGTGGTTAGCGTTTTAAGCATAGAGCACTAACGCACCGAACTTGTACTATTTTGTAAGTTTTCTTTTAGGTTACTTTGCCACTAATTGCTTGCTCAATGGCTGCTATTAATTTATTTACCAGCTCGTCTCTTGGCACTTTATTGTTACTTTTTAAATTTTCTTCAAGTGCCGCAGCGCTGTGATAAATTTCATCAAAATTAAAGCACCCAGAACTACCTTTAATACTGTGCGCTATACTTCTTAATGCTTCCCAGTCATTACAATGTTGCAGAGTTTTAACTTCTTCTAAATAAGTAGGTAAGTTGGCTAAATAGTTATCAGTAATTTGCTGAAACTTTTCGCTTTTTAATAAGCTGTCCCACTTATTTTGATTATCCTTTTCAAGATGTAGGTAGCTTACGAGTACATTTTCCAGAGCATCTTTATCAATGGGTTTAGCGAGTGCTTTGTTGCAGCCAGCTTCTAGGTAAGTGCCTATATCGTGGTTCATTACATTAGCAGTAAGGGCAATAATGGGGCCATCGTATGCTGCATGACGAAGCATTTTAGTCGCTTCTAATCCGCCCATTACAGGCATTTGCATATCCATTATAATAAGCTGATAGTCATTAACGAGTGCCATTTCTACAGCTTGTGCGCCATTACTAGCAATATCGGGTTCAAGGCCCCAAGTTTGCAGTAATAATTTAATTAATAGTTGGTTATCAGGGTTATCCTCAGCGACTAAAATATTAGCCTCAAAGTTATTGGTCGCAAACGATAAGAGAGGGTCTTTCTCTGGTATTAACTGGCTTTCTTGCGTTAAAAACTCAAGCATTGGTTGATCATCAGATAACTGACACGACACCCTAATTGTAAAGCGGCTACCAACGCCAACTTCACTTTCAAGCGTTACATCGCCACCAAGTAACAGTGCTAAATTTTTAGAAATACACAACCCAAGGCCTGTACCACCAAAACGACGTGTGGTTGTGGCATCGGCTTGCTCAAACGGTTTAAACACACGCTCTATTTGATGCTCAGACATACCAATGCCGGTATCTTTAATTACAAATTCTAGCTTTTGACTTGCTTGTAAATAATGCACGCAAATAGACACACTGCCATTTTCGGTAAATTTAACAGCGTTATTTGCAATATTTATAAGTATTTGTTTTAAGCGGGTCACATCACTATAAATGGTGCGAGGTAGCGGCAGTTGGTAATCAATATTAAGGGTTAATTGTTTTTCTTGTGCCAGTGGTTGAATAATTGATTCAATGTCATGCACAAGCTGCACTACGTTTAACGCAGACAAATCGACAGCTAGCTTTTCAGCTTCAATTTTAGATAAGTCGAGTATATTATTTATTAACTCTAGTAAGTGTTTTGAATTACGTAAAATAGTGCTTAGATGTTGTTTGTCGTTGGCTACTTTGTCGTTGTGGAGTAATTGCTCTGTAAAGCCCATAATAGCCGTAAGTGGCGTTCGTATTTCGTGACTCATATTAGCTAAAAAACGACTTTTAAGCTGATTAGCTTGCTCGGCTTGGCCAATTGCAAGCTCTAGTTGGCTGTTCATGGCTTCAAGTGCTTTAGTACGACTTTCTACTTTATCTTCAAGGTGGTGTTTATATTCTTCAAGCTGCTGCTGGTAGTGTCTAATTTGATTAACCATGTGGTTAAAGTCGTTAAACAAAACACCCACTTCGTCATTTGTATGAGCTGGTAAGTGCACCGACAAATCGCCATCACCAACACGGTGGCTTGCAGCACCCAGTAATTCAATTGGATTAAGTAGTAAATTACGTACCACTATAAAAATTAATATTGGCAGGGTGATTATCGAAATAATAACAATTAAGCCTGTTATTAGGCTTATGGCTTTACCAGATTGATAAAGCACACCTTTGGGAATGGTTGAAACGTAATAATATCCACCGGGCATTTGTACGGCAAAAATCATTCGCTCTATTTTATCTATGCTTGAGAGTTCAATGGTAGAAAGCATGCCTATATCGGCAAGATCATGTACTTGGTTAAGTTCATATTCGCTTATGTATTGGCCGCGCATGTTGTAGTCGGAGCTAAATAAAATTTTCCCGTCTTTGGTCAACATTAAATTAAGTGTGTTGTTATATGGCGCTTCTAAAATACTGGAGTTGAGTATTGAAGGCTCAATATGTATTACAATAAAACCAAGCTGCTGTGGACGTTTCAAGTAGTAATCAACGCTGTCAATTCGTTGAATGAAATATAAGCTCGTGGTGCCATCGTCCTTTTGAATCATAAATTGCTGTGTACTTAAATTACTTTGCAATACTCGATTAAAAAATGGATAGCTTTTAGGCGCTGTTGTTAGGTTATTAGAGTAGTAGGCATCACTTTTCCCACTTGCTGAAACTAAATTAATGCTAATTATATCTGGATAAGCTTCGCTGTAACTGGCAAATACATCCATAAGCGCGCCAAGTTTTCGGGTGTAATTACCGTTGGCGCTAATATCGTTTGCTAAAAAGTCACTAAGTACTGGCGAATTTGAAAGTAGTTTTGCAGTAGAGTGAAAAGAGTCAATATAGTTGAATATTTTTTGCTGTTGTTGCTCAACAAAACGGCTCATTATTAAATCAGCTTGTTTTTGTGTTGAATTAGTGACATTGGTGAGCGTAAAGCCACCTAAAAATAGCAGTGGCAGAATAACAAGAGGTGTTATATACCATAATAATCTTATACTTAACTTACTGGTTTTCATGACCAAACGACTTATCCTCCATGCAATCTGCCAATAATATGCGTTACGACCTGATTACACAAGCTTATAGCGGTCTTGGTGGCTAAATTACAATCATTAGTTGCATGATCTTTAGCTCTTTTTTTTATGTTTAAGTTATTTAAATTTAACAAGTTACATGGATATAATATTAATTCAGTGTTTAAAAACTTACATAGTTTTACATCTTTTAAAGTCAATAACTAAAGTTGATGCATTGCCAGGCGTGACATTAAAAGGACACGTTGACAGTCTAAATCCAGCAAGTTACTCCACTATTGGTGAGCATAATGCAACAGGCAACTTTACTAAAATAGCGCAGCGCCTACCGGTAAAGATTAGTTTAGATGCTAAGCAGCCTTTACTTAGTCAACTACGTGTTGGAATGTCGGTTGTACCTACTATTGATGTTGTTAAGTAACTACTCATTTTTATTTAAACGATCTACGACTAAATTGTAGGTCGTTTAAATATCGCTCGCTGTACACATTTATTTTAAAGCTAAGATATTTTTAAGTAGATAGCACACTTTTATACCGACTCCTGTTACAATTGCCATTATTAAAAAATCAACTATTGACGCTTTATTATCAGCTGTTTGCAACGTGAAAATCAGCGAGAATAGTAGTTAATTACGATCAACATAACGGGTTTACTCGCAGACGCTTATTAAAATGCATTCAACCCCGCATATAAACTAAAAGAATTTATCAATGGCAGACCAGACTATTATCAATGAAATCAGCAAGCGAAGGACCTTTGCTATCATCTCTCACCCGGATGCTGGTAAAACAACGATTACCGAAAAAGTATTGTTATTCGGACAAGCTATTCAAAGAGCTGGTACTGTAAAAGGTCGCGGCTCTAACCAGCATGCTAAATCTGACTGGATGGAAATGGAAAAAGAGCGTGGTATATCAGTTACTACGTCTGTAATGCAATTTCCATATAACGACGCACTTGTTAATTTACTTGATACGCCAGGACACGAAGATTTCTCTGAAGATACGTACCGTACATTAACAGCAGTAGATTCGTGCTTAATGGTTATTGATGCGGCTAAAGGTGTAGAAGACCGTACCCGTAAGCTAATGGAAGTTACACGCCTGCGTACCACACCTATTGTTACATTTATGAACAAATGTGACCGTGATATTCGCGACCCAATGGAAGTGCTGGACGAAGTTGAAACAGAGCTAAATATTGCCTGTGCACCCATTACTTGGCCAATTGGTTGTGGTAAAGAGTTCAAAGGTGTTTATCACATTCATAATGATGAAGCTGTTTTATATAAAACGGGCCAAGGTCATAAAATTCAAGATGTTCGCACAATTAAAGGCCTTGATAATCCAGAGTTAGATATAGCCATTGGTGAAGACTTAGCTGCGCAGTTACGTGATGAGCTTGAGCTTGTTATTGGTGCATCAAACGAATTTGATTTAGATCTGTTTTTAGCCGGTGAGCTTTCGCCAGTTTATTACGGTACCGCACTTGGTAACTTTGGTGTTGATCACGTGTTAGATGGTTTAACTAAGTGGGCGCCAACGCCATTACCACGTGAAACCGAAGACAGACTAATTGTTGCAACTGAAGAAAACTTTACCGGGTTTGTATTTAAAATTCAGGCCAACATGGACCCTAAACACCGTGACCGTATTGCATTTATGCGTATTGTATCGGGTAAGTACAGCCAAGGCATGAAAATGAATCACGTGCGAATTGGCAAGCAAGTGAGCATTTCTGATGCGGTAACCTTTATGGCGGGCGATCGTGAACGTGCCGCAGATGCTTTCGCTGGCGACATTATTGGCTTGCATAACCACGGTACAATTCAAATTGGTGATACGTTCACGCAAGGCGAAAAACTTAAATTTAGTGGTATTCCTAACTTCGCCCCTGAACTATTTCGTCGTATTCGCCTTCGCGATCCGCTTAAGCAAAAGCAATTATTAAAAGGCTTAGTACAGCTTTCTGAAGAAGGGGCTGTACAGGTATTTAGACCACTTATTAATAACGACTTAATAGTAGGCGCGGTAGGCGTACTTCAGTTTGATGTGGTTGTAGCACGTTTAAAAGCAGAATATAACGTTGATGCTATTTATGAAGGCGTAAACGTAAATACGGCACGCTGGGTAAGCAGTGATGACGTTAAAAAGTTTGAAGAATTTAAACGTAAATGCGAAAGCAATTTAGCACTCGATGGCGGTGATAACTTAACTTACATTGCGCCGAGCCGTGTAAACCTTAACTTATCGGTCGAGCGTTACCCAGAAGTAACGTTTAGCCATACACGCGAAAACTAGAGCTCATTTACAAGAATTAAAAGAAAACCTGCTTTGGCGGGTTTATAAAGGTAAAAAAATATGAATATTCGTACTATTTTAATTGAAAAAGCCATTGCAGCTATGGTTGGTGCAGGCTTACCTGAAGATACAAACCCGGCAGTAACGCAAAGCACGCGTCCACAATTTGGTGATTACCAAATTAATGCAGCCATGGGCGCAGCTAAAAAAATGAAAAGCAACCCGCGTGAGCTTGCACAAAAAATTATTGATAACCTTGATGTAAGCGATATTGCACAAAAGACTGAAATTGCGGGTCCAGGTTTTATTAATATTCATTTAAAGCCTGAGTTTTTAGCGCAAAGCGTGAAAGCGGCTAACAATGATGCAAAACTAGCTGTAAACGAGCACGCTAAGCCACAAAAAGTAGTTGTTGATTATTCATCACCAAACCTAGCTAAAGAAATGCACGTAGGTCATTTACGTTCAACTATTATTGGTGACTCAATTGTACGTGCGCTTGAATTTAGAGGCGATACGGTTGTGCGTCAAAATCATATGGGTGATTGGGGCACGCAATTTGGTATGTTAATCGCGCATTTAGAAGATCAAATTAGTCAAGGCGTTGACTTAGATACTGTTGCGCTTGCTGATTTAGAAACTTTTTACCGCGATGCTAAAAAACGCTTTGACGACGAAGAAGGCTTTGCAGATAAAGCACGTGACTACGTTGTTAAATTACAAGGCGGCGATGCGCATTGTGAAAAACTTTGGAAACTATTTATAGCCACCTCAGTTAAACACTCTGAAGAAGTATACAAGCGTTTAAATGTAACGCTTACCCAAGCCGATATTATGGCTGAAAGCGCATACAATGCAGAGCTTAACGATATTATTAGCCTACTTAAAGATAAAAACATTGCCGTAGAGTCGCAAGGCGCGCAAGTGGTGTTTTTAGATGAGCTAGCTAATAAAGATGGCGAGCCATCAGCCTTTATCGTACAAAAATCTGGCGGTGGTTTTTTATATGCAACAACAGACTTAGCGGCATGTGACTACCGTTCAAATAAATTAGGTGCTGATCGCATCTTAATTTTTGTAGATGCACGTCAAAATCTACACTTTAACCAAGTAGAGCTAACAGCGCGTAAAGCTGGTTTATTAAGAGACGAAACAAGCTACGAGTTTTGCCCGTTCGGCACCATGATGGGCGCCGATAATAAACCATTTAAAACACGTACTGGTGGCACAGTAAAACTTGCTGATTTATTAGAAGAGTCAATTAACCGCGCAGCAGCAAAATTAGCTGAACGTGAGTCTGATTTAAGTGATAGCGATCGCAGCGAAATTGCCCGTAAAGTAGGTATTGGCGCAGTTAAATATGCCGACCTTTCTAAGCACCGTACCAGTGATTACATTTTTAACTGGGACAGCATGCTAAGTTTTGAAGGCGCAACCGCTCCTTACTTACAATATGCTTATACACGCGTACGCAGTATTTTCCGCAAATCAGGCGTTGATGCTGCTACATTAAATTCAGACGTTGCAATTGTTGAGCCTCAAGAAAAAGCACTTGCACTTAAGCTACTACAGCTCGAAGAAGTACTTGATTTAATGATCAGCGAAGCAACACCGCACGTACTATGTGGTTACTTATACGAGCTTGCAAGCTTATACATGACATTTTACGAAGCCTGCCCAGTACTTAAAGAAGGCGTAGAGCCAAGCGTGCGCGATAGCCGTTTAGTGTTGTGTAATTTGGTTTCAAGAACATTAGAAACGGGATTAGATCTGTTAGGCATTGAAGTCATGGAGCAAATGTAATCTGCTGCGTGTAGTTCGCTTTGACTGCGTTGTCGTGCTTTTTTAGCCTAAGTCACATACTAAATGTATGCTCCTTGGCATAAAAAAGCACTCCGTCTTGTCAGCACTTCTACACTTGCAGATGCAATGTTTTACATTGTAGGTTGGGTTGAGTGAAACGAAACCCAACGATACACCCGAGACTCGGTGCTATTTCTATCGTATATACCTGAGACTCGATACTTGTTATTACTCAATATCTATTGTTTTAAGCTCGCTACCCTAAGCTCTTTTCTAAGTCTTTATTTAAAGGATTTGTTATGAAACTCGAAGATATCCGCCGTGAATACCTGCAAGACGCGTTAAGCGAAGATAACTTGCAAGATGACCCATTCAAGCAGTTTGAAACATGGCTTGAGCATGCTGTAGCAAGCCAATTACCCGATCCAACAGCGATGGTTGTAGCAACTGTTGATGAAACCGGTCAGCCTTCACAGCGTATTGTGCTTTTAAAGCACCTGGATGATAACGGCTTTGTATTTTTTACCAATACAGGTTCGCGTAAAGCGCAGGAGCTTAAAGGCAATAACAAAATTTCCTTGCACTTTCCGTGGCACCACATGGAACGCCAAGTTATTGTATACGGTGAGGCTAAACCATTACCTACCTCTGCTGTGGCAAAGTACTTTTTATCTCGTCCTAAAGAAAGCCAATTAGCAGCGTGGGCATCAGCGCAAAGTCGTCCGGTGTCATCACGTAAAGTACTAATGGAAACCTTTGCTAATATGAAAAACAAGTTTGCTAAAGGTGAAATTCCATTACCTGATTTTTGGGGCGGTTATTGTGTAGTGCCCACTAAAATTGAGTTTTGGCAAGGTGGGGCGCATCGTTTACATGATCGTTTTATGTATCAGCGCCAAGCAGATAATAGCTGGCAAATTACACGCTTAAATCCTTAATAAATAGATGAGTAAGTAACCGTGCAATTTATTGACTCTCATTGCCACCTCGATTTTAGTGAGTTTGATTCAAGTCGTGAATCGCTGATAAACGAGTGTGTAGCAAAGGGAGTGAATCAGTTTGTTGTACCGGGTATTACGCTTGCTCAATCGCATACTCTTATAGGGCTCAAAGCAACCTATCCAAGTATAAAAATAGCGGCAGGGCTGCATCCTTACTTCTTAGATCAACATAAAGAATTGCACATAGAAGCGTTATTCGAGTTTGCAACTACAAATAAGCATCAGCTGGTGGCTATTGGTGAGTGTGGGCTTGATCGAAGCATTGAAAACCTCTCTAAACAAACTTATTTATTTGAACAGCAAATAGGGCTTTCTAATGAGCTAAGTTTACCGCTCATTGTACATCACAGGCAAAGCCATGATTTAATTGCGCAAGCGTTTAAACGTTGTAAGCCAAAAAATGGGGGAGTAATTCATGCATTTTCAGGTTCAATCCAACAAGCGAAGTACTATATCAAACAGGGCTTTAAGCTTGGCGTAGGCGGTGTTATTACCTATGAACGTGCAGCTAAAACCCGTGCTGTTATTGCCGCTATTGAGCCCGAGCACTTAGTGCTTGAAACAGATTCACCTTCAATGCCTTTAAGTGGCTACCAAGGGGAGGTTAACACGCCATTGCATATACCTGATGTGTTTGACGCACTATGTGATTTAAAGCCACACAGCGAAAAAGAGACGCTTGCAAAGCAACTTTATGATTCTTGTTCAGATGTTTTTTGCATATAACGATTTACCTGCCAGCGCTTTAATCCACGGCCTAACTGCCACGTAAAAATACAAGCAATCACTAGCATTAGTAAAACCTGCCTGCCTAAGTCATGAAAATGATTGTGGCTGTCGGATATTGCAGCGCGAGTTAAATAAGTAATAGATACAAAACCTATAGGGCGGTCATCATCGCTTATAACAGGTTCCATAAAAGGTGTTTTTAACTTACTTATTCCGGGGGTAGAATCAGAAAGTTGACCATAAACATGGTGCGACTGCCAATTGTCGCTACTGGCTAATAAAATACCCTGTTGATCGTAAATAGTGGCCGAAAGCACGAACTCATCTTTACTTATATCGTTACAAATTGCATTGAGCTGGGGTTTATTTTTTTCGATTAAAGGTGTTTTAACATTTAAAGCCATAAACTGAGTGAGGCTTTTTGCGGTGCTGTCGGCGCTATCGTAAAGTAACTGGTGACTCTGAAAACTACTATTAACACCCACCCAGCTTAGTAATACAAAACAGCCAGCCGCAAGAATTAAGCGAACGAGTCGCTTTCTTTGGGATGCGCTTATAGGGTTTTTAATATGGTTATTTTTCATAGTCACCGTTTATGCTACTGACAGCATTTTGATTTGATGTTACAACTACACTAACTATAACCTTAAACCCCACCTGATGGCGAATTTAGTGTTGAGAATAGCAGTTTTGAGATGCCAACTATCAGGAAAATAAAAATAAACACGGAGATCCCATGTCGCAAATCAACATGGCACAGCAAGCTGCTGAGCAACCATTACAACACTTAACTCTAAATAAATGGTTTAGCTATAGTGGTGGTGTATCTACACCTCTCGATTATATTCCAAACAAAGCATTAGGGTTATTTAGCATCGCATTTGCAGGTGATTTTGCAGAAAAACACATTGCCAGTATTGTTGACTTTTTAGCGACACATAACCAAAACGTCACCGCTATATGCCAATACCAACCTGATTTAGGGCTTGCACCAGCACTGTGTTTTTACGCGCAAAATGCAGATAAAACTATAAACCCGTTAGTACTACAAGAATTTTCAAACACGCTTGATTGTCAATTAGTGCAAGTTGCTACGCCGCCTAATTTATATGAGCCTGGTTTATTGGTTATGGATATGGATTCAACTGCAATAACTATTGAGTGCATAGACGAAATAGCACGCCTTGCGAACGTATACGATGAAGTTGCTTCTGTAACTGCACTTGCAATGGCGGGAAAACTTGATTTTAGTGAGAGTTTATATCAGCGTGTAGCTAAGCTTGAAGGTATTGAAAAAAGCTTAATTGAAGAGCTGAAAAGTACATTACCATTGATGCCTGGTATTAAAATACTGTGCCAAATTTTAAAGCAACATAAGTGGTATTTGGCGATTGCCTCAGGTGGTTTTGTGCCTTTTGCAGAGCGTGTACAAGAGCTGATTAATTTAGATGAAGTGCACGCTAATGAGCTCGAATTTAAAGACGACAAGCTAACAGGTAAAGTACTGGGTACGATTGTCGATGCACAGCAAAAAGCGGTCGTTTTAGAGGTGCTTCAGCAAAAGCTAGGGCTTAAAAAAGCACAAACTGTAGCTATTGGAGATGGCGCAAACGATCTAGTCATGATGGCAAAAGCTGGCCTAGGTGTGGCCGTACATGGTAAGCCAAAAGTGGTTGAGCAAGCACAGGCGGCTATTTGTGATGGGTCATTATTGCAATTGTTGTATATGTTGGCTATTCCGTTAGAAAAACAACCAACACTTTAAAATAAATTAAGTTAAACCGCTTAACGTAAGCGGTTTAACCAAATTAGCTTACGGCGGCTCATTTGTGCTACTTGCTCTTTTTTTAGTTCTAAATGGCTTAGCGCTTCTTCAGTTATATCTACTACATCACCTACACCAGCTACGGCCCATAAGGCTTCTTCTAAATCTTTAGCTTTGTGCATTGCGTACTGACTTACGTATTTTAGCTCATTAGAAAGATAATCAGTATCGGGGCGACCTGTGCGCGATATATACAAACGCATTACGAATATAAGTTGCGATGTAATACCTTTACTAATTTGTTTATAAAAGCTTGAGTAGTCTTCACCTAAAGCGCATTGGCTAACAATAGCCTCTTCAATACTGCCTTTTCGAGGATCGAAGTTAATAGCAAGTGTAAAAGCAAGTGGTGCATCTTGGCGGCTGCGATCTTTAATATTTGGTGTTATTACATTAATAATTTGCTCTTCAGTCAGAATGCTCGAAAAGTCAGTTTTGTTACTTAATAAACCAAAGTTTTGCAAAATTACGTGAATAGGACTGGCGTATAATCCATATCCAATTGCGCCGGTTTTAAAGTGTGCAGCTTCTTTGTGTAAATATAGCGGAAATTGGCAAACGCTTTTTGTAACCATATTTCTAAGTGCGGTAGATAAGCCTTCTACTTTAGGTGCCTCTTCAGAAACTTTTAGCTTATCTTTATTCCCTTCTATTAACTGAGTAAAAAAGGTCACGCCAGCATGGGGTAAATCAGCAATACGATTTGCTTTTAGGTTAATAGTAGTAAATGACTTACTGATGGCCATTACTTCGTACTTTAGTTCACTAAGCTTATGCTTTTTAGTTATTTTTTGAAGTTCAGGGAATGCTAAAAGTACTATATCGCCTTTTTTAAATGTGGCAGGTTGTTCGCACTCTAACTGCAAACCCATTACCGAAAAGTCACGTGTATAGCCGTTAAATACCTCATCATTAATAGTGACACTAACTGGTGTTTTATAAAGGTAGCGCTTATGCGAGCGTAAATTTACGTATTCAAGTGGCACAATATCTAAGTAGGGTGGTGTTTTGTGTTTTGCGTGGCCAAAGTGCTTGAGCTGATTTACTAATGCTTTATCAAAAGTAAGTTGTTTATAATTTGCTTGTTCAGCTTTATTGCCAATATTTGTAAGTACAACAATATACTTAACATCTTTTATAAGGCCTTTTACACGAGGTGAAGGCGGCTTATTTAATTTTTCTATATTTTCACCGGCACTATTAGGTAGTGAAAGCGGTATAAAAGAATCATCTGGATGACTTGGCATTACTTGTATTTTAAAGCACTGCCAGCTCTCTTTTTGGCTACCAAAACCTAAAAATAGATCACGTAATTTAGGGTTGTTATTTAACTCTGTACGCGTCGCTGAGTAGTAATAAATTTTACCTGATGATATATGTGTAAATGTATAGAGGTAATCTTCTTTTACTGCGGTAATTTGAGTTAGTAATTGTGTAATACGCTGATGATTAAGTATATTGTACAAACACGGTATTTTTCTTTCATCGGTAAAGTAGCGCTGAATAAAAATATTATTTTCAGTGGTAAGGCTAAGGCTTGGGTAATATTGCTCATCTTTTTTACTTAAAAACACATATAAAGACGTTACGCGAGGAATGTAGTACTGCTCATACCCCTTTGATACTACAGCATCGAGCGTATTATCTAGATTTACTTTATAACGACGCTTATTACCATGAATAAAACTTTCTAAAAAGTCATTAAAGGCATCGTTGTTTTCTATATAAGTGCGCTTTAAGCGGATGTGATTAAATTCACGAGAGATATTTTCTACTGCAACAACTTCGTATTGAATACCGTTTTTTAGGCCAAGTTCAAAGTCTTGCTCAAGGCCTACTAAGCGCATTGCGATGAGTTCGCCTTTTTTTATAGAGTAGCGCGTTGCAAGCTTAACTTTACAACCGCTTAAAGATATATCTGAGGTGCTAGCAGCAATGTTCTTTTTATCTTTGTAATCAATCGTTACTTTTATTGAGTAATTCATCCGCTCTTCACGGCGGCTCTCGTAAGAGGCAAACTTAATTACTTCAGTGTTTAAGTTATTTTCTAACTCTTGTAACTCTGATTTTTCGGCTGCTTGTTTTTGTAATACGCGGTGGTTATTTTCTGTATTCATTACGGCTTCGTAAACAGCTAAGGTGTATTCACCATGTTGTTTAAGCGCTTTTTCAAACACTTCAATGGCTGTGTCATCCATAAAGTGTTGCTTGCCGTTATGCTCATATGGTTTTACTTGGCCTGTCACTAATCCCCGAAGATCAACAAAACGTGCCACTGGCTGAGATAAACGCGACATTTCCATTTTCATTAAAAATTGCTCAGGTTTAGTTAACCCTGCGGTTTTTGATTTGAAAATCAGATCAAATTTAGCGTTGCCTAAATATGTTTTTAACTCATTCACGAGGTCTTCGTGTTTGAGCATTATGTCATCAGCCATTTATAAAACCATCACCGTCTAATTGAAAAAGTAGGTATACTGTTAAGTCCATTTATTAGAAGTTCAATAAACGTTAAATCGCGCTATGTTATTAATATAGGTACAATTATTTGAGTTACTACTGTTTAGCTCTTGTTATGTATGTGTTATTTGCCATTTTATTGGCAAGTTACTTTAAACTATTACAAAGCAAAAAGTATGCCCTAAATTATAGCTAAAAAGAAACACCATGTGTATTTATTGATTGTGACGCTAGATTTTTAAGCAGGCAAGAGTTTGTTGCTAAGTAAATGCCTGAAATGGCAAAATAAGCGCTTAATAGTAAGAATTTTTTTAATTAAAGAATAGTAGGTAAAGTTATCAATGGCTAAAGCGGCAAAAGTAGAATTTGTTTGTACCGAATGTGGCATGAACTATCAACGTTGGCAGGGTCAATGTCGCTGCGGTGCGTGGAACACATTAGCGGAATTTAAGCCTTCAGCAGGGCACAGTAAAAAAGCATCAATACGAGCAAACGTTGGTGGTTATGCTGGTGGTGTTGGTGGTGGCTCTAAAAAAATCAATGATATTGCTACATCAGAGGCTGAAAAGCAGCTAACTGAAATCGGCGAGCTTGATCGCGTACTAAGCGGCGGGGTGACTACTGGCTCTGTTAATATAATTTCGGGCGATCCGGGGGCGGGTAAGACAACTTTGCTATCAGACCTAGTGGCGAGAATGTCACAACGGATGCCGTCACTTTACTGTACGGCAGAAGAATCTTTATCGCAGTTTAAAAACAGGGTAAATCGTTTAAAGTTAAACTATAACCCGGACGAGCTTTATTTACTTTCAGAAACGAGCGTTGAAACCATCATCGAAGAGCTCGAGAAAAATAAAATTAAGTTTGCTGTTATTGACTCTATTCAAGCTGTTGTAACCGATACGGCAAATGGTAGCCCAGGTTCGCCTTCGCAGGTAAAAAGCGCCGCCCAAGCATTAACTCAGTACTGTAAGCAAAATGATGTAACCATGTTCATTATTGCTCACGTAAATAAAAATAACGAAATAGCAGGCCCTCAAACACTTGTACATATTGTTGATGCGCTTTTACACATAGATACCAACGATGGGCAAATACGAACCCTTAGGGCAAATAAAAACCGCTTTGGTGATATTGATACTGTTGGCATTTTTAAAATGTGTGAACGTGGAATGTTAAGCGTTGATAATCCAAGTGAAATATTTTTATCGGGTTCAACCACCGACTCACCTGGCTCTACTATTACCTGTATTCGTAAAGGGAATCGTAATTTATTGCTTGAGATTCAATGTTTAACTACCGAAACAGAAGCTGAATTTCCGCAGCGTGTTTGTGTTGGTTTAAATATGAATCGTATAAAAATGCTGACCGGTATATTACGTAAGCATACTAAAACTAAAATATTTCACGATACGTTTTTTAATATTGTGGGTGGTTTAAGAATTGATGAGACAGAAACCTGCATCGATTTAGCATTAGTAACCGCGCTACTTAGCAGTTTAAACGAATTTGTTGTACCTCGTACCACGTGTATTATGGGAGAACTTAGCTTAAACGGCGATGTACGCCCAATAGACAGTGGTGTACCGCGTGTTAAAGAGGCTGCACAACATGGTTTTACAGAAATATATATTCCATTTCGCAATTACCATAAATCGATGGAAGGGCTAGGCGCTAAAATTACCCCTGTAAAAACCGTACATGAGTTACTTAGTTTGATTAATTAACACTTATCGGTGATGTTCTTCAGTGTTACTCTTAAGTTGAGACACTTTATAGAAAGAATTAAATAAGGAAATGACATGAAAAAATTAGTTATAGTTGCAGCTCTTGTGGCCGCAGGCGTGGGTGGTGTTAGTTACGCAAACTACGTAGCAACTCAAGAAGTGCGTGCAGAAGTAGATAAGCAACTTGCTTTAGTAAGCGAGCAAACTGGCGCTACATTTAAATACGCTGGTTTATCGGCAAGTGTTATTTCAAAGAGTGTAGAAATAACAAACATGGAAGTAATAAGCCCTGAAGGTGACAATGTTGCTAATATTCAAAGCATTGAAATAACTGGCTACGAGCCGGATAAAATATCACCACATACATCATTTGATGTAAAAAGCTTTCAGTTTGATAAAAGCTTCGTATCAAAATTACCAGCTGATACAAACGAAATGTTAGCGTCGGCAAGTTACGACTTACATTCATCACTTGATTACGATGAAGAGTCTGGCAATAGTGATGTAGTAGTTAAGCTTGATGCAAAAGACATTGTTAGTTTTAATATGGATATGGGTTTAGCTAATTCAAAAGCGTTAATGGATGCTTCATTGGCTATTAGCAAGGCGCAGCAAGAAGCGGGTGATCAACCGCTGACGTATGAGCAAGAATTACAGCAGCAAACACTTGTTATGCAAGCAATGAGTAAATTAGAGCCGCGTAATGTTAGCTTTGCCTTAAATAACCAGGGTAAATTAAAAGATTTACTCTCAAGCGAGCTTGAAAAGCAAGGTATGACGCTTGAGCAAATGGAAATGACGCTAGAGCAACAGTTACAACAAGCTCCTGTAACTGAAGATATTGCAGAGGCTTTAACTAGCTTTGCGAAAGGTTTAAATTCATTCAGTGTGTCTGCAAAGCTACCTGAAGGTAAAACTATGATGGAAATTAACCAACAAGTTATGATGCTAGTAGGGCAACCTGAAGAGCTAGTTAAGTTTATTAACTTAGAAGTTAAAGGTGATTAGGCCTTAGTTCTGTATTAATAAAGGCGCCAATTGGCGCCTTTATTGTAATCTTATTAGCTAAAGCAATTTGCTTTTATAAGATCAGTGATTATTTGTTGTGATGGTTTTATTTTTTCCATCGCTAAAAATTCATCAGGCTGGTGTGCTTGGTTAATTGAGCCTGGGCCCATTACAATCGTTTCACAACCGAGTTGCTGGATAAACGGCGCTTCAGTGCAGTAATTTACTGCGACCGCTTTTTGCCCCGCTATTTTTTCAGCCATTTTTACTAAAGCACTGTCGGTGCTCCCACTAAATGCCGGTATTGGTTCATGTAAATCAATAACGCTCACCGCATTTGGGTATTGCTGATTTATCTCTTTCGTTGCATCGAGTACTAATGCTTGTAGTTCTTGTACACTTAAACCTGGTAATGGGCGCATATCTATATGCATTTCACAGCAACCACAAATTCTATTCGCGTTATCGCCGCCATGAATATTACCTAAGTTTAATGTTGGATAAGGGATTTCGAAGTGGTTTATTGAATACTTATGCTTTAATTGTTCTTTTAAGATCATCAATTTTGTAATCACTTTATGCATTACTTCAATGGCGTTAAGACCACGTTCGGGATCGGAGCTATGCCCAGAGCGACCAACCACTCTTATTGCTGTACTCATATGGCCTTTGTGCATAAATACTGGCGTCATATCAGTAGGTTCGCCTATTATACAACGCGCAGGTTTTAAATTCGGGTGCTTACATATTTGTTGTGCACCAGCCATCGTTGTTTCTTCGTCGGCGGTGGCAAGGATTAAAATAGGCTGAGTTTGCTGCTTTTCATCAAGTTCACTAATCGCTTGTAATACAAAAGCAAAAAAACCTTTCATATCAATACTTCCTAGCCCATACAATTTGTTATCGAGTTCGGTAAGTTTAAATGGATTATGATTCCAACGACTGTCATCAAAAGGCACTGTGTCGGTATGACCAGCTAGCATTAATCCGCCATCACCTTCTCCGCGTTTTGCTAATAAATTATAGCGCCCTTTACCTCCTTCTAATTCTATAATTTCACACGTAAAACCGATTGTTTCGCACCAACTGGCTAGGAGTTCAATTACGTTTTTATTGCTCATACACAGGTTGTCTTCAATAGCACTAATAGAAGGGGCTGCAATCAATTGTTGGTACATGGAAATAAACGAAGGCAAAGGCATAAAAAAATCCAAAATTATTATTCAATTTAATTGCATAACAATATAAAAGTATTTATGATGAATATCAATTCACTTTTTAAGCATAAATATATTAAAAGTAACGCCATGAAAATAATGCGACGATAATCAAAATTCATTAATAAAAAAGACTTAATTAGCGTCTAAGCTAGTTTAAGCGAACATTATAGATAAGTAGTAATTAATTTTAAGATAACGAGTAACAAATGAATGTAGTGATTATTGGCGCAAGCGGATACAGCGGCGCAGAGTTAGCAAGTTTAGTTGCTAAGCATCCAAACTTAACTTTAACAGGCTGTTATGTATCTGAGGGTAGCTTAGATAAAAATAAATTGCTAAGTGATTTATACCCAGAGCACCTTGGCTTACTAGACTGCCCTTTACTTCCTCTTAGCGTATCAGCTTTTGATGACATTCAAAGTGATGCTGATTACGTATGCTTATGTACCGATCACAAAGTAAGTGTTGATTTAGCGCCGCAATTTTTAGCTATGGGTAAAAAGGTATTTGATTTATCTGGTGGCTATCGTTTAGCAAGCAATGACGACTACGTTACTTACTATGGTTTTGAGCATCAACATCCAGAGCTTTTAAATGAAGCGGCTTACGGTCTAGCTGAGTGGAACCATGATGCTATCGCTAATGCAAAGCTAATTGCTGTTGCAGGTTGTTACCCAACAGCAGCGCTTAATGCGCTAAAACCGCTTAAGCAAGCAGGCTTATTGAGCAGCGAAAGTATTATTATTAATGCGGTTTCGGGCGTTACAGGCGCAGGGCGTAAAGCCAGTGTAGGAACACATTTTTGTGAAGTGTCGCTTGCACCTTATGGTTTGTTTAACCATCGCCACGGCCCTGAAATTGAACAACACCTTGGCCACAAAGTGTTGTTTACACCGCACTTAGGTAGCTTTCCGCGCGGTATTTTAGAAACTATTTATGTACAGCTTAAGCCAGGCGTTACCAAGGAAAACGTTGCATCGGCTTATCAAGTACTTTCGAGCGAGCCATTAATTCGTTTATTAGGCGATAAAGTACCTTCAATTAAAGGTGTAGCTAAGCAGCCATTTGTTGATATTGGCTGGCAGCAACAAGGAACGCAGTTAATTGTGATGTCTGCTATTGATAACTTATTAAAAGGCGCTGCTGGACAAGCTTTGCAGTGTATTAATATTTCTATGAATTTAGATCATACCACTGGTTTAAGAGGAGCGTTTTAAATGAGTAAAAAAACGTGGGTAATTAAGCTAGGTGGTGCAGTACTTAATACAGAAAATGCAGCAAAAGCGTTGTTTGATGTATTAAATGAGCAAACAAATGATGAATTTGTCATTGTACATGGCGGTGGCGCTTTAGTTGATACATGGTTAAAACAAGCGGGTTTTGCCAGTGCTAAACACCAAGGATTACGTATTAGCCCAGCAGAGCAAATGCCTTATATAGTGGGTGCGCTTGCAGGTTGCGCTAATAAACAATTAATGACTCAAGCTATTAGTGCTGGGCACAAGCCTGTCGGCTTAAGTCTTTTTGAGGCAGGTGTTACTGCCACTCAAAAGCTAAAAGCGCTTTGCTTAGTGGGTAAATGTAAAAGCAACGACGATTCTATTGTTAATGATTTACTTAAAATAGGTCGCCTACCGATTGTTAGCTCTATAGGCTTTGATGAGCAAGGGCTTTGGTACAACGTAAATGCAGATGAAGCTGCAGCGGCTATTGCTAGTAACTTAAATGCTGAGCTTATTTTTATGACGGATGTTGAAGCAGTGCTTGACGAAAATAAACAGCCGTTACATCAACTTGACACAAAACACATTGATACTTTAATTACAAATGGAGTAATTGTGGGCGGGATGGAGGTCAAAGTTAAGACCAGCCTTCACGCTGCCCAACATTTACGACGCGGTGTGTATATTTCCAGCTGGCAAAAGCCAGAAAATTTAACTGCTCTGCTACAAGGCGAGCATGTCGGAACTAAGATTACACCATAGGTTTATTATGTTTGAGAATTTTTTAACGGGTTTAGAGTTAGACCAAGAAGGCGCACTTAATTTATTAAAGTTAGCGCAAGATATAAAAGCAAAACCAGAAAAATACAGCAATGTATTAGCGGGAAAATCAATCGTAACATTGTTTGAAAAACAAAGTTTACGTACTCGCTTATCGTTTGATATAGGTATTAACCGTCTTGGTGGCCATGCAGTTTATTTAGATCAGCAAAATGGCGCTATGGGTGCACGTGAATCAATTAAAGATTTCGCACTTAATATTTCTACTTGGGCTGATGGTATTGTTGCACGCGTAAATCAGCACAGCACATTAACTACATTAGGTGAATACGCATCAGTACCGGTAGTAAATAGTTTGTGTGATTTATACCACCCATGCCAAGCTCTTGCTGATTTTTTAACGCTTCAAGAAGTTCATGGCGATGTGAGCGAGCTTAAAGTGGCTTACTTAGGTGAGGGCAACAATGTAACTCATTCATTAATGCTTTTAGCTGCAACGCTTGGCACTGATTTTGTTGCTGTAACGCCAAAAGGCAGCTCGCCTGATTCGCAAATCCTTAAAAAGGCAGAGCAAATAGCGGCAATGAATGGCGCATCAGTGATGGTAAGTGACCGTGTTGAAGCGGCTGTTGGTGCAAACGTTGTATATGCAGATACATGGGTATCAATGGGTGATACAACACCGCTTGAGCAAGTTAAAGAAAAATATATGCCTTATCAATTAAATCAGGCATTGCTAGATCAAACAGGTGCAACTACGGTATTACATTGCCAACCGGCACACCGTGAATTTGAAATTACCTCTGAGGTAATGGATGGTCCAGCATCGAAAATTATTCAACAAGCAGAGAATCGCATGCACGCGCAAAATGCTTTGCTAGTTACATTACTAAATCCAAATTTTGTTAAGGAACACCTATGAGTTCAATTAAAAAAGTCGTTTTAGCCTATTCAGGTGGTCTTGATACATCGGCTATCGTGCCATGGTTAAAAGAAAACTACGGTTGTGAAGTTGTTGCGTTTGTAGCGGATGTAGGTCAAGGCGCAGAAGAACTTGAAGGCGTAGAAGCTAAAGCAATCGCTTCAGGTGCTTCAGAATGTTACGTAGTTGATTTAAAAGATGAAATGGTAAGTGATTACATTTATCCAACACTTAAAACGGGCTCGATTTACGAAGGTACTTATTTACTAGGTACGTCTATGGCGCGTCCTATTATTGCTAAAGCACAAGTTGAAATTGCACGTAAAGTAGGTGCTGATGCACTTTCTCATGGTTGTACTGGTAAAGGTAATGACCAAGTTCGTTTTGAATCATGTTTTGCAGCCCTTGCTCCAGATTTAAAAGTAATTGCGCCATGGCGTGAGTGGGACTTATCGAGTCGTGAATCATTACTTGATTACTTAGCAGAGCGTGACATTCCGTGTTCAGCATCTGCTACAAAAATTTATAGCCGTGATGCTAACGCTTGGCATATTTCGCACGAAGGTGGTGAGCTTGAAGATCCATGGTGCCAACCAACTGAGCAAGTATGGACTTGGACTAACTCTCCAGAGCAAGCACCAGATAAATCAGAACTAGTAACTTTAAAAGTTGTTGAAGGCGAAGTGGTTGCTGTAAATGGCGAAGAACTTAAACCATATGACTGTTTAGTTAAATTAAACGATATTGCATCACCTCATGGCGTTGGGCGTGTTGATATTGTAGAAAACCGTTTAGTAGGTATGAAGTCACGCGGTTGTTATGAAACACCAGGTGGCACAGTAATTATGGCTGCGCTTCAAGCCATTGACGAGCTAGTGCTTGATAAAGCAAGCCGTAAATGGAAAGAAGTACTAGGTGGTGAATTTTCACATTTAGTGTACGACGGACGTTGGTTTACACCACTTAAAGATTCTATTTTAGCCGGTGCAGAAGCACTTTCTAAAGTGGCAACAGGTGAAGTGGTACTTAAGCTATATAAAGGTCAAGTAACTGCGGTTCAAAAGCAATCACCAAATAGCTTATACAGCGAAGCATTTGCTACATTTGGCGAAGATGATGTATATGACCAGTCACACGCTGAAGGCTTTATTCGTTTATTCTCGCTTTCAAGCAGAATTTCAGCATTGGCTAAAAAGTAAATTATTTATAGCCCCTTATAAAAGGGGCATTACAGGGTTTGGAGAGATTTCATGGCATTATGGGGCGGACGTTTTTCTACGGGTCCAGATGAGGCGTTTAAGCAATTTAACGACTCTCTTCCCTTTGACTACCAGTTAGCAGAGCAAGATATTATTGGCTCTGTGGCATGGGCTGGTGCACTTGAACAGGTAAATGTACTTTCAAGTGATGAGCATACAAAATTAGTTGCTGCATTAAATGAGCTACTTGAAGAAGTTAAAGCTGATCCACAATCAGTTGCTACTTCAGGTGCAGAAGACATTCATTCACATGTTGAAGCTGCTCTAATTGGAAAAGTAGGTGATTTAGCTAAAAAATTACATACAGGCCGAAGCCGTAATGACCAAGTTGCCACCGATTTTAGACTATGGTGCCGTGATACAGCCGATCATTTACTAGATGCCATTGCACAGCTAAAAGGCGAATTTGTAGTGCTTGCAGAGCGAGAGCTTGGCACAATATTGCCAGGTTACACGCATTTACAGCGCGCACAACCAGTATTGTTTAGCCACTGGTGTATGGCGTATGTAGAAATGCTAGAGCGCGATGAAAGCCGCCTGCAAGATGCTAAAGCGCGCATGAATTTTTGCCCATTAGGCAGTGGTGCATTAGCAGGTACAGCTTATCCGATTGATCGCCAAGCATTAGCCCACGGATTAGGTTTTACAGCGGCTACAAAAAATAGCCTTGATGGCGTATCTGATCGTGACTTCGTGTTAGATCTTTTAAGTTGTGCGTCTATTTCGATGATTCACTTATCTCGTATGTCTGAAGATCTGATTTTTTATAATTCGGGTGAAGCCGGATTTATAGAGCTTGCTGATAACGTCACGTCAGGCTCATCGCTCATGCCTCAGAAAAAAAATCCTGATGCACTCGAGCTTATTCGCGGTAAAACCGGACGTGTATTTGGTGCATTTAGCGCTATGATGATGACATTAAAAGCGTTGCCACTTGCATACAATAAAGATATGCAAGAAGACAAAGAAGGCCTGTTTGACGCTATGCCAACATGGCTTGCATGTATTCATATGGCGCAAGCGTGTATTAAAGGCGTAAAAGTAAATGGTGATAAAACGTTAGCAGCGGCAAAAGGCGGCCACGCTAATGCCACTGAACTTGCTGATTACTTAGTTGCTAAAGGTGTGCCATTTAGAGAAGGGCATCACATTGTGGGTGTACTTGTACAGCTTGCGATTAGCGAAGGTAAAACGCTTGAGGAGCTATCACTTGAACAGTACAAATCAGTAAACACTGTATTTGAAGACGATGTTTACCCAGTACTTGAAATTGATGCTTGTATAAAAGCGCGTCAAGCGCTTGGCGGAACGTCTATTGAGCAAGTAACTAACGCTGTTAAAGAAGCCAAAAAAAAACAGCAAATAACGGTACGTGATGCAAATTTAGATGATGTAGAGGCAATTGCCACACTTATACAGCACTGGGCAACGGTAGGCGAAAACCTGCCTCGTGCAAAAAGCGATATGGTGCACTCCATTAACGAGTTTGCCGTTACTGAAATAAATGGAAAAGTGTCAGGTTGTGCATCGTTATACATTTACGATACCGGCCTTGCTGAAATACGCTCATTGGGTATAGACCCAAAAAGTAAAGTGACGGGGCAGGGTAGACAGCTTGTAGAGCACCTACTTGCTAAAGCCAAAAAATTGGCACTTAACCGAGTTATTGTATTGACCCGTGTCCCCGATTTCTTTGAACAACAACGTTTTACTTTTTGTAGCAAAGACTCTTTGCCTGAAAAAGTAATGAAAGATTGTGAACTTTGCCTTCGTAAAGAAAATTGTGACGAAGTAGCAATGGAATATATTTTGAAGCTAAGTACACGTGCGGAGATCCCGTGTAAATACGTAGCTTAAACTCCCTGGATACAAAAAACGTACGGTTATCCCTGTGCGTTTTTTTATATTTGCAGCAAACTGGTCGGAGCTGTTTGGTTTGATTATATTTTTGAGTGAATTTTAATGCGTCAAAAAAAGTTGGCACATTGGTTGCTATGATAAGATAGATAGCAAAATAGCTATCACTGCTTAAAACAGGTAATGCATTTATCTACATAATAATGTGGTTAAAAGTTGCACCAAATATAATTAAAACTTTTACAAGGATCAATCACATGCAAGTTTCAGCTAATAGCCAATTACAAATGCAAGCATACAACAAAACACAACAATTAAAGCCTGCAATGGAACAAACTGCTAGCCCTAAAACCCTGCAATCTGATACAGTAAGCTTCTCACAAGAAGCGATGACTGCTGCGAGTAATGAATTACAGCGTGGTGGCGCTGCAATCCTTTCAGGTGGTTCAGGCACTCGCCCTAAGTAATACAAGGTATTGAATGTTTTTAGCTGAGTTTTTTGGTTTGTTTTCGCTGTCAGCCTTCTCAATGTGGGCTTTTTTGATGGCATTCTTTTTTAATATCTTTGTATATAGCTTAGATGTTAAAAGGGATACCACACTATTGCTCAGCTCATTCATTATGATGATTTCCTATACTGCAACAGATTATATATTTACTTGGCTTTCATATTACGATACGACTTATTTTGATTGGGCAATTTACGACATATCTACAATTTTATGCTTAGCTATCGCATTTTTATTTATCAAAAAAACTACACCTTCATTTTTATACCTACTTATAGGTCTTTCTGTTAATTCTATATTTTTCTTATTGATGTATTTAGATGTGTATATTAATAAAAATCTTGAATCTTGGTGGTTTTGGAGTGTTTATCAGTTTTCTGTAAATATTATTGATTTTTTAATGGTCGTAGCTCTCATTGTAGATAGAGACTTTTTAGGTCTACACGGTATAAAAAGAAAATTAACTCGATTGTTTAAAACGAGTAAAACACAACCAACAACGTAACTAAAATGTACGTTACTGAACCCCTTATGGTTTATGTACAAGCCTTCACTCAGTGGGGCTTTTTAATGGCCTTTCTGTATTGTTTGACCTCTACGATAAATAAAGAAAATAAGTCTCCTGTTTATTTATCTGCGCTTATGCTCTGCTCATATGTTTCTAGTGGTTATATAGACTTATTAGAAGGTTTATATTTAAACTCGATGCTCTACGATTTTGTTACTATTTTAGCTTTATTAATTTTAGAGCACTTTAAAGTACTTCACCGCTCTATGGCTTTTCACTTCATCATCTTTGCGTTAATAATAAATGCTGTGCTTACCTTAATATTACATTACGATCTATACGTCTTGTATAACTATGAGCCTTGGTGGTATTGGAGTGTTTATTCTGTTGGTGTAAATATGTTCGATGTTTTAATGATTCTGTCACTAGTATTCAACAAAAATCTCAAAAATAATGGATAATATTCTAGTTAATCCAGCCATTTCTTTTTACATAGGTGCATTTGTACAGTGGGGCTTTTTAATGGCTTTTTTGTACTCATTAGTTATAAGTATTAACAAACCTAGAAAAGAAGCTGTATGGTTATCATTTGTTATGTCAATTTCTTACTCCCCAAGCCTGTTTATAGATATACAACACATATCGTATCTTCAGCTCTTTTTGTTTGATATAACAACTATTTTCGCCATTATTATTTTAAGGTTGTTCATTATTGAAAATCTTATATCGATTTACTTGTTGTTAGGGTTGATTATAAACTCATCATTATTTCTTGGTATGTATATAGATGTGTCAGTTTTTAATAATTACGAACCTTGGTGGTTTTGGTTTTTTTATTCAATTGTTGTTAATTTAGCCGACTTTATGATGCTAGCTATATTTTTTATAAACAAAGATTTTTTAGCTTTAGCTGCAATTAAAATATGGTTCCACAATAGTATTATGAAAAGGAATAGAAGTAGTGGCTGATATACTTTGGGGTCTGGTAGATTTAGGATACAACGTAGCAATACTATTTACATGGTTCTTCCTAATCGCATTTTTATATAATCTATCAGCGAGTATTAATAAAAATGACAAAAGTAGAGCGCATCTTTCATTTATAATGATGGTTTCATATATATCTAGTCTTTTTATGGATCCACTGATTGAAAATCCTCACCTAAATTACTTCTATTATGATCTTGCTACTATTAGCGCCCTGATACTTTGGCGATTTATATATAAAAAATTAGTACCAATTGCTTTTGACTATTTAATTGTAGGGCTTTTTATTAATGCATGTTTATTTTTAGGTATGCATTACGATATTGAAATTGCAGGTACTCTTTACTATTGGTGGTTTTGGACAGTTTATATTTTTGGAATGTATTTTGTCGACTTTACAATGGCATTGGTATTAATCATCAATAAGGATATTTTAGGTTTGTATAAACTAAAAGGGTGGTTGCGAAATAATAAATTCATAAAGGGGCATGATGGCTGACATACTGTGGGATCTGGTAGCGATTAGAGATTATGTAGGTATATTTATTACATGGTTCTTTGTAATTGCATTTCTTTATAATTTGTCAGCAAGCATAAACAGTCCCTATAAAAATACAATGTACCTTTCTGGTATTATGATGATTTCGTATACCTTAAGTACACTGTTCGATATGGTTATAGTGTCTCACTTAAACTATTTTTACTTCGATATTGTAACTCTAATTATTATTTTTACGTTTCGGTACTGCAGTTGTGGCCCAATTCCTAACGCATTTTATTATCTTGTTTTTGGTTTGAGTATTAACGCATTGAATCGCCCCGTGTTTGCCAGAGACTCAATAACTTGAGAAACTGGAACTATGAAAAAATCAAATCGCTATACATCAGAATTTCGTGAACGTGCAATTAGGCTTGTTACCACACAACAGCATGAA
>NZ_JACJEN010000049.1:0-1846 GCF_014164075.1 Pseudoalteromonas sp. SG45-3 | reverse complement strand
AACGATGACGTAATTAACGGCAATGATGAAAACGTAAACGTTGAAATTACAGGTACCACAACGGGTGTCGAAGACAACCAAACGGTAACAGTGGTAGTAACAGATGAAGCCGGTAATGAGCGCAGTTTTGAAGCCACAGTTACCAACAATACTTACACAATTACCGGTGCAAACTTATCAGGCTTAAGCGATGGTGAATTAACCGCCACAGCCACGGTAAGTGATGTCGCAGGTAATACAGCAACCGCTACAGACACCGCCATTCACGATAAAACAGCCGTAACCAGCATTGATGTTGCAACAGGTGATGACGCTGTTATTAATACTGCAGAGCAAAGTAATGTAGTCGTAAGCGGTGTAATAGATGAAGCCGATGCAAATCAAACAGCCACCGTGGTATTTACCGATGTGAACGGAGATAAAGTCACGGTTGAAGACGTCGCGATTAATGCAGCCGGTGAGTGGGCAATAAATGCCACTAATATTTCAGGCCTTGCTGATGGTGAAATTACAGCAAGTGTTAGCGCACTAGATGTTGAAGGTAATTTAGCCACAAACGAAACCAGCTTTACCAAAGACACTACAGTTGCAATAACAGTTGATATCAACGATACAAACGATGACGTAATTAACGGCAATGATGAAAACGTAAACGTTGAAATTACAGGTACCACAACGGGTGTTGAAGACAACCAAACGGTAACAGTGGTAGTAACAGATGAAGCCGGTAATGAGCGCAGTTTTGAAGCCACAGTTACCAATAATACTTACACAATTACCGGTGCAAACTTATCAGGTCTTAACGATGGCGAATTAACTGCCACAGCCACAGTCAGTGATGAAGCTGGCAATACAGCAACCGCTACAGACACCGCCATTCACGATAAAACAGCCGTAACCACCATACAAATGGGGGCTGGCGATGACTTAGTTAATGCGAACGAGCAAACAAATGTTGTTGTGAGTGGTCAGGTTACTGATATCGAGCCGACGAATACAGCAACAGTTACTTTTACTGATGAAAGTGGCGAACTCGTTACTATAAACAATGTTACGATTAATAACGACGGCAGTTGGGAAGTTGATAGTGCAGATATTAATACCCTTGCCGATGGCACTATTACTGCTACTGTAAGTGTATTTGATGAGGCCGGTAACCAAGCCGAAAATAGCACAACCTTTGAAAAAGACACCCAAGCTTCTATTTCTATTCCAAGCGAAAGCAACGACTTATTGATTAATAATGCAGAAAAATCGGCTGTAGTTATTAATGGTCAAAGCGCCAATATAGAAGAAGGTAAAATCGTTAACATTACTGTCTCTGATGGTAATGCTTCGGTAACAGGGCAAGCGACTATTTTAGCTGATGGTACATGGCAAAGTAACTCACTCGATTTAACGACCCTTGATGAAGGGGAACTGACTGTTTCAGCAACAACTGCCGACACTGCAGGCAATACCGCAAATGCAGATCTTAACATTGATAAAGATACGCAAAGCGCTGTAACTGTAAATGTGGGCGATGATGCAGTTATAAATGCAGCTGAGCAAAGCACTGCTAAAGTAGCAGGCACAGTAACCGACGTAGAAGCTAACCAAAGCGTAGCAATTATCATTAAAGACAGTGACGGCAGTACTGTATTTAATGGCACTGCAAGTGTAGATAACGCTGGCAAATGGGAATTAGATAGCAGTATTTTAAATGCACTGTCTGATGGCGGTTACACAGTAGATGTAAGCACGCAAGATATAGCGGGTAATCCAGCAACAAGCACCCTCAACTTTACAAAAGACACCCAAGCCAGTACAACGCTAGTGCTTGAAGACTCAGTAATAAACGCAGCAG
>NZ_JACJEN010000048.1:0-1876 GCF_014164075.1 Pseudoalteromonas sp. SG45-3 | reverse complement strand
CGTTAACTGATGGTCCACTCACTATTGAAGCAAGCGTTAGTGATAACGCCGGTAATACCACTACATTAAGTGAAACCGCAACACTCAACACCACGGCCCCAAGCATTAGTATTAATGCACTGGTTGACACCAACGACACCACCCCAACCATTAATGGTACAAGCGATGCGGCAGATAACACTACCATTAGCTTAACGTTTGAAGACAGTGCAGGGAATATTACGACTGTTGATACAACCGTAACGGGTGGAGTATGGAGTGTCGATGCACCAACTGATTTAGCCGAAGGCGAATATACTGTCACCGCACAGGTAAATGATGGTCTAGGTAATATCGGCAGCGCCACCGAGACAGGTCAGATAGACCTTACTGGCCCGAGCCTTGTTATTACAGACAACGGTGTAGGGAACGACACCACGCCAACGATTGCAGGTACCAGCGATGCACCGCAAGGCAGTGAAGTAACCATTGTTGTCACCGACAGCAGCGGCGCAGCGCAAACAATGAGCGCCACCGTACTAGCCAATGGCACGTGGTCAATCCCTGTACCGGTAGCACTTGCAGAAGGTACATACACTATTAGCGCGAGTGTTGAAGATACCGCAGGCAACGACACCACCGCCACAGGCGCAGGTGAAATAGATACCACTGCACCGACACTTGTACTTACCAGCCCAGGCTCAAGTAATGACATCACCCCGACACTCAGTGGAACAAGTGATGCCGTTGAAGGCACGGTTATTAACTTCACGGTAGTGGACGATCAAGGCAATACACAAACGTTTACCACCACGGTTGATGCAGACGGCAACTTCTCTGTAGAAGTACCGACTGCACTGGCAGAGGGACCATATAGCATCGAAGCAAGTATTAGCGATGTGGCAGGTAACAGCACCGATATTACCGGCAACGGCACCATTGATACCACAGCACCAAGTGTGAGTGTAGATGCGCCATTATTAACAAATGACAGCACGCCCACAGTGACAGGCACCAGTGATGCACCTAACAGCACCATCACGGTGACGTTTACAGATGCAGCAAATGCCACTCAAAGCATTGATGTACAAACCGATGCCAATGGTAACTGGAGTGCGACACCAACAGGCACATTAGCCGAAGGGAATTATAGCGTTAGCGCCAGCATCACTGATGCAGCGGGCAACACAGGTACAGGTACAGACAGTGGCGAAGTAGACGTAACTCCACCGGCACTTGCCTTTACACCAACGTTTGAACTTGGTTTATTGGTTACCTTAAGTGGTACCTCTGACTTGCCAGCAGGCAGTGAAATTACCATTACCGAGCAACTGGTTGGCGGTGGCATTGGTGCCACCTACACCACCACAACTGATGCCGATGGTAATTGGTCATTAGTCGGATTAGATGTATCGTTACTTGATGTTGGCTCAGTGATCGCCACAGCGACCGATGCCGCAGGTAATACCCGTACAATTAGCTCAGATGACTTTGATAATACACCGCCGACACTCACTGTTGATGTTGCAGCACAAAGCGACAGCAACACGCCAATCATAAGCGGCACAAGTGATGCGGGCGAAGGTGCACAAGTGACGATAGTCGTTACCGACAGCAACGGCAACCCACAAACCATCACCGCCCTTGTTGATGCGGATGGTAATTGGAGTGCCACTCCAACCACACCATTAAGTGAAGGTCAAAGCACCATCGAAGTAAGTGTACGCGACAGTGTTGGCAACGAAACTACAGTGAGTGATACCACCACTATCGACACGCAAGCGCCAATACTCACCATTCAAAACGTAGGCGATGTTAGCGACTTAACACCCGAGCTGCAGGGCACCAGTAATGAAATTGGTGGCACTGTTACACTCACCATCACCGACAGCGCAGG
>NZ_JACJEN010000047.1:0-1911 GCF_014164075.1 Pseudoalteromonas sp. SG45-3 | reverse complement strand
TTTAGCTTACTTGAACTATTGTTACGGCGCGAAGGTGAAGTATTGCCACGTTCGTTAATTGCTTCTCAAGTATGGGATATGAATTTTGATAGTGACACCAATGTGATTGATGTTGCCATTCGTAGACTAAGAGCAAAAGTTGATGATGACTTTACTGTTAAATTAATTCATACAGTTCGTGGTATGGGCTATAAATTAGAGGTTGAAACTGATGACTATTAAGTCACGACCTTTATCACTTACGATGCGTGTTGTGTTGTTTGTGGCTGTAACCGTTATTGCGTGCTTAACTTTAGTTGCTTTTTTAATAAATAGTTCAATAAAGCATCATTTTTTTCAGCAAGATAGCAGTGAACTACATGTTATTAATCAATCTATTGAATTTGTTTTAACACAACAGTATAAATCAAACCTGAAGCTTAAAAATGAATTATCTAACGCTGTTGCGGGTCATCACGGTGTTTACTATCAGGTAAATACTGCAAAAGGAGATCTCATTTTTCAAAGCTCTGAACGAGATTTTAGTGATTTTGCAATGAGTGCAAAGGCTTCAACTGGCTTTAACAGTAACAACATTATCTCATGGCAAAATGGTACTCACACCTACCGAGCTCTGGTGAATAATTTAAGTACTGGGCAACAGCAATACAAGATTACTACAGCGATAGACATGAGCTTTCATTTACACTTTCTCAATCAATTTCAGCAAAGCCTTTGGGCTATTATGTTTGGTTCAGCGGTACTCATTTTATTGGTGGCTTGGTTTGCTATACATCAAGGATTAAACCCTTTACGAGGTGTAAGTCAGAAAATGCATGATATCCAAACTAATAAAATGGATGTAAGGCCTGATGAAAATAAAGTGCCTATTGAGCTTGTTAATATGGTGCAATCTTTCAATTTAATGCTAGACAGGCTTCAAGGTGAATTTATCCGGCTATCAAATTTTTCTAGTGATATTGCTCATGAACTACGCACACCTCTTACCAATATAATAACTCAAACGCAGGTTGGCCTATCTAAAAAAAGGCAATCCGAAGAGTACCAAGAGTTATTATTTTCTAATCTAGAAGAGTTGGAACGACTAACTAAGATGGTTAGTGACATGCTTTGGCTGGCAAAAACCCAAAACGGCCTAATTAAACCAACCCAAGACATTTTATCCAGCCATGAAGAAATTGAAGCGCTGTTTGAATATTTTGATGCTTTAGCTGAAGAATCATCGCTGATACTTAATAAAGCAGGTGAAAACATCAGTTTTTATTGTGATAAACTACATTTTCGTCAATTGTTATCAAACCTGTTATCGAATGCTATAAGATATGCACCGAAGGGGTCATCAATTACGGTAAGTAGTGAAATAACATCTGTTGAAAAAGTATGTATCTGTGTGAGTAATACCGGCGAGAAAATACCTTCTGCACATTTACCTTATTTATTTGACCGCTTTTATCGACCAGATAAGTCTCGGCAACGCCATAGTGATGGAGCCGGTTTAGGGCTTGCAATAGTTAAAGCTCTAGCGCAAGCAAACAGTGGTGATGTAGAGGTCAGTTCAAATAATCAAACTACCAGCTTTAAAGTTTTTTTTAATTTAGCTAAAAGCTAATTATTAAAATTAATAACTCAATGTTTGCTCTCAGCATTTTGGCGAAGTTTAACTAAGTGTTGTGAGTTAAAGCACTCGATTCAGTACACTGATTAAATCGTTTCACAGGTGTTTCGTAGTCTAAGAAGAGCAATTTAGGTACTTCGCTATTTCTCTGAATGATTTACCTGCTGCTACGTAAGCGTATAGCTAACGACACCTAGCCTTGCTTAATATTCCAAGGTAGCAGTGGCTCAAGGTTACTTGGCTGCTCTGCAATATGTTGCAAGCACATTGAGATGTAGTCATGCACTACAAGATCA
>NZ_JACJEN010000046.1:0-2004 GCF_014164075.1 Pseudoalteromonas sp. SG45-3 | reverse complement strand
CAGGTTGTATGATAGAAATAAGTTATAAAAAATTTCATGATTTCATAACCTGCGATGCACCAACAGTGGAGGTTTTTCAGGAAGAAGATACCGAAAATTCTGAGTGATTTAGCAACCCATAAATTACGTTATGTTAAATTGAGAAGGTTTTAATAAAGCGAGCATGATTTTACAAACCAGCTCGCTTTTAGGAGAGTAATTTGGTGGTTAATTAAGCTCTGAATCTACCCAAAACTTAGTTCCTTTTAATACAGCTTGTAGTGCAAGGCCATTTTCGGTTACAGAATATACAGTAACTTGATCTGCAATTGCTTCAGCAACCAGTGCACCGCCTTTATCTTCATATTTTGCTGCCGCATCAGCGTTTCCGCCAAATGCCCAACCATGTTCAATAAATCTATTTAATGCAGCTTGGTTATGAAAAACCATTACAACATTAAAATCTTTTACACCTAAGCCAAGCCCTAAACCGGCTTCGCCCATATTCATGTAAGTCGATTTACCCGTAAGATTATTTTTAACTACGCCGTAACCGCCACCAAAACTAGCTAAAACAACATTTACGTTAGCGTTATCAAAAACGGCGAAACCAGCAGAATTAGCAATTTGTTTTTTAACATCAGGTTTTTCAGCGTATAATTTATCTAACGTGTTTGCTTTCATACTTTGTACAAGTGAACGTTTTTCGCTTGGTGATGCGCTACCCGTAGTCGCACAACCAGTTAACGCAACAGTTAAAGCAAGTACGCTTAGTATAATTAGTTTTTTCATAACTTTTCCTTAATAAGATATAGCAACCAACAACCATAGAATAATTACAGTGTTAAAATAATTAGAGCTTTACTATGTCCAATACTAGACATTGTTTATGGTGATTACTGTGTACTAATTTTTTAATCTAATTATAACAATAAGTTATGTTGAGAATTAAAGTACATGTTGTGTAATTTAATTTCCTTGATCTATGTACTTATTTTACATTGATAATAATGAACAACAGCCAAACGGATTCAAAATTTTAAAGCCAATAATGGGAACTTAGTTAAAAATCGGTAAATATTGTAATTTATTAAAATATTAGCTAAAAGTTGAATGTACTCCCCTATTTGAGGTAAGTGTACTGCCCCACTCTGATTAAGTCATGCAATGTTGAATGAAATCTTGTGAAGCAGCTAGTTCACGATATATAACTACCTGCCGATGGTTGTATCCTAAATAGGTTTCCAGATCCTTACATTGCTCATTAATTTTATCCCCTATTCTTACTTTAAGATAATGTGATTTGGGTAAGTCATCTATAAACAAATTTAAAAATAACTGTGAGCCTTTATCATCAACAAATTTATCTGATTTTTTTCTATTACAATCACTACAACATGGAAATAAGTTTTTAGGGTGAACAGAATACTCTGGGAATTCCGTCTGACCTAGTACATGATCCATTGAGTCAACATCATTTATAGTGCAATTTTGACAAGTATTAAAAATATGTTCTCTATGATAAGGATGTTTAGTAAGAGTATTTTTTAATGCCTTAATTTTTTTATTTCTATAATTATATAAAGATTTTAAATTAGCTTTATCATTCTCACTCTATGGCATGCTCTGCATTAAAGCTAGCGAGTCCATATCAAATTGCATCATCGTAATCTTCAAAGTATTGTGATTGAGTATCAGAAATTACAGCAAGCTCTTCTTTAAGATCTGGATTTGCCTCTGTTTTCCTTTTAGACTTAACAATATCTTTGTAGAAAGAAAAAGAGTCTTCTTCATAAGCTCTAATTTTTATCATTATCAACGACAATGCACACAGAGCTTATTCTTGATGCGTTAGAGCAAGCTATTTGGCATCGTGGCAACCCCGAAGGGTTAATTCACTACAGCGACAGAGGCAGCCAATATTTGTCTATACGATACACTGAGCGACTTGCTGAAGCTGGAATTCAAGCGTCTGTAGGCAGTGTGGGTGACTCTTATGACAATGCATTGGCTGAAACAATAAAT
>NZ_JACJEN010000045.1:0-2022 GCF_014164075.1 Pseudoalteromonas sp. SG45-3 | reverse complement strand
GCGGTCGCTTGAAAGAGCATTATCAAAAGTTAAAGCTAACAGATGCCGATTTAGATTCGGTTGATTTGATTAATGTTGCAGGCGAATCCGACCAAGTAGACGCTGTTGTTCTTCAAATGTACAAATGGAATATAGGTTTAAAGCAATATATCTCATGATTACATGTACCCATAGATACATGAACCCATAGATACATAAATACATAAATACATGTGATCGGACTTAAATATGAAACTAACAGTTACTTTTGATTCTCAGCAAATATCAATTATTATTGATTGTATGGAAACTAAGATAAAAGCTTTAAATCATGTGATTAAATATAACTCCTTTGATTCTGAGTTATTAGATTCTGAGTTATTAAAATTTAAAAATGAAATATCAAAGTGTGAGAAAACTATCAAACAACTTTCCTCCTACTAATGCATTTCTTTCCCTTTAATCTATCACGCGCATAACTCCAGCGCTTGCCGCGGAATATGAGCGTGATTGATTAAAGGCTCGTAATTCTTGTAAGACTTGTCTTACGTTAGGCCACACTCAGTAGTAATATAAAAACCCATAACCAACTGGCCGAAACCATAAACCATCTTCGTTTGGAAAAACTAACCCTGCGCTTGCGCCCCTGATAAACATTTTTTTAGTTACGATAATGCCGATTATCGTAACCTATTTATTTTAGGTGCTGGTAATTCCACTTATCTGTAACTATTTTGGGGTCATTTTGGAGGCTGTTTTGGGCTGTTTTGCGCAGCAAAATCCTTTACTTGATACTATAGAAACAACGCGCAGAAGGAAAACAGATATAAAACACCCTCTAAAGCCTTGCTATTAAAGGGTTTATACATTAAATTTAACACTCTACCCGAGGGGGTAGGTTTAATTGAATTTGAGACTTTCGCGGTTTAAATACCACAGAAAAAAATACTTAAGACGCCATTTAAAATTTTAGGCTCTGAGAAAGGACAAAGGGGAGTGCTCGAACACATCCCCTTCAATGATCCTCCAGAAGCTACCGACCAAGGCGCAACTGAAAGACCTCATCTTCTCAACTTTCTAAAGTCACGAGAGAAGACAATGAAAATTATATATGAAGACCTGCCCGTTATCTATGACTCGGGCGAGATTTTGCAAGATTCTACCGACTGGCGTACTTTTAAACTTAAAAGCACTGCCGTATCACATGCTATGAGTAACACACACCCTAATCGATCTCATAAAATCCTTGATTGCGGTTCGCTTTTAGCTTTTGCTGTATCTAGTACCGGAGACAAAAGACTTATTAAAGCTTATTTTTGCAAAGATAGAATGTGCCCTTCTTGTCAAAAAAGGCGTTCACTGGTTGTATTTCATCAAGTTAAAGATGTTTGTTTATCTTTGCAGTCAGAGTTTAAAAGCACTCGATATTTACTTTTAACGCTCACCGTTCCTAATGTCACCGCTGATGACTTACCTAATGAAATAAATAAAATGAATAAAGCCTGGGCTAGTTTATCCAGGAAGGTTGAATTTAAAAAAGCCATATGGGGTTGGTTCAAAGCCTTAGAGATTACCCATAACAAAAAAACTAACACTTACCACCCTCATTTCCATGTTTTACTTGCTGTTCCTGAAAAGTATTTCAAGGGTCAAAATTATATAAAGCAATCACGCTGGCTTGAGCTTTGGCAAGTGGCCATGAAGAACGATTACATCACACAGGTTGATGTAAGACGTGTTAAGCCTAACCCTAAGCGTTCAGGCTCAACCATAGAGGCCGCAGCCGCAGAAGTTGGCAAATACGCTACCAAGCCATCAGATTACATTAAAAAGGTATCCCCTGATTACTATGTCGCAGATGAAAAGATAGTTTCTGAACTTGCTGACATACTTAAGCGGAAACGTTTAATAGCTTTTGGCGGTCGCTTGAAAGAGCATTATCAAAAGTTAAAGCTAACAGATGCCGATTTAGATTCGGTTGATTTGATTAATGTTGCAGGCGAATCCGACCAAGTAGACGCTGTTGTTCTTCAAATGTACAAA
>NZ_JACJEN010000044.1:0-2340 GCF_014164075.1 Pseudoalteromonas sp. SG45-3 | reverse complement strand
GTAAGCGTATAGCTAACGACACCTAGCCTTGCTTAATATTCCAAGGTAGCAGTGGCTCAAGGTTACTTGGCTGCTCTGCAATATGTTGCAAGCACATTGAGATGTAGTCATGCACTACAAGATCATTTGCCTTTGCGGTTTCAACAAGACTATAGAGTATGGCGCTGGCATGCGCGCCATTACTGGTATTTGAGAACAGCCATAAAACCGCCCTATTACGAACGGTTTTATGGCTCGCTCTGCTCGGTTATTATCAATACTGAGCCTGCCATCATCGAGGTAACGCCTGAATTTCTCAAACTGGTTTATCGCATAGGTAATTGCTTTCCCTAGCGCCATTTGGGGAGGGATTTTATCTTTGTGTTTGAGTAACCATTGATACAATTCATCAACGATTGGTTTGGCTTTTTGCTGCCTAACGGTGAATTTTTCACTAACCGATTTACCTTTGATGGCTTGCTCAATACCATAGAGTTTGCGAATAAGGTTAAGTGCTACATCCGCTTTAACGGTTTTTTTATTATTGCCTTTGGCCTCGATGAACTTACGGCGTATATGAGCTAAGCACGCAACCAGTGTTGCCTTCGTTTGCTCGTATGCTTTGTAGCCGTCAACGTGCATGTAGCCTTGATAACCGTCAAGAAAACCAACTACACAGTGGGCCGCGCGACTATTATGATAATCAAACAGGACAATATTAGTGTCTTTACCCGGCTTATCATCGCCACAACAGTACAGCCACATATAGCTGGTCGCTTTCTCTGCGTTAATAACGTTTAACGAGGTTTCATCGCCATGAATAACTGCTTGAGATAACAAGATTTCTTTTAAACGCTGATAGAGCGGTGACAACAATTCAGCACAGCGTAACATCCAGCTCGACATGGTTTGCCTGCTCAACTCAATACCGATATCAGAAAATAACGTTTCTTGGCGATAAAGCGGCAAGCCAAACTGGTATTTACACATGATTATTTGGCTCAGTAAACTGGGCGTGCCGATACTTTTTGGAATAGGTGTTGCGGGCATTTTTGCCGTTTTCACTACACTTTCAATCCCTTCACGCTCACAGTGACGGCACGTATATTTAGGGCGAATAGTTTTGACAACCTTGATATGCGCTGGCACAAATTCGAGTGTTTCACTGCTGCTTTCACCCATTTTGTGAAGTGGGCTTTGACAGCAATCACACACTTTTTCATCCTCATCAAGGTCAACAACCACCTCGACTCGTGGTAACTGTGCTGGCAGTGGCCGGCGTTTCGGTTTGGCTTTTTCTTTCTTTACTAAGGGCGATGTGGCCAATAGCGCTTTATCATGTTCATCAAGAATGTTTTCTGCTTCATTGAAGCGCTCTCCAGCACCGGGCATCTTTTCAGATTTCTTCGCGTACTCTTTGGCAAGCTTCGCGTTATAAGCTTGCAGTAATTCGTGAATTTGCGCATCTTTTTCAGCAACGACCTAGAACAACTCAAGCACCATGCGCTTGAGTTGTTCTAGGTCGTCAGGAAGTAAGTGTGCATCAATTTTCATGTTCGCAATTTAACAGAATTTGACGTTGTTTTCTTGTTTGACGCAAAGATAAAGCAGGCGGTGTGGCAACGATCATTTACTGTCAATATGATCGATTGATACTGCAATTCTTCATGACCAAGCACATCATATCCCGACAACAACCAATCCAATTGCCCAGGACTGAGTTCAAATTCTTGCAAACTGACTTTACTTGGCCATTTGAACTTTTGTTTTTCTAAACGCTTGTACCACAAAGCAAACCCCGTTTTATCCCAGTAAACCAGCTTGAGTTTATCTTTCGATTTATTGCAGAACAAAAATAATGCGCCAGTGTAAGCGTCACGTTCAAGCTCGCTTTCAACGAGTGCGACCAGACCATCAATGGACTTTCGAAAATCCACGGCGTCACGATGCAAGTAAATACGCGCGGGTTCAACAAACATTTTCATAAGGCAAGCTCACGCAACAATTGACTCAAATAAGCGACAGGCATTGTGGGTGGGAAGCTAATTTTCACGCTGCCGATAGTAAGCATGATCGGCAGTTGCTGTTCAGTGGGGGCGACGTGTTTAGTGACTTTTGCTTGAACAAAACGACTGGATTCAGTATTAAGCTTACTTCGTGCCGCATAAAAGCTTGTTTTAGATAAGGCATGTTGCTGGCAAAACTCAGTAATAGTTAAATCGCTGGCTTGTTGTTCTTCGATAATGTTACGCCACTGCTCAAGGCTACGTGTTTTTCTCATGGCTATCTCCTAATTGAAATTAAGAAATAGCTTAATCGGTTTGACGAATTACTGGCAGGTGCACTTTGCTAGACGCTTAC
>NZ_JACJEN010000043.1:0-2708 GCF_014164075.1 Pseudoalteromonas sp. SG45-3 | reverse complement strand
ATCACCTAAGTCCGATTTACCGAATTGTTGTTTTGCCCAATGAGTATGTTCGTTAATCATAATGTGCCCTCAAACAAGATTTGAAGATCTGATCATGACATTGAGATTTAGTTCAAAAAAATCCCCGCTAATTTCTTAGCAGGGATTTGTGTATAAGAGACAGCTGTAAAGCGGCTTTTTGCATTATGGCTAAATATAAATTTAATGCTGATTGATCATGTGCGTTGCTAGTTGAGAGAATGATTGCTTTAAGCCTTCACGTAACAACGGATTGTCTATTTCTATATCCAGCGTTTTATTCATGCAGTACATCCACTGATCGCGCAATGCTTTATCTACAGTAAAAGGCATATGTCTTTTACGTAGCATTGGCTGGCCATGTTTTTCAGTAAATAGGTTTGGCCCGCCTAACCAACCAGATAAAAATTCAAAAAATACTTGGCGAATTCGATCTAATGGCAGAGGATGCATATCATATAACGGTTTAGCGTATTCATCTGACTCCATTATGTCGTAGAATCGATTGGAGATAGCTCGCGCCCCTTTCTCTCCACCTATTATTTCATACGGTGTTTTTTCAGGAGTAGGAGCCTGTTGCTCGGGAGCCGGCTTAGATTTAGAAAAAAGTCGTTTAATCATATTACTTATCATTGTTAATAGGCAGTTTATAGCTGCAAAGAGGTTGCTTTAAAATGGACAAATATGCGGTTTTTGGAAATCCAATTAAACATTCAAAATCCCCCGCGATACATAAACAATTTGCTGTATCACTGGGTGAGCAAATCGACTATCGCGCAATATTAGCACCTATCGATAACTTTGAAAAAACAGTATTGTCTTTTTTTGAGCAAGGCGGTGTGGGTGCTAATGTTACAATGCCATTTAAAGAGCAAGCTTATGCAATGGCTGATGAGCTTACCCCATTAGCCAAAATAGTAGGGGCTGTTAATACACTAAAAAAACGAGATGATGGCTCATTACTCGGTGATAACACCGATGGTGTGGGCTTTGTAAATGATTTACTCGCTAATGAAGTAGCCATAACTAATAAACGCATTTTAATCATAGGTGCGGGCGGTGCTGCTCGAGGGGTTATTTTACCTTTGTTAGAGCATAACCCTCAGGAAATAATAATAGTTAATCGCACAGCACAAAAAGCCAAAGAACTCGCAGAGCTGTTTACCCAATATGGACCAGTATCTGGCTTTGGTTTTGATGATTTACCAGTAAGCGATTACTCACTAATTATAAACTCTACCTCTAGCAGTATGAATAACGAACTTCCAGCACTTGATAAAAAACACATAATTAACTGTGAAGTCGCTTATGACATGTTTTATTCACTGCAAAATACCATTTTTATGAATTGGGTTGCACAGCATAATATTAACGCTAAGCTTTTAGATGGCAGTGGCATGTTAGTTGGTCAAGCTGCTCAAGCATATTATGTATGGCGTAATAAAATGCCAAAAATACTTCCCGTCGTTGATGCGCTCAAACAAGGAACGCTTAAATGAATCAGGCAATACAATTTATAGATAGGCTAGAGTTTAGAGAGCCCGATCATCAGTTAGTATTTTTTGCACAAGTTAGTGGCATGCTGGTGGAGTGTGTAATAGAAGTAAATACACTTAAACTAACAGACGAAAGTCACGCAACAGAGTATTTTGAAAAGTATCGTTTTGATTACGAAGAACGTGCCGAGGAGCTTATCGAAGAAGAGAGCTATAACTCGGCAGGCCAAATTGAAGTAAGTTTATTAACTTAAATTAGCTATTTCAGCTAAGTACTCATCTTTAAGTGATACATAGTTATCGGCAGATATTTTTAAAAAGGCAAGTTCTTGCTCCGTTAGAGGGCGGGCTTGCTTAGCCGGACTCCCTACATATAAGTAACCAGACTCTAAGCGTTTGTTTGGTGGTACCAAAGAGCCGCCACCTATAATTACATCATCTTCAACAACCACGTTATCCATAATAATAGCGCCCATACCTACAAGTATACGGTTTCCTAATATACATCCGTGCAGCATTACCTTATGACCTACAGTTACATCGTCACCTATAATAAGTGGATAACCATCTGGATTGCTTTTAGTTGCACGAGATAAATGCAATACACTGCCATCTTGTATATTGGAGCGTTTACCAATACGTATATAGTTAACATCGCCTCGGGCTGCTACTAAAGGCCAAACACTACTATTATCACCTAAAGTAATATCACCAACCAAAACTGATGACTCATCAATATAAACAGACGAATTAAACGAAGGAGTTACACCTTTATAAGAACGGATTGCCATATTTAGTACCTTTTAGATAATAGTTATTAGCTTTGAGTGTATCAGCAAGGTCTTTTTTGTACCATAACAGGCACCGTTTGGTTACAAAACTATCAGTTTTAGGGGGTTTAGTTCAGATACTGACCGAACAGCATCTTTTTTTACTTTTTCTTTAAAAAAGTACTTGCGTAAAAATCTGTTCTCCCTATAATGCGACCCCACTGAGACGGGAAACGCTGAAGCATAGCAAGGCACGAACTACTCAGAGAGTTAAATAAAACTTCGGTTTTAAATTGTCGAAAGAAAGTTTAAAACAAAGTGTTGACTCGAAAAATAAAGGGTGTATTATTCGCATCCCTTGAGACGCTAAAGCGACTCAAAACGTTCTTTAACAATATAAAGCAATCATCTGTGTGGGCACTCG
>NZ_JACJEN010000042.1:0-3295 GCF_014164075.1 Pseudoalteromonas sp. SG45-3 | reverse complement strand
CCACGGAGTGATTCATGACTGGGGTGAAGTCGTAACAAGGTAGCCCTAGGGGAACCTGGGGCTGGATCACCTCCTTATACGATTTAGAACTTATTTGTTCGTAGTGTCCACACAGATGATTGTTAATTAGTGCTTGTTCTTCGGAATAACTAATTAATATGCTCTTTAAAAATTTGGAAAAGCTGATAATAAAATTCTGATAGATACTTTGTATTTATCAAGAGTTTTCAAAAGTAAAAAAAGAATGGTAGCAGTACCATTCAGTGCCATTTGATTAACGTTTTACGTTGATTGATTGGTATCTACTTTAGTATTCAATATTAACTTCTGGCGAAGTTAAACTGTCACAAAACAAAGACCCGTTTGGGTTGTATGGTTAAGTGACTAAGCGTACACGGTGGATGCCTTGGCAGTTGGAGGCGATGAAGGACGTATTAACTTGCGATAAGCCTAGTCAAGCTAGTAAAAAGCGCTTGAGACTAGGATTTCCGAATGGGGAAACCCACCTGCTTGCAGGTATCGTTAACTGAATACATAGGTTAACGAGGCGAACGCGGAGAACTGAAACATCTAAGTACCCGTAGGAAAAGAAATCAACCGAGATTCCGAAAGTAGCGGCGAGCGAAATCGGAACAGCCCTTAAGCTTATTATGTGTTAATGGAAGGCTCTGGAAAGTGCCACGATACAGGGTGATAGTCCCGTACATGAAAAGACATTTTAAGTGAAATCGAGTAGGTCGGAGCACGTGAAACTTTGACTGAATATAGGTGGACCATCATCTAAGGCTAAATACTCCCAACTGACCGATAGTGAACCAGTACCGTGAGGGAAAGGCGAAAAGAACCCCTGTGAGGGGAGTGAAATAGAACCTGAAACCGTGTACGTACAAGCAGTAGGAGCCCACTTGTTGGGTGACTGCGTACCTTTTGTATAATGGGTCAGCGACTTATATTTTGTAGCGAGGTTAACCGAATAGGGTAGCCGTAGGGAAACCGAGTCTTAACTGGGCGAATAGTTGCAAGGTATAGACCCGAAACCCGGTGATCTAGCCATGGGCAGGTTGAAGGTTGAGTAACATCAACTGGAGGACCGAACCCACTAACGTTGAAAAGTTAGGGGATGACCTGTGGCTAGGAGTGAAAGGCTAATCAAACCGGGAGATAGCTGGTTCTCCCCGAAATCTATTTAGGTAGAGCCTCGGACGAATACTTACGGGGGTAGAGCACTGTTAAGGCTAGGGGGTCATCCCGACTTACCAACCCTTTGCAAACTCCGAATACCGTAAAGTAATATCCGGGAGACACACGGCGGGTGCTAACGTCCGTCGTGAAGAGGGAAACAACCCAGACCGCCAGCTAAGGTCCCAAAGTCATAGTTAAGTGGGAAACGATGTGGAAAGGCCCAGACAGCCAGGAGGTTGGCTTAGAAGCAGCCATCCTTTAAAGAAAGCGTAATAGCTCACTGGTCGAGTCGGTCTGCGCGGAAGATGTAACGGGGCTAAACTATGCACCGAAGCTGCGGATTCAGAATTTATTCTGAGTGGTAGGGGAGCGTTCTGTAAGCGGTTGAAGGTGTACCGGGAGGTATGCTGGACGTATCAGAAGTGCGAATGCTGACATGAGTAACGATAATGGGAGTGAAAAACTCCCACGCCGGAAGACCAAGGGTTCCTATCCCATGTTAATCAGGGTAGGGTAAGTCGACCCCTAAGGCGAGGCCGAAAGGCGTAGTCGATGGGAAACAGATTAATATTTCTGTACTCGATATAATTGCGATGGGGGGACGGAGCAGGCTAAACAAGCATGGCGTTGGTAGTCCATGTGAAAGTGAGTAGGTTGGCGACTTAGGTAAATCCGGGTTGCTGTTAAGACTGAGACACGAGACGAGTCACTAAGGTGATGAAGTTGTTGATGCCATACTTCCAGGAAAAGCCTCTAAGCTTCAGATTATATGGAATCGTACCCCAAACCGACACAGGTGGTCAGGTAGAGAATACTAAGGCGCTTGAGAGAACTCGGGTGAAGGAACTAGGCAAAATCGTACCGTAACTTCGGGAGAAGGTACGCTCCTATCTGTGATGAGACTTGCTCTCTAAGCGGACGGGAGCCGCAGTGACCAGGTGGCTGGGACTGTTTATTAAAAACACAGCACTGTGCAAAATCGCAAGATGACGTATACGGTGTGACACCTGCCCGGTGCCGGAAGGTTAATTGATGGGGTTATCCTTAGGGAGAAGCTCTTGATCGAAGCCCCGGTAAACGGCGGCCGTAACTATAACGGTCCTAAGGTAGCGAAATTCCTTGTCGGGTAAGTTCCGACCTGCACGAATGGTGTAACCATGGCCACGCTGTCTCCACCCGAGACTCAGTGAAATTGAAATCGCAGTGAAGATGCTGTGTACCCGCGGCTAGACGGAAAGACCCCGTGAACCTTTACTACAGCTTGGCACTGAACATTGAACCTACATGTGTAGGATAGGTGGGAGACTTTGAAGCAGCGACGCTAGTTGTTGTGGAGTCAACCTTGAAATACCACCCTTGTAGTTTTGATGTTCTAACGTTGGCCCCTGAATCGGGGTTACGGACAGTGCCTGGTGGGTAGTTTGACTGGGGCGGTCTCCTCCTAAAGAGTAACGGAGGAGCACGAAGGTTGGCTAAGTACGGTCGGACATCGTACGGTTAGTGTAATGGTAGAAGCCAGCTTAACTGCGAGACAGACACGTCGAGCAGGTACGAAAGTAGGTCATAGTGATCCGGTGGTTCTGAATGGAAGGGCCATCGCTCAACGGATAAAAGGTACTCCGGGGATAACAGGCTGATACCGCCCAAGAGTTCATATCGACGGCGGTGTTTGGCACCTCGATGTCGGCTCATCACATCCTGGGGCTGAAGTCGGTCCCAAGGGTATGGCTGTTCGCCATTTAAAGTGGTACGCGAGCTGGGTTTAGAACGTCGTGAGACAGTTCGGTCCCTATCTGCCGTGGGCGTTTGAGAATTGAGAGGGGTTGCTCCTAGTACGAGAGGACCGGAGTGAACGAACCGCTGGTGTTCGGGTTGTCATGCCAATGGCATTGCCCGGTAGCTACGTTCGGAACTGATAAGCGCTGAAAGCATCTAAGCGCGAAGCAGGCCTCGAGATGAGTTCTCACTAGACTTTTAAAGTCTCTGAAGGGCCGTTGAAGACTACAACGTTGATAGGCAAGATGTGGAAGTGGTGTGAGCCATTAAGCTAACTTGTACTAATTACCCGTGAGGCTTAACCATACAACGCCAAACGCGTTTTATGCGACAGTTT
>NZ_JACJEN010000041.1:0-5748 GCF_014164075.1 Pseudoalteromonas sp. SG45-3 | reverse complement strand
CAAAGTATGAGTAGGCGTGGAAACTGTTGGGATAATGCACCAATGGAGCGATTTTTTAGAAGCTTTAAAACGGAATGGATGCCAAAGGTTGGATATGGAAATTTTATAGATGCTAAATATAGCGTGAGTGATTATATCAACGGATATTACAACAACGTTAGACCGCATCATTATAATGCCGGTTTAGCGCCAAATGAATCTGAGATTAGATACAAGGATTCTAAAACTGTGGCCAAATTTTATTGACCACTACAATGTGGGCGTAAAGCTATTATTCCATGAAGCTTGTCTTCTGGAGAATTCAGACGACCGATAGTATGAATTTCCGATATTCAATAGGTAGTTTTCGATAATTTCATTGGTCATTCCACAACCATTATCTCGGCAGATCAAGAAGGTATCACTTCCTTTTCTTTCAATATCGAATTCAATCTTAAATCTTAAGGTCCCTTCTTCCTGTGTAGATGAAGCCTGCATACTCCTGCATGCATCTAGCGAATTTTGATACAACTCTCTCAAACATGCATACTTATCCTTGTATAAGCCAACCCCCATTAACAGTTCCAGTATTTTTCGTTGGCTCAATGTGAACTTTAATCCGTGTTTAGGTATAAAACTTCCATCACTTTTTATGCCACTTCGGTCAACTTTTTCTGGTAGTTTAATATAGCTTCCAAGCCATTTTCTTTCGAACAAGAAGTAGTTTTGTATCTCCAGATCGACCCAGTCTAAGTATTCATGAACCTTGAAATAATCTCTGGGGCTCTCACAAAAAGCCTTAAATGATATAAGACCTTCACCTATAGAATAATTTACTCCATTATCTTTCATTGCCCATTGCTGAAAACTGTACTCTGATTGAAACTCTCTCGAAGTTCTCAATACTCGCGGGGCTCTATCAAAACTAAAATGCAAAATGTCCCCGAGCCTTAATAAAAGCGCTATGAGTTGCAAGTTTGCCGTATCATCACCTAGATAATGAGCAACCGAATCTAATGAGTCCTGAATATAAGAAACATTTTCGCAATGAGAACGACAAACCTTTGATAAATCTGAGGCTAGCTTTTTACCCCAAACCCTGCCGGTAATTTGTCCTTCAAAAAGGCGTGATAGATTGGTAATGTATTTTTCAACTCTTAAGTGATGATTCGCACGAATGAATGAAAAGCGAATAGCTTCACTTTCCCTTTCATATTCATCTTGAGACTTTATTAGACTAAATGTTTGCTTTGATCCGTTTCTAAACTCTTGGTATTCGACCAAAATGTGAGCAAGTTCTTCATGAAGCTGCTCTTGAGTCTCAGGGGAAAACCGCCACTTACTTACCTCGTCAAAGCTTTGATATAACAGCCCCTGATTTGCTTCAATAAAAGAAACAGCTTCCGAAAGTTTTAGCGGAGCTTTTAAATCATGTTTAAGTAGGCAATAAGGATCACGGTAATGCTCCCCCCCCTCAGTGACCCTTAAAAGTTTCAATTCCCAGTCTGGAGGAGCTAGCGCACAGTCATGTAAAAATGGCGCTAGGTGAAGAAAAAACAGCTCGTAAGAGGTGAGACGACGAATTCCAGCATCACCTAGTAAATTTTCAATATTGCTAAGAACTTTTTCGCTATGTGATTCATCATGCAAGTCAAATTCAGGTAGCACAACACTAATTCTTTTTAAATGGTGCCTGCAATCAGTTTCAATTGTAGAAGCTAGCGAATATAACTCTCCTAAAATAGGGTCCTCACAGGTACTTAGTCGTTGCTTTAACTCTGCTAATATTTTCATTATGATCCACAATATTTTTAGACTTCTTATGCGGTTAGAGTAGCCTCTCACACCCAAAAGCACCAGTGTAAACTTCCCCTAAACCACTTCGTTCAAATCCTGTAAAGCCATAAATCGGAACCCCGCAAGCGGGGCCCCCTTGCTTCGCAACCCTTCGGGCGATTTCTAGCTTGACTGGCTTTTCTCTACGTAGTGCGTGTTGGCCATGAGGTATGGCGCGCCTTTAGGCGGCAAGCGCCTAAAACTTACCAACCTCATAGCGAAAGGGGCTTATATGAAATATATGGACTTTATAAACAGGGCTAAAAAAGTAGAATTTGCTGATATAGCAAGGTCGGCAAAGCCGATTGAGCGCACAACTCTCAAACACGTTCGACCTAGCGATAAATGTTACCTGGTTAAAGCAGGCAGTAAGTTACAATTTTGGATCACTCGTGATGATTGCCTGCTGTCTGTGAATGTCTCTCTGCGCTCACCATTTTGTGTTTGTACTGACGCAGATAGTTAGTTATGTTTCCCATATCCCAACTTTCCCAGTTAGAAATAGAGCATTTTTTAATTTTTTTCATAACTTTTTTCGATTTCTTTATGGTGAGTACACTGGTGAGTAAGAGAAGCTTGAAACGGGTAAAAATCACCTTACAGGCCTTGATATACATGAATTATCTAAATTTAAAACGATAAACAGATCCAAAACATAGAATAGCGTTTTAGCCTGTTTCAAGTTGTTTATAACTCATTAATAAGCCTATATTTTTATAGGCTTTTTGTTTTCTACCGTTCATACTAGCCCCCTATTGTACGTGTCCAAGTGGTTACCAAACTACTTGATATCACCGTAACCACTTTTAAAATCCTTGATAGCCATTTTCATACAACTCAATTAATGTAAAAGAAACCAAACAAAAAATTAAAAATGGTATAGATCCGCTTGCTGAAAGAGGTAAGGCAGGGACAGACATTATTATAACAATGAATGACCTATTTAATGACTGGTTTAAAGATAAAAGTAAAGAAGCAAAAAAACAGTTTTTACCTATTAATAAAGCCTTTAAGTTTAATTGGTAGTAACCGTCAACGGTTGGCGGTTTGGTTTTTTAAGCTAAACCGTCTTATATAAATAATGCAATGCCTGTGAAATATTGATAATTTTTATTAGCTATATAGCTAACATCAAATAAGTGAATATATGTCGAGTAGAGCAGATATTGGCAAACAAATAAGTACTAGCAGGAAAGCTTTAGGCTACAAGCAACAAAAGCTATCAGAGATCGCGGGAATTAATAAAACGACGATTTCCGAGATTGAGAACGGTCGCTTTATGGGTTCATTCGATATATTTGAGCGACTGCTTGATGCAGTTGATTTACAATTTGAAGTTACCTCAAAACAACACTCTCTACCAGACTGGGATACCATTGAAGATATATTCTCGGAGGATGGCTAATGAGTGGCACACCACAGCTTCCAAATAAACCTGCTTTAACAAGGTAAGTTTTAGCCCAACTTAAGCGGTGGTAGGCATAAGTTTACTTGCCGCTAGGAATGCGCAGTTTAAGCTGCTCTACAAATAAGCCTATGCTTTGATAAACGTGTGCTTCAATCTCTTTGAGCTTTACTGTTTCACCGTTAGCTAAGCATTGCAGTAATAGGGTCATGAATGATTGGTAATCTGGTAACGACATACTATTCCCTGCCAAGCCGTATTAGTTAGTTACTATAAAGCTAATCCATTGTTCTTATTAGTTGAGATAATATACAAATTAAAATTATGGGGCAAAGGTTATGTACGCAGCTTTACTATGCATTATAAACAATTACCCCCTCGCAGGGCGCTGAGCTTACGGGTAGCGGGAGGGGTGTTATTTTATAAAGAGTCTGAAAGTATTGTATTCACAATTAATGATTCTTTGGCTACTTAATATATTCGCCTTTGTGTTGAGCGATACTAAACAAACGGGTCTAATAAGTCTTCGTCAAATACTAAACCTTTAAGGTTGTTACTTTGGATAATATTTTTAAACTCATCAGTACAATAAACTTTTTGAGCACCTTCCAGCTTAGATTTAAATAGCAGTTTATTTTGTATATCGTCTTGCTCAAAGGTAAGTAACTCTAAACCGTCTTCGAAGCCATCTTCGTATTTGGTTAAACACATGTCTTTTTGCTCTTGCCCGAAGGTAAGCAAGTTAAACAATATCATGTTGTTGCCTTCAGCTTTAACGGGTAAAAACTCTCCAAAATTTGCTAAGCGCTCTTTTAACAACTCATATACTGGCAGCTTCATTATTAAAAAATGACCTAGCCGCGATATGTCATAATCTTGCTTTTTAGCTTTACCAAAATAGTCAAAATTTAACCCTTGAGGCCATAGAGGGCTAAATTCGATATTATTTAGTGAGGATGACATAAACATCCTTAGTACAGTATCTGTATCAAGGTCGTTATTTTTCGAAATTGTTTCTGAGAGCTCAACAATATCAAAGTCGATTACGTCGTATGTGTAAGCTTCGTTTTTAATTTGATATACAGTCACTATAAAGCCTTCCAATTTTCATTTTTTGGTTCAAGTAAACCTGCAGGTACAGTACCCGTTTTTATTTTAACTTTAACGGTTCTCAATCTATTCAAAAATAAAGCTTTAGGCGTAGCCCATTACCAAAGTTAGTATTAATCCATGTCTCATAGTTATATCTGTGTAGCTTTCGATGAGGTGGCGAAGCTGGGCTATCCCAATTTTGCTCTTTATTTTTTTCAAAGTTAATTAACCATACACCGTTGATTGGATCGTTAATACCAACTCCATGCAGATGAAGATTAAGCCTTGTTTGTAACATATTCGCTGACTGGTATTGCCCTGTGCCACAAATAATATGGTGAGCCTCGTGCAGCTTAGTTGGTTTAGGCTCCCCTATTGCAGCCAAGTGACGAGCAAGCTTTTGAGTTGGATGGTGCTTTTCTTGTTTTAATTGCGTGACTGTAGAGCTTGCACTTAGCTCTCGGTATTCTTTTAAATCAGTTTGTAAGCGAGCATGAGCAGTAATTCTCTCTTTCTCTTTTTGCAAATGATTAAAATCACGAGCCATCTTATTTTTAAGATCTTCACTCGCCTGCCCTTTTTGAGCTATTCGCTTGTTATGGAACTCTTTAGCTTTTAACTCATAATTATAAATAGCCATTTCTAATGGTGAAGGATTTTGAGGTCTCTCGGGATGAGGGTATGCGTGTAGCGGTTACATAAAACACTCTTCCTTGATTATCTGATTATGATTGGGTGTATAATACAAAAACTAAACAGTTTATCAATTTTTATGTGTGTTATTAGCTACTAGTTTAAGCTTATTTCCTCTTTAGTAAAATAATCTCTATTTATCAGAAACCTATTCCAAGTGGTTACCATAGCGGTTACCAACTGCAATATAAACACACTAAAATTACAATAAGCCAATGATAAAATTGAGATTTAAATAATTACTCTAAATTCAAAATGTTGAATAGTTTTCAGCTAAGTATGACACATTCATAACTTATCAAAACCCGAGCTTAGCTCGGGTTTTTAGTAATACCACTAATAATACTTTGAGTATTGTTACCAAGTATCTTTACCTAAGGTTAAAGCGGCATGTTATACCAATCCGTAATAATACTTAATCATTTTGCGGGACTAAACGTGTCGCTACCTATGTTAAAAAATTCTCAATTAGAACAACTAAATAGCGAATTTTTTGCCTAGCTATCCACACGTTTTTCCATCTTCAAAATAGATCACTTAATTAAGCGTATTGGTATTAAATCGTACTTTATTTTAGACATTAAAAAGCCCGAGACTAAGCTCGGGCTTTTTGGTAATAATTAGCTAGGCTAATAATTACGCTACGATAGTTGCTACAACACCAGCACCTACAGTACGACCACCTTCACGGATAGCAAAACGAAGACCTTCATCCATCGCGATTGGTGCGATTAGAGTTACTG
>NZ_JACJEN010000040.1:0-6357 GCF_014164075.1 Pseudoalteromonas sp. SG45-3 | reverse complement strand
CAGGTTGTATGATAGAAATAAGTTATAAAAAATTTCATGATTTCATAACCTGCGATGCACCAACAGTGGAGGTTTTTCAGGAAGAAGATACCGAAAATTCTGAGTGATTTAGCAACCCATAAATTCATAAACTTTATGTTGAGAAAACGCCCCGCCAAAATATCTAAATGGCGGGGCGTTTGTGGTTTTTCGTGTGCAAAATAGCGTAAGCGCACACGAATTGCAGCAAAAGCCTTTTTAAGCGTAGCGGCTGCAACCCGTAACATAATGTGATTTATGGGGAGTGCAAATAACCATACTAATAGTAAGGTTACGTAATAATTAAAATCAATTATTACGTACCACTGGAGACTTGATGATAGGAACCTATGAAGCTTTGCTTCATGAAAGGCCACACACAGAATTAATATAAAGACCATTAGATAAATGGCCGCATCCAATAACCCAGTCCCGCTTGGAAAAATATCCTAGCGCAACGCGCCCTCTGATAAACAATTACTTTTATAAATTCAACACTGTATTTTTTAAGAGGGGACCCGCTTGCGGGGAGATTTCTAAAAAAATGCAGGGTTGTAGCACAATGCTAAAAAAAACCCCGTAACTGTATTACGGGGTATAACTCCTATCTAAACCTATGTTCACACTGAATAACTACTCTGTTTTTTTTTCTTCTTCTATTAAATCATCCTTTGCCATGGCTTGGTAATTGTTAATCATGTAGTGCACAACATCAGTCCATTTTATTTGCTTACCTGTTTTATGAGATATTTCTATTGCCTTCCTTTCGAGTTCCATTTTTCGCTCTATTGCAATTGAAATAGTGGTTCTGTCTGTCTTTTTCATGCTCTAAGCCTGTTTTATTTAATTTTTGAATAATAGCATGCCTGAATTTATTTATGCGCTCATACTTGCATTCATGAATGCATTAATGTATAAATCTTTTTACTGCATAGGTGAATGCATTTATTCAAATTTACTCAGGGTCATGGAATGAAAATATATTTCGAAAATAACAAGCAAGCGGGGGTTCAAGTCACTTACGATTTGAATGGAACTCGCGTTTATGATTATTTCGATAACATGTATCAGTTTCGTGTTTGGGCTTCACATGAGTTCGATTGCAAAACAGTTGAGATTACAGATTCTAATTACCGCCAGTTAGTAGCTGAGGGGTGTATCTAATGCATTATAAATATTCAGATACTGCTCAAAACCTTATCGACAATCGTATTAAGCGTTTTAAAAAGCATGAAGCTAACCAAACAATAATAGATTTTCTTTCTTTTAGCTTTCCGCTTGCTGACTTACGTCATTGTAAACGCGCTGGTTCTATTGGTTCTACGGTAGATACTCAAACGCTTTTCCCAGTAGTACCAAATATTAAAGAAGAATTTAACACTGAGGGTTTAACGCCTGAACAACTACTTAAAAGCTTAGAAACTCAAAAGCAACGCATTAATGAAAGAATGTCTGATTTTTATATTAATACATTGCGTGTTTTTAGCCGTTACGTTTTAGGTTTTGAGCTATCAGTACCACGAGATAAAGGCTTTCACGGTTATCATAATTCTATGAACTTAGTTACAAGTGAAGGCACTCAAATTGGTTTTGTCGGTATTGGTGGTCAGCGCGATACGGTTTATTTTCAAATTTCTGGTGAGGGCTGCAAACACTTATGGTCACACACCACCCCATTTATTTTACATCACTGGTTATCTAAGGTCTTAAGCATTAGCTCACTTTCGCGCATTGATATTGCTCGCGATTGTTTCGACAACGTTTTTAACTGCAAGGCCGCTGAACTTAATTTCTTTCAAAAAGCGTTTGCTCGTAAAAAGGGTGGTCCTAACCCAACTATGTCACCTCGTCATTCATTCACTATTGATGGCAAGTTTGATGTTGAAATGACCACAGTCGGTAAACGCACCAGTCCAGTTTATTGGCGCATATATGATAAAAAATTAGAGCAAGGTATCGAAGACGAATCGTTAGTTTGGTACCGCAACGAAGTTGAATTAAAAAAATGGTCTGTTGATTGTTTACTAGACCCTGATTCTACCTTTGCGGGTATTTGTGATTTTTCACAACAAATGATTAATACCGATGGCGTTCAAACATCCAGTTCAGCAAAAGTATCAAAAGCCGGTATTGATTTAGCAAGCCGTGTTAAATGGGTTCGCCGTATGTGCGGAAAGGCACTTGCTGACATTTTAGAAATTACTGAGGGAAATATGCAAACTGTTTACGGTTTGTTAGTTCCTGACAAATACGTAACTGGGAAGTCGTTAGACGTTCCTAATATTTATAAACATATATTAATTGAACAATTAAGGGCTGCTTAATGAATTTTTATTGTGATATGCAACCAATTAAATGTTTGAACAAAAAATGTAGTTTCATTGGGGTTCATGGTCAATTAATTCCTGATTATAAACTTCGAAAATTAACTTGTCCTGATTGTTCAGGTGCAAAATTTAAAATATTAAATTAAGGAGTCATTAAAATGGCTATTGTTATTGCTGGTATCTCAATTACTCGATTTCCTGAATCGAAAAATCCACATGCTGAAAACGCCACTTTGGAAGTTCTCTATCCATTGGATAACGTTGATGCGCCTAAATTTAATCGTAAGGCCGCTGGTAAAACTACTAGTACACCTTTCGGTAAAGACCCAATTGCAATTAACGCATCTTATGCACATGTACTAATTGATACTGGTGCTTTTGTTGGCGATAGAGCTTACGACCTTAAATTTGAATTTAGTGAAAAAACTTTTGAAAATGAAGTTATTCAATTAATACCTTTAGACCCTGACCTGAAAAAACACTTTCATGATTCGTTAGGCGGCTAATTGTATGCAATGTATTTATCTTAATTCTGACGGCACATTAACGCCAACGACTGAGACATTAGAGCAATGCCAAGGTTTTGTTTTAGTTCCTAGCCATGAGGCCGCTTCGTATGTTGCCAGTATTGAGATAACAGCTCTAGATATTGGAGCGTCTTTTACTTGGGCTTTTGGCCTGATTATTACTTTCGGTTTTTTGTCTTATAAAGCAAAAGCCGCAAAACTTGTTATTAATAAACTCTAAGGAATAAAGATATGACTGATGTATTTGCAGCGGTAGATTTATCAACAGTAGCAGCATTCGTTACTGGCGCGATGGTAATTGTTGTTGGTGTGGCAATGGCCTTTAAATCTGGTTCACTTGGTAAACGTGCTGTTAACCGAGTTTAGTTTTAGGAGCAATTTATGGGCGGCTTAATTGTCGCCCTTATCCTCACTATAATAGCGATGATAGGGGCTTTAGCTGGTTTTATTGTTTGTCGTAACTTTGGTTGGGGTTAGCTGCCAATGAAATTTTTAATTTTAACACTGGCGCTTATTAGCGCTTTTTTTGTATCTGCAATTTATGCCGAATCACTTGGTCCTGATATGTCAGATTTAAAAAATCCTAATCAGGAAGGTACAATTTGTATAAAGGCAAATGGTACTGAAGGTTGCGGCTATTCACTTTCAGAAGCAGAACAAACGGCTTGTGCTTCTTACGCCAATAGTTATCCTTTACCCCCAGCCACTTCTGGCTATAGATATTCTAGCGCATCTTGTTCAGGCGATAGTGAGCCTGTTCTTTCTCTTTATGGTAATTACGCCTGCACAGCCTCATGGTGTGAAGAACCTTGGTTTCCTGAAGAGAACTTAATCAAAAACATATCAGTTAGTTACAATGGTTATTCTGAAAAAGATGGTTATTATTGTCCTCCTACTGGTTTTGATAACTACACCATACAAGTACCAAACCCTGATACCTCAGATGATGCTTTACCAATAATGTGTGCTAAAGAGTTGCCACCTATAATAGACTCTGATTGCCCAGAACCAACTGACTCTGACCCTTTTGTTTTTGGAACCTCTACGGGTTCAACTAGTGTTTGCTTTCCTGCTTCTGATGGCCGCCAATGTGAAATTCAGACTGATTCAAATGGTGGTTATTATTTGCCTGTTTCTTATGGTTCAACTGAACCAGTTGCATGCTCACCAGACCCTGAACCAGACCCAGACCCAGACCCAGACCCTGAACCTGAACCAGACCCTCAGCCAATGCCAGACCCTGAACCTTCTCCAGACCCAACCCCTGCAGATGGTAGTACTAGTTCTGATTCATTAGGTGCATTAAACAAAGTTAATAAAAATTTAGATGCTATCAATACAAATATGGTTTCAGGTTTTGACCTTAATAATAAGAACCTACAAACCGTTACAGGTGAAATTAGGAATTCAAACGACTTACTTTCATCCATTAAATCAAATACAACAAAAATTGTTAGTGAAATGGACACTGTTGGAGATGGTATAGGTGAATTAAACGACTTCACTAAAGAGGGCAATTTAAAGTTAGATAAATCTAACGAAGAACTTGAAGAGTCAACCGACCTTCAACGAGAGATATTGAACGAGTTAAAAAAGCAAAATAATACAACTGTTGAAAATAAATTTAACCCTAACGAATCCCAAAGCTTTTACGAGTCAGTTTATGAAAATGGTTTTCAGGGTGTTTGGGAAATACAAAGTGAAGCTATTTTACAAACTGGTCTTTTTCAATTTTTAGAGCAATTTAAACTTAGTTTTTCTGGTGGTTCTGCTCCAGATATGAAGATTTGCTTTAATGTAATGGTCGATTTGGGTTGTAAAGTTATTCCTTTTGATTGGACGGTTATCCTTCCTTTTTTAAAGCTTTGCATACTTTTAACTGCTGCATTTACTTGCCGCAAAATAATATTTGGGGGTTAACATGCTTGATTGGTTTGCAACTACTTGGAATGAATTTAAAAGTTTCCTTTGGAGTATCGTTCTATCTGTTCAGGAAATGCATAAGGATTTAACTATTTGGATGTTCGACAGCATTTTAAATATTAGTCGTTTAGCTTTGGAGGGTGTAGATACTTATTTTTCTGGTTTAGATATTACCTCTTATACCAGTTCTATACCTTCTGAAGTTGGTTGGTTCCTTAACCAAATAGGTGTTCCACAAGCTTTAACAATGATTGTTACTGCTTTAACTATAAGAATTGTTCTTCAATTAATACCATTTACTAGATTAGGAAGTTAACAACATGATTAACGCTATTCAAGGTAAGCCAGGCGGTGGAAAAAGTTATGAGGCTGTTGTAACTCATATCATCCCAACAATTACACAAGATAGGCGCAAAGTAGTAACCAATCTACCTCTAAACGTTGATGTTTTCTGTGAGATTTATGGTGAATACTGCCGTGATTTAATTGAAATTGTTGATGGTGAGTTTCATAACTATGGGGGTCAAAGACCATTTTCTAAAAAGGATCATTTCCTCCAATTTGAGGCATGGCAAAATTCACAAGGTCAAAAGGTATATTTCTTTATAGATGAATGCCATCTGGCTATGCCTAAGGTTGGAACCGAAAAAGAATTGGCTGAGTTTTTTAGCATGCATCGCCATTATGGTTTTGACATCATGCTAATCACTCAGAATTTCGCTAAGGTTAATAAAGATATAAAAGATATGATACAAATGTCATATCGTTGTATTAAAAAATCTCACATGGGTCAAGACGATAAATACATATTAAAAGTTCATGATGGGGTAGGTACTACAAACGCATCTGTATATAGAACTGATGAACGTAAGTATGAATCTCGTTATTTTCGTTTTTATACAAGTCATACTAAAAATAATAAATCTGTTCAGGAAGCAACATCAAAAGATGTAAAAAAATGGTATAACAACTGGACTACTTGGGGTGCAATTGCATGTATACCTATTGGTTTAATGGTTGTTATTGGTGCTTTGTCTAGCGGTGAAAGTTTGAGTGAAACAGCTAAACGGGCTAATCAAAATCAAGGCTTAGAAAATGTTAGAGATAATTCTTTACACCAAACTGATAGTTCTGTTTCAAGCGGGGGTGTTGTTCCTCGCACTTCTAATGTGCCTAACGGCCACTTGCAAAGTTCTATATCTTCACAACCATCTACCAAAGGTAAAATTTCAGAACCGATAAAAGAAGAACCAAAAAGCATTGATGAAACACATCCATTTTATAAAGTTGCACTTCATATTGCTGGTTGGGCTGAATATACAGACAGAGGGAAGATATTAAAAAACTACTATCTTTCAGCTAGTCAAAATGGTCAGCATATATTTGATTTATCATTAAGGGATTTAGCCTTATCTGGTTATTCAGTAATTGTAAGGTCAGGTTGTATGATAGAAATAAGTTATAAAAAATTTCATGATTTCATAACCTGCGATGCACCAACAGTGGAGGTTTTTCAGGAAGAAGATACCGAAAATTCTGAGTGATTTAGCAACCCATAAATT